>JABMOG010000283.1 GCA_013204265.1 Rhodospirillales bacterium
AGGACGAACAGCGCCTTGAGCTTGCTCGCGCTGGGTAATTCAATCGACTGCACTACTAATGAAAACCTATTTAACAATAAAGAAATAAAAATATAAATTAAGTACTGTAGTAATTTTATTTATACTTTTGTCCAGTTTAAATAAACACACTTGAGATAATGTCTTGTAAAATATTTATTTGTTTCTATATATAGGTGTCAGAATATTTTTTCTGTATTTAAAAAAGTGGACACCATAAGTCCCTTAATAAACTTTCCACAGCACAAGCCGCTCAACAGGTCCTCATTGATGGAAATGCACACGCCAATTTCGCGGGTAACCTTCACCAAGTCCTTCGTCTTAAAGGGACTGAAAGACGTGCAGGCATCCGGCACCTATACCATTGAGGTGCGTGAAGAGGTCGGCGGATTCTTGTCTTTTGTTAGACCCAACCGAACGTCAACATGGATTTGGGTCTGCCGGGATTACGGAATTCCGGGCATTTTCCAAATCGTCAAGATCGACCCTCTTGATCTGGCCGATGCCCTGGTGCGGGATGTTCGACCCGTAGGGACGCCAACCTTGTGTTCCGGGACGAAAGTTTTTGCCCGCGACGCCTCTATCTAAAACAGGAAATTATCGAAATGTTGAAGTCAGTTAAATCACGGGCCGAAGTACAATTCGCCGCCACTCAGAAAAAAGACATGCAGGCCCTGAAGGAAAAAGAAAAAGTGGAGCAGGACAAAGCCGAACATGTGGCGAGGCTGCGGGGACTGCGCCTCGCCAAAGAGGCGATCGACAAAGTTGCCGACGACAAAGCCGCCGACGAGAAAGTGGCCACCGCCAAAAAAGCCACCGCCAAAAAAGCCGCTGCCAAGCAAGCTCCCGCCATAAAGAAAACTCCAATCCGTCTTCCCCAGGCTCACCGCCGCTAACGCCTCTGCTCTGATGGCGGAACACTTGGCCTTAACCCCGGTCAATGCGCCTAAGCGCGATCACGGCTATAGTATTGTCCATTCGAAAGAGGGAACCGGTTCGTAGTCTTTGGGCCGGGAGGCGCGGTGGGGACTGCCCTTTTCCGCCTTGAGTGCCGTGCCGTGCATCAAGGAGGTTTGCATTATGGAGACATTATCGTTCGAGACAACCGTCGCCCTTATCATGGTTTCGGTGGTCGTCGTCCTGTTCGTGTGGTTCAGGCAAAGCGAGGCTGCGGGTTCGTTGCGGCGCAGGGTGGCCATGATGGCTCACATCGGCCTGGACCCCGGAATCGCCATTGGCGAAAGCCTGCGAATTAAGGCGATCATGCGCGTTACCCGTCGGCGGTGCGCTGCGTGCCCGAATGAGGGGTATTGCGAAAGGTGGCTCGCCGGAGAGGTCGAAGGGCCGAATACGTTCTGCCCCAACGCGCCGACATTCGAAGCCCTTGCGGGAAGCCCAGGTTGACCTGATCGACTAAAGAACCTTGCCAGGGTTCATTATACCCTTGGGGTCCAAGGCGGCTTTTAGTGACCGCATGACGTCCAACTCGACAGCCGGGCGGTAGCGTTCCATTTCGCCCCGTTTCAGGGTTCCGATGCCGTGTTCGGCGCTGAAACTGCCGCCTAAATCCGCGACAATGTCGTGCACCAAACGATTGAAGCGTCCCCATTCGGCGAGGTAGGTCTCGGCCTCCATGTCTTCGGGCTGGCTCAAATTAAAATGTATGTTGCCGTCGCCAAGGTGGCCAAAGGCGACGGTGCGGATACCGGGCATTTCGGCCTCCACAGTTGCCTGGGCGCGGGCGAGAAATTCCGGTACTTTAGAGACCGGTACCGAGATGTCGTGTTTAATGCTGGCTCCGGCTGCGGGCTGCGACAGGGGAACGGCCTCGCGGATGCGCCACAGGTCTGCGGCCTGGGCGCCGCTGGCGGCGATCACCGCGTCGTCGATGACGCCCGATTCCAACGCTCCCGACAGGATGCCTTCCAGGGTTTCACTGATATTTCCGTTCTCGGGGCCGGATAGCTCAATCAACACATACCAGTCGTGGGGGGCGCCAAACGGGTCGCGGATCTCCGGCGAATGGGTGACGGCGATGTCGATGCTCATGCGGTTGAGCAGTTCGAACCCGGTCAGCGCGTCACCAGCATCACGCCCGGCGATCTGTAACAACTCCAACGCCGCGTCCGCACTCGGCATGGCGGCCAGCGCGGTTTCGCGGTGGGGTAGGCGGGGATACAGCTTCAGCACGGCGGCGGTAATTACGCCCAGCGTTCCCTCGGCGCCGATGAACAGGTGCTTGAGGTCATAACCGGTGTTGTCTTTACGCAGACTCCTGAGGC
>JABMOG010000284.1 GCA_013204265.1 Rhodospirillales bacterium
ACAACGTGGCGAAAGGGTTCGGCTCGCTCGGCCTGATGACCTCGGTGCTGATGACGCCGGACGGCCAGACCATCGAATCCGAGGCCGCCCACGGCACCGTGACGCGCCACTACCGCCAGCACCAAGCGGGCAAGGAAACCTCGACCAACCCGATGGCCTCGATCTTCGCCTGGACCCAGGGGCTTAGCTATCGCGGCAAATTCGACAGCACGCCGGACGTGACCGGCTTCGCCGAAACCCTGGAACGCGTCTGCGTCGATACCGTCGAAGCCGGTTTCATGACCAAAGACCTGGCCCTGCTGGTCGGCCCCGATCAGGCGTGGATGAACACCCAGGCATTTCTCGATAAGCTGGACGAGAACCTGCAAGCCGCGATGGGGTAGGGGGTTTCTGCCTAAGGGGCGGCCTTACGTCCGCTGGGCAACGGGGTGATCTGGCGGGTCACCAGACCCATTGATTCTGTAACCTCCGTTTACACGACCTTCATACTATTTTCATCCCCTGTTCAATTGGTTCGGAGACAATGAACCGATTGAAAATCAGGATGGGACGTTTGTGATGTCTGAGGATTTTAAGGAAAGCGTGAAAAAACGTTTCGAGGCTTACTTCGGTCTTGAAAGATTGCCTTTGTTTGCGGATACGGTTTCCCGGCTGGAAAAGGCAGGTCACTCCGCCACGGCAAAAGTCCTGAAAGAATTATTGCAGGACAATGCGGCCCAGGTTCTGGAAAAGAAATTGAACCGCGAAAGTTAGGGCCGAACCCAATGCATCGACGTTTCCCAGGAGTTCGAAAGCGCCTGATTGAGGGCAGACGTAACGTTCTGGGCCTTTAACGGCTTGGTCAGGTCGTTCTTAAATCCCCTTGACAATCCCATGCCACCGGAATATGTTCTTTGTTTGTTCACAAACATTGTGAAAATGTTTCTGGAGCATTCATTGACGCGCAGCCCGTGGCCTTGGTGTTTGAGTGGTGGATGTTCACGAATGGCTACAAATGTTTACTTATGTTTACGTTTGCTGCGCAGAACGGTGTGTTTTTGTTTAAAATCAGTTGTTTAAGAGAATTCGACCAGGGTTTAAGGCGTTTTTCTTGATTTGCTTCGAAAAATGTTATAACTTTGGGTATAACTAATTTTATTGGCATGTATAGGAAGAGTCCGGTGGCCAATTCCGTAACCGTCCGCAAGATCGGCAATTCCCAAGGCGTTATTCTGCCCAAAGCAGAACTCGAACGGCTGGGCGTGTCCGAGGGCGACGAGTTGTTTGTTGTTCACACCCCCGGCGGCATTCGCCTAACGGCTTATGACGCTGATTTTGCCAATGTTATGGAAGCAACCCGTGATTATATGCGTAGGCATCGGGACGCGCTACGTGAACTGGCGAAATGATCGCCAATCAATCCGCTGAGCCCCCAATCGAACCAAGGTGGCTTACGGTGGAAATGGTGTTGGCAATCCATGACGAGCAGTTGGCGCTCTTAGGCGGGCCTGAGGGCGTGCGGGACTTGGGCCTCCTCGAAAGTGGACTGGCTCGACCCGTCAATCGCCATCACTATAATCCCGAGACCACCATTTTTGAATTGGCCGCAGCCTATGGTTTCGGCATCGTTAAGAACCATCCTTTTATCGACGGCAACAAGCGTACCGGATTGCTCGCCCTACATGGTTTTCTGTTCCTGAACGGTTGGCGTTTTGATCCCGATCAGGTCGAGGAAGTTCAAATGATCCTGGGGCTTGCCGCAGGCGACATAGAAGAAGACGAACTGGCGCGTTGGGTAGAGGGTAACAGCCGCGAGGCCTAATAGTCGGCCTAATAGCCGGCCTAATACACGCCTAATATCCGAGCGCGATGCCGTCCTTGCGCGGGTCGGAGCCGCCTTCGAGGGTGCCGGTGTCCCAGTCGATTTTGATCGCCTGGCCGCCGCCGTGGGGCGGGTCGATGGGGCCGCATTTATGGCCGAGGGTTTCCAGGCCAGCCTTGGTCTCCGCAGGAATGCCTTTTTCCAGCTGGTAGGTGCCTTCGAACCAGAACGAGCGGGGCAGGTCGATGGCTTCCTGGGCGTCCATGTCGTAATCGACGACGTTAGTGACGACCTGGGTCTGGCCGACCGGCTGATACTGGCCGCCCATGACGCCGTAGGACATCACGGCGCGGCCGTCCTTGGACAGCATGCCCGGCGTGATGGTGTGCAGGGGGCGTTTGCCCGGCGCGATGCAGTTGGGGTGGCCCGGTTTCAGGTGGAACCCGGCGCCACGGTTTTGCAGGACGATACCGGTGTTGGGCGTCACTAGCCCTGAGCCGAACGAATAGAATATCGAATTGATGAACGACATGGTGTTGCGGTCTTTGTCGACGACGCTCAGGTACACCGTATCGGGGTGCGCCGGCGGTGAGATGTAGGGCAGGTCCATGGTCTGATCGAGGCGGATTTTGGAGCGGGCTTCTTCGGCCCATTGCTTGGAAATCAGGGTTTCGACATCGACATCGACGAAGTTCGGATCCCCTACGGCTTCCTCGCGGGCGTTATAAGCCAGCCGCGTTGCTTCGGCCATCAGGTGCAGGCGTTCCGTGCTGGTCGGGCCGTAGGATGCAAGGTCGAAACCTTCGAGGATGTTGAGGATCATCAGCGTCGTCAGGCCGGGATTGCTCGGCGGCACCGTGGAGACCGCGTAATCGCGGTAGGTCGAGGTTATGGGGTCCAAAAATTCAGAATCCTGGGCCGCGAAATCGTCCAGCGAGTGTACCCCGCCCAGGGAATTGAGATAGGAAACGATGTCTTCGGCGACAGGGCCTGCGTAAAAGCCCTCGCGGCCATTCTCGGCGATGGCGCGGAGCGTGTCGGCGAGCCACGGGTTTTTCATGATTTCGCCGACCTTGGGTGCGCGCCCGTTGATCAGCATCTTCGACGCAGCACTTGTCGTCAGCGCCAGTTTATCGACGTGATCGGCCCAATCCTTTTGGATGCGCGGGGCGACGACGTAGCCGTCTTCGGCGTAACCGATGGCGGCGGCCAGGACACGGTCCAGACCCAGGGTGCCGTACTCGGCCAGGACCCGGGTCCAGGCGTCGACCGCGCCGGGGACACTGACCGCGTGCGCGGTGGTCAGGCCGATGTGCTCCAGCCCCTGGCCCTGAAAGAATTCAGGCGTTGCCTTGGCCGGCGCTTTGCCGGAACCGTTGACGGCGATGGCCTTGGCCATGTCGCCGCCCGGTGCATAGACGCAGAAACAATCGCCGCCGATGCCGGTCGCCTGCGGCTCGACCACGGCGAGAACGGCGGCGGCGGCAATGGCGGCGTCCACGGCGTTGCCGCCGGAGCGCAGTATGTCGATGGCGGCCAGGGTGGCAGTGGGGTGGGACGTAGCGGCCATGCCGTTGGCGCCGTGCGCCGTGGAGCGGCCGGGGAAATGAAAATCACGCATTGCCTGGAAACTCATTTGTTAAAGGGGGTGGAACGGCGGGCAGTATGCACACCGCAGCAAGGTAAGGCAAAACCCGATCAATAGTGTTTATGAGCGCCGCTTGTCTTGAAGGATGTTGAGGAAATTGCCGGCGAAAATAACCGCCGCGCCGACCAGTACCCAGACATCCAGGGGCTCGGCGTAGAGGATCAATCCGATTATCGCGATCAGCGGCAAACGCAGGAAATCCATCGGTATGACGACAATGGCATCGGCATGCAGAAACGCCCGTACCATGCAGAAATGCGCAGTCAGTCCGCTCACACCAATCAGGATCAGCCACGGCACATGGGCGATGGTCGGAGTGACCCAGTTGAATAGCGACGGCACTAGCCCCAGCGGCAGTTGCACTAGGGTCATGTAGAACAAAATAGAGAGCGCCGAGTCCGTTCCCGACAATTTTTTCGTCAGGGTATGGGACAGAGCGAAACCGAAGGCGGCGATCAGAACGACCAGCGTCGCCGTGTCGATGGGTACCATGCCCGGGCGCAGTATAATAAGGGCGCCGGTAAAGCCGATGATGATCACTGCGATGCGGGTTCCCGTCAGGCGTTCGCCCAAAAGAACCGGGGCCAGAATGGCGGTCCAGATCGGCAGGGTAAATTCAAGGGCGAACACTTGCGCCAGGGGAAGCAGGGAGATGCCGTAAAACCAGCCGAACTGTCCGACATAATGGGAACAATTGCGGATAGTGTGCAGCCCGATTTTTTCGGATTTTATCTGTGCCCAGCCGCTACGCGACAACAAGGTGGAGACCACGGCAAGCCCGATCAGACTGCGGAAAAAAAGAATTTCGAAGGTCGACATGTCGCCCGACAATTCACGTCCGCCCAAGGCCATGAGGATTAACGACGCCAGGGTTCCCGACATCCAAAGAGCGGCCTTGAGGGTCGGAGACATGACGCCGCCGATCTGGCTAGAATTCTAAAGTCAGGTCGAAGGGGTTGGATTTGCAAGCGGCGACTTCCAATGCTTGTTCTTTCGGTAGCCGCGATTGCAACCGGAGGCCGATGGTGTTGCGAATAGAAGCCTCGTAACGATCCAGCCCCGGTTTCACGTCTTGCGCGGCCTTTTTGCGCCATGCGAGTTCCCCGGCAAAAGCGTCTTGGGCTTTGACCAATATCAGCAAGGCTTTGTCTTCGCCGTTCTTCTTTCGGAGGACACGCCGCGCGTCGGATAGTTCCTTGGCAACAGCGCTGGTCCCTGGAACCTGGCGGACCAGAACGGTTAGCTCCTTGAGGATGGTTTGGGCGTCCTCGATCGATTTGCCTGCGATGTCGGTTGTGATTTTTGCGAACCGGCTTTCCAGGGCAACCAGTTCGCCGACCGCGCCGATGATCTGGGTTGTTTCTCTGAGGGTTTCATAGGCGGCATCGACATTTCTACGGTACATCCTGCGGGCCTTGGTGTCGGCCTTTTTCAACGTGACGAAAGCCTTGCGCTCGCTGGTCCATTTTGCAGGGATGGCTTGCGTGATTTGCTTGTTCTCGGCGGCAAGTTCCTCAAGCCTGGCTGTGAACTTGTCTCGCTTTGCGTCCTGGGTCGGGTCTTTGGACAGCTGACGCAGGTTCGTTCGCAGTTTTTTCTGCTCGACCTTGATACGGGCCTGGATTTTTTGAATATCCCGAACCTCAACATGCAGGGGCCGATAGGCCACCGAATATTCGTCCAGTGCCTTTTCCGTATTACCGATTGTCTTGACCAGAACGAAGGTCTTTTCCGCCTTATCGAAAGCGGCGGTCAGGTCCGAGCGCACGCTTGCAGGCAGGGCGCTCAGGTCGAGTGCGCGAGCGCCGGTGATGGCAGCACGGATTTTGCCACTAGTGCTATCCAGTTCGGAAAATACGAGTTTTTCGACACAGGACTGCAACGCCGGATTACGCGGCGGCGGCGCGGTTTGGGACACTAACGACATTCTGTAAGGCAGGTAGTTCACAAGTTGCGGGACGTAGCCGACGATTACGAGTGCCATAAGCTGCAACAGGATGAACGGTATTACGCCTTTGTACATGGAGGTGGTTTTGACCGAAGGCGGTGCTACGCCGCGCAGGTAAAACAGCGCGAATCCGAAGGGCGGGGTCAGGAATGACGTTTGAATGTTCAGCCCTATCATCACACCTAGCCACACGGCGGTGACATTCGCGGCCGGGTCAAGCAACAGGATCGGGGCGACAATGGGTACGACGACGACGGCGATTTCAATGAAATCAAGAAAGAAGCCAAGCACGAAAATCACAGCCATGACGATGAAGAACTGGGCCCAGAATCCGCCCGGCATGGAGGTCAGGAAGTCGCGGACCAGCTCTTCGCCGCCGAAAGCGCGGAAGGCCGCAGTCAACATGGCCGCACCCAGAAGAATGATAAACACCAAAGAGGTGGTTTTCGCCGTTTCGACCATGACACCCCTAAGCGTGTCTTCGATCTTGAAGGTGCGCCAACCGCTCCAGGTAAGTCCGATAAGAAAACCCGCGACCCCTATGATGGCCGCCACAAGGACGATGACGTCCTGGGTGGTATCAATTTTTTTGACATTGATATGGAAAATGGTGGTCAGGGTGGCAAGTACAAACAGGGAGCTAAGAGCCAGAATTGCAGGCGTATAAGCCCCCGAATGGCCCTCGCGCAGCCTGTAGCCGCCCATGATCAGGGCACCGGCTGCACCGATGGCGCCGGCCTGGTTGACGGTGGCGACGCCGGTGATGATCGAACCCAACACCAGGAAAATCAGGGACAGCGGTGGGATCAGGGTGATTGCTACTTTGAAAAAGAATTTACGGTCGAATTTCCCATCATACCGTACGGACGGCGCCATATCGGGGCGTATAAGGGCCAGGACCATGATGAAGACCATATACAGGACGACCAGGGTCAGTCCCGGCACGAAGGCGCCCAGGAACATTTCTCCGGCGCTGGTCGATCCGATATCGAAAGCCGTCGGCATGGAAAACTCGCCGGTAGCGACCTTATACAAGCCTTTGCGTGCGGTGCTGGCCTGATCGACGGCACTAGCCAACTGGTCGGCGAGAATGATCAACACGATGGATGGCGGGATAATCTGCCCCAATGTCCCCGACGCCGCGATCGTACCCGTGGACAATGAATCGGCATATTTGTTGCGCTTCATTACGGGCAGGGAGATCAGCCCCATGGCGACCACGGTGGCGCCGACAATGCCGGTTGTCGCGGCCAGAAGGGCACCCACGAACACGACCGATATGCCCAAACCCCCGGGAACCGGTCCGAACAGTTGGGCCATGGTGACCAGCAGATCTTCGGCCAGCTTCGAGCGCTGCAACATGATGCCCATGAAAATGAACAACGGGATAGCAATCAGCGTGTCGCGCTCGACCTCCCAATAAATGCCGCGGAAATTTGTAACGCCGGCGCTCAGCCATTGCCAGGCGCTACCTTGCGCGAAATAGGCGTCGATATTTCCTTCGAAAATATAACCACAAAGAGCCGCCGCACCGATGGAGATGATGGCCGATCCGGGCAGGGCGAACGCGACCGGGTATCCCGAGCCCAGGGCATAGGCCATCAGTGCGATCAAAAGGGCGAGGAAAAGGAGTTCCATAAATGAAGGGTCTTTATTCTAGGTTATTGAATGACGTGAACGTCGTGATCGCGACCGCCGGGTTCCCCTCGGATATCGGCCACAGCGTCCAGCAGGTAGCTGACAAATTGAATCATCATTGTTATGGCGAAAAGAGCCAGAAATCCGGCCATCAGATATTTGACGTACATTCCGAAACCGGTCTGGGTCGTCTCGAAAGCCAGAATCGGGCTGTTGATGACCGCTGATTTGGTGCTCGTACCAACGAACAGGATGACCCAGCACAACGCAACACCGAGGAAAAGCGAACCGGCGGCATTCACCATCCCCTTCTTCCTTGCACTGAAGTTCGTATAGAAAACGTCGACGCGAACATGGCCTTCTTCAAGCAATGTATAGGCGCTGGCAAACAGGAACAGGGCCGCATACCAGAAGCGCACCAAATCACCCATAAAGACCTGTTCGTAGGAAAAGATGAAGCGAGAAATGACAATCAAAAGTTCGGCCACGATGACCAGCAACGCCAGCCACGTGAAGCCGAGGGTGCGCGAGAACATGGCTGTGATGATAGCCAGTCCTATTAGCGGCATATGCACGAACGGCCCCCGGTAGAGTGATTTTCCCAAATTCAGGGCCATTTCGTTGCCAAACACCGGGGGCAAAAATCCCTCAACTCGCATGAAGGAAATAACCGCATCAGTGAAGCCGATGTAAAGAACGGCGAAAAAAGCCGCCCGAATGATAAAGGTATTAATTTTTGTAATGCGTTTGCTGTCATCGCGCAGGTTCCTGTCCTCGGAGCGCAGGACGGAAAAGACCACCAGAGCAACACCAACCGGATAAGCCGCCAGTTGCAGCCACGCCATGGTCATGGACGTTCCTTTGACACCGCTGCCAAATCCAAGGGGGGCTCCCTCGCCGGGCAGTCCATGCCAGAAGGTAAGGTAGTTATTTATCAGGAAAACGGTCAGTGACGCCAAAATGGCCCAGCCGAACATACGAACCAGTAGCGTCGTACGGTGGTTTAAATCAGGAGTCGAAAAATCTGCTGAAACGCCAGAATTACCGGTCAAGGGGCTTGCTTCGGCCGTCATCTAAAATTTTCCTTAAGGCAATAAGACTGATGGGACGAGGCTAAGCCCCGTCCCATCATTGTTTATCATTTGGTTATGGTTAGATTTTGATGCCGAGCACTCGGTTGCGCTGGTTGATGTAGCCCGCATCCGACAACAACATCCACTTGCCGACATCCGCACGCGTCGCCTCAAAGCTTTTGTGGATCTTCGCAGCCAGCGGGCTGTGCGCCTGCACTTCCGCGAAGACTTCCTCTGCCGCTTTACCGAAGCTGTCATAGATATCGTCGTTGAAGGAACGAACCTTGACGCCGTGGTCTTTGATCAAACGGTTGAGGTAGGTACCGTTGTTGTAGTTGGTTTCGGCCATTTGACGCGAATTTTCTTCGTTACAGCAGGCTTCGATAACGGCCTGGTCGGTTTTCGACAGGCTTGACCACCACTTCTTGTTGATACCCATGTGCAGCTGCGAGCCCGGCTCATGCATACCCGGATGGTAGTAGTACTTGGCGGCTTCATAGAACTTCATGAAGTAGTCGTTCCAGGGGCCGACCCACTCGGTGGCGTCAATGGAACCGGAAACCAGGTTTTCATAAATCTGGCTGCCGGGAAGCGAAACCGTGGATGCTCCCAACTTGGCTAAAACGTCGCCGCCGAGGCCCGGAATACGCATTTTCAGGCCCTTGAAATCGGCTGCCGAGTTCATTTCCTTGTTGAACCAGCCGCCCATCTGCACGCCGGTGTTGCCGCAGGGGAAACCCTTCAAGCCGAAACCGCCGGCCAGTTCGTCATGCAGCTGCTGGCCGCCGCCGAACTTCATCCAGGCTTCCATTTCAACGAAAGTGAAGCCGAACGGAACGGCGGTGAAATATGCAAAGCCAGGGTGCTTGCCTTTCCAGTAGTACTCGGCGGCGATGTAGGCCTGTGAGTTACCGGAGGCGACTTCGTCAAAGGAGTCGAAGGCGCCGACACGTTCGCCAGCGGCGAAATATTTAACCTGAATCCGGCCCTCAGTCAGTTCCGGAATACGCGCTGCCAGGCGTTGTGCGCTGGTGCCGAGGCCCGGGAAGTCACGTCCCCAGGTCGAAACGATAATCATTTCCTTCTTGCCTTGAGCAATCGCTGGTGCCGCTAGCGTCGAGGCCGCAACACCGGCTGCACCGGCAACGGCGGTATTTTTCAAAAATTGACGTCTCTTCATTAGATTTAGTCCTCCTTGTTGGATTCTCACATTTGATTTTACGTTATTTTCAGGGCATTCGCAGGACCCTGAGAACGAGACAGTTGACCTGCTCAATTCAAACCTGTTTTTGGCAAAAGGGTTATGAGAAGAAATTTTTTCCCCAGGTCGTTTATCTGCTTCATAAAGGCCATATTCGCCTCGGTTTTGCAACCCGTTCGTTATTAAGTAGTGACCACTAAGTAGTCGCCGTAAATCTATTCCCCGATGATGGCTTCGAGGGCGGCATGGATACTTGCCCGGTCGGCGTTGCGCATGAGCGAAATCAGGGTCAACCCCGGCAGGAATCGCGCCAAGGTATCCACGGTTTCGCTAATAAGAACGGGGCTGTCTTCGGACTCATCGACAACCACTGCGGCAATATCAATATCCCGCTCCCGAAGGGCGGAAACGGTGGTCAGGGTATGGCTGAGCGTGCCCAGGTACGATCCGGCAACAACGACTACTGGCGCGCCCAGGTCCGCCATCCAATCCAACACCGTATGACTGTCGTCCAGGGGCACCATAGCGCCGCCGACGGCTTCGATCAGAAGAACGTCCTCATCCCCCGCTCGGGCACCCCGGCAGAATTCGACGAGGGCGGCGAAGTCGATGGCGCGGCCTTCGTGACGGGCCGCCATGTCCGGCGACAGGGGTTCGGAAAACCGCCACGGCGAACAAGCGTCGATGGCCTCAGGGGTGAGGGGCTGGCCGAGGCTGCGAAGCAGGACGGCGGTATCGCTGCCTTGCGGGTTTGTCTCATCGAAGCCGCTGATGACCGGCTTGAGCACTCGCACTGAGCGGCCACGGTCGGCCAAATCCGCGACCAAGGCAGCCGTAACATAGGTCTTGCCGACCCCGGTGCCGGTGGCGGTGATGAAAAAGGTCTTCACGATGGGGCCAGGATTTTGGTTTTTATGATATCCACCAAACGCGCAATGTCGGCATCCTCATGGGCGGCGGAAAAGGTGACGCGCAGCCGTGCTGTCTCTTCGGGCACCGTCGGCGGGCGGATAGCGATGACCAGAAAGCCTTCATCCTGCAACAGGCGCGACGCTTCCAGCGTGCGGTCGGTCGAGCCCATGATGATTGGCACAATGGGACTTTCGGCTTGTGCCAAGCCCAGCGCCTCGGTAAAGGCACGGGCCTTTTGTAGCGGTAGGGCAGCATATTCGGGATCGGAGCGGATCAGGTCGATGGCCGCAATCGCCGCCGCGACGACTCCCGGCGGCAGGCCGGTGGAATAGATCAGAGTCCGGCACCGGGTGCGGATCAGGTCGATGACCGGCCGACTGGCGCACAGGTAGCCGCCGTATCCACCAATGGCCTTGGACAGGGTGCCCATCTGCAAGGGAACAGCCCCCTGGTCGCCGCCACCGACAACGCCGATACCGTGGGCGTCGTCGGTCATCAGCCAGGCGTCGAATTCATCGGCAATCCGGCTGAGGTCCTCCACCGGCGCAAGATCCCCGTCCATGGAAAAGACCCTGTCGGTGACGATCATTGCATGGCGGTGTTTGCCCCGGTTGGTATCGAGAATTTCGCGCAAATGGTCGAGGTCGTTGTGGCGAAAGACATGCACCACTCCGGCGCTCAGTCGGGATCCCGCATAAATGCAGGCATGGGATAATTCGTCCACGGCCACCATATCATTCACCCCGATTAACGCTGGGATGATGCCGGTGTTGGCCAAATAGCCCGAGCCGAAGACACAGGCGTCCTCAGTTCTCTTGAGGTCGGCCAGTTTGCGTTCAAGTTTGCCGTACAGCGGGTGGTTGCCAGTCACCAGTCGCGACGCCCCGGACCCGGTGCCGTATTGTTCAGTCGCCGCGATGGCGGCTGCTTTGATGTCGGGGTGCTGGGTCAAATTGAGGTAGTCGTTGCAGGAAAACGATATCAGTCGTTTACCGTCCCGCAGTACGTCGACGGCGCTCAAGCGCTCGGTCTCGCTTAAGCGTCGCAGCAGTGATTGCTGTTCCAGGGTAGCCAGCTTGGCGTTGGCGAATTCGTCCAGGGACTTGGAAATATCACGTCTCCCCAATCACTTTGACCACCGTATCGGACAGGACCCCAAGGTCATCCTCGGGGATGGTGAACGCTGGCATCAGATAGACGATCTTGCCAAACGGGCGGACCCAGCACCCCGCGTTGAGGAAGCGCGCCCTGAGCCCGTTCATATCCCGGATGTCGTCCAGTTCAACCACGCCGATAGCGCCTCGCACGCGAACATCAACCACATTACCCCAGGTGCCATTGACACCCCGGCAGGGTTCCAGCGCTGAGCGCAAATGCGTCTCGATTGTGCGGACCTGTTCCAGGCGGGGCTCGGTCTCGAACAAATCCAGCGATGCATTGGCGGCGGCGCAAGCCAGCGCATTGCCGGTGAAGGTCGGCCCATGCATCAGGGCCTTGTCCAGGTCCTCGTCAAGAAACGCCTCAAACACCCGATCGTTGGCGATGGTCGCGGCCAATGGCAGCGTGCCGCCGGTCAACGATTTCGACAGGGTCATGATGTCGGGCACGATGCCTGCCTGTTCGCAAGCGAACATTGTGCCCAGGCGGCCAAGGCCGGTCATGATCTCGTCCAATATCAGCAACAGACCATGATCATCACAAACCCGGCGCACGGTCGCCAAGGTCTCAGTATTGTGGAAGACCATTCCGCCCGCCCCCTGGACCAGGGGCTCCAGAAGGACGGCGGCGATGGTGTCGGCGTGCTCAGCGACGTAGGCCTCAAAGCGTTCAGTAGAGGCTTCGTCCCGGGGCAGGGCGATATGGTGCTGACCCGGCATAAGGCCGTTAAACCGCCCGTGAATACCGTCTTCCGGGTCGCCTACCGACATGGTGGCGAGGCTGTCACCGTGATAAGCGTCCTTGAAACAGAGAAACCTCTGGTGCCCGGTAACGCCTTTATTCAACCAGTACTGGGCCGCCATCTTCATCGCGATCTCGACCGAAATGGACCCGGATTCGGAAAAGAAAACCCGATTCAGGGTTCCCGGCGCCAATTTTGCCAGGCGCCCGGCCAGGGTAAAGGCCGGCTCGTTAGCCAGTCCGGCGAGCATGACATGGGGCATGTGTTGGGCTTGGGCGACGATGGCGTCAATAATGTGGGGGTGGTTGTATCCGTGGCAGGCCGACCACCACGACGACACGCCATCGATAAGTTGTGTTCCGTCGGCAAGGATAATGTGTGCGCCTTCGGTGGCGACGGCGGCCTGGGGCAGTGGCGCCGTCTGCATTTGGGTGTAGGGCATCCAGATATGTTTGTAGCCTTCCTGCAACCAGGTCGCCGTGGGCCTTTGGGGGAGGGAGCGGGCGGCCATCACGTTGCGCCAGGGGTGCCTTCCGCCGGTGCCGGGTGTAAACCAAGACGCTCAAACAACAAAACGTCTTGATCTTTATCAGGATTACCCGTGGTCAACAGTGTGTCGCCGACGAAAATGGAGCCCGCGCCGGCCAAGAAACACAGAGCCTGGGTTTCGTCGCTCATTATTTCGCGCCCGGCCGAAAGGCGGACCACCGAGTCCGGCATCATGATTTTGGCGACCGCGATGGTGCGCACAAAATCCAAAGGGTCCAGAGTCTCGGCATGATCCAGCGGGGTGCCTTCGACCCTGACCAGCAGATTGATGGGTACGCTTTCCGGATGCGGGTTCAGGTTGGCCAGGTTGGTCAACATAGCGGCGCGATCGTTGCACGTTTCGCCCAATCCGACGATGCCACCGCAACATACCTTGATTTCGGCGTGGCGAACATTTTCCAGAGTGTCCAAACGGTCCTGGTAGGTCCGTGTGGTTATGATGCGACCGTAAAATTCCTCCGAAGTATCCAGATTGTGATTGTAATAATCCAGCCCCGCTTGTTTCAATCGTTCCGCTTGAGGCTTGGTCAACATGCCGAGCGTGGCGCAACTTTCCAGCCCCAATGCCTTAACACCTTCGACCATGGAGCAAATGTCGTCGAGGTCGGAATCTTTTGGATTTCGCCACGCCGCCCCCATGCAATACCGAGTTGCGCCTTGCTCCTGGGCCTGTTTGGCCGCCACTAGAACGTCGTCCACCGGCATCAGTTTCTCGGCTTTGACGCTAGTTTTATGGTGGGCCGACTGCGGGCAATAGGCGCAGTCCTCGGGGCAACCGCCGGTTTTCACCGATAGCAATCGCGACATCTGCACTTGATTGGCGTCGAAATACCGTCGATGACAGGTTTGGGCGCTGAAAAGAAGGTCGTTGAAAGGCAGCCGGAAAAGGCTCAGCGCGTCCTCAATTGTCCAGTCATGGTGGACATCGGTGTCAGAATCCAGGGGCATGGGTACGAACCAAATTTAACGTTGAATGCAGGAAAGGGGACTTTAAGCGAGGGGTGCCCGGGGAACAAGGTTTCGTAGATTGTCGATCACGCCATGTTCTCCTTGACTGTTGGCGGGGTGTGGCCTAATAAACCGCCTTTCCGGGCTGATGCGCATTGGCCCATACTTTAATTCCGTGAAGGATCAAACGGATGTCCAGACGTTGTCAGCTATCGGGCCGTGGTGTACAGGCGGGAAATAACGTCAGCCACGCCCACAACAAGACCCGCCGCCGGTTTTTGCCGAATCTGCAGAAGACCGCCATGTTCAGTGAGTCTTTGAAGCAGTCTGTGCGCTTGAAGGTGTCTACCCACGCCATTCGCACGGTGGAACAGAAAGGGGGCCTGGATGCCTTTCTTCTCGATACCCGGGATGCTGACCTGGAACCCGAAATTCTGCGTCTGAAAAAGAAAATCAAAAAGGCACAGGTCCAGCCTGCCGCCTGAGCCGGTTTCTTCAGATAAAAACGATTTTAGAGGCCCGCTTGTCGGGCCTTTATCGTTTCCGGGCTTCGGGTAAGAAAAAAAGCGACGAAATTTCCTTTTTAGAGATTCATCCCGTAAGGTACTCTGTAATTGGTCAATAAAGATTTTCTTAATATGAAAAGAGACAGGCACCGTTCAGGTGTTAAACGTTTCCGGACAGACTTTAAATTCGACGTTGAATAAACGAAAAACGTGAAAATCCTAGGGGATTTCCAAATGACCGGCGTAACCAAGCGCGGTCGACAGCGTTTGCAAAAGACCAAGGCCCAGCTCATTGACGAGTTGGAAAGCCTAGAGAATGAGATTGCCGAATCCAAGCTGAGCCAAGGGGCAGGTGGCGCCCCTGCTAAACCGGTCCTATTTTTAGAAAAATCCATTCAGGTTCTTTTCGATTATTTGCCGGAGGCCGTTTTCCTGCGGGATTTGCAAGGCCGGTTCCAATTCGTCAATAAAATATACGAGGACTGGTACAGGGTTGATCGTAAAAAAATTATCGGTGATACCCCCTATAGCGTTTTCAATCGTGAGGCCGCGGACGAGATCATGGCTTTTCACAATGAAGTTTTAAAGACCGGCAATCGTATCGAAACGGATTTTGATACGGTCCTCATCGATGAAACCAAGTTTTACGAACGCATGACCATGTTTCCCTTTCTGGACCAGGAAGGGAAACAGGTCGGCGTCTGTGGGGTGGTGACAGACAAGAGCGATCAAAAGCGTGTTGAAGAAGCCTTGGTGCAAAGCGATAGCCGCCTGGACGAGGCGATCCAAAGTCTGCAGCAGGCTTTCGCGCTTTATGATGCGGACGACCGCCTGATCGCCTTCAACGACGAATACGAGCGGCTCAGACCTGGCGCCAAGGTGATTAAGGATAACGGCGGCACCTTCGAAGATATGATCCGCAAGAATTTGGAACGTGGAGTGATCCCCGAGGCCATTGGCCGCGAGGAGGAGTTCATCCGCGAGCGGGTCAAGGATCACCACAATCCGCAAGGCACCATCATCAGAAAGTTCAATGACGGCACCTGGAGCCGAATCGAGGAAGTCAAGACACCGTCCGGCGGGATCGCGCTGTCCTTTATCGATATCACCGAGCTAAAACAGGCGGAAGAGGCGCTTGGCAAAAGCGAGGCCCTGTTCCGCGCCGTAGTCAACAATTCGCCAACCAAAATTCACCTCAAGGACGTGGAAGGCCGCTATTTGCTGATCAACAAGGAGGCGGAAAAGCTTTTCGGTGTTTCTGACGAAGAAGGCCGGGGCAAGACGTCTTATGACCTGTTCCCCAAGGAAGAGGCCGACGTCTTTATGGCCCATGATAAGGCGGCGATCGAATCCGGTCAGTCTGTCGAAAACGAAGAAGAATTCGTGATTGACGGAGAAAAGCAAACCTTTCTGACGGTCAAGTTCCCCATTTATGACTTGGACGGCGTTGCCGGTGTCGGCGCCATCGGAACCGACATTTCTGAACGCAAAAAAGCGGAAAAATCGTTGCAGCAGTTACATACCGCCATCAGCGCGTTATCTGAGGGGGTGGCCCTGTATGATGCGGATGACCGGCTGATTTTCTTCAACGAACGGTTCCGGGAATTCAACCAGCCGGTTGCCGACGGTTTAGTTCTGGGGATGAAATTCGAAGACTTGTTAAGAGCGCTCGCCGATAAGGGGGGGGCGCCGGTGGGCTGGGGAGACGACTGGATCAAGGAGCGGCTGGAAAAACACCGCAATCCGAGGGATTCTTTCGAGTTACATCGCGAGGATGATTTCTGGTATTTGATCCAGGAACAACGGCTTGCGGACGGCGAGTTCCTGACTTTGGCGTCTGACATTACCGCACGCAAGCGAGCGGAGGCTGAAATTCTGGCGGCGAAGGAGCAGGCCGAATTCGCCAACCGGACAAAGACGGAATTTCTGGCAAACATGAGCCATGAATTGCGCACGCCACTCAATTCCATTCTCGGGTTTTCCGAGGTTCTGATGCGCGAAACCCTAGGCTCGCACAATATTCCAAAATACCGGGAATACGCCGAAGATATTCATTTTTCGGGAAGTCATCTGCTCAGCCTGATCGGCGAAGTCCTCGACCTGTCCAAACTGGAAGTCGGTGAATTCGGCATTCATGAAAGTGAAATCGACGTAGCCGAGACCGTAAAGACCTGCATCAAAATGGTTGAAGGGCGGTCCATTGAGAAGAAGATTTGCCTCAGCACTCTGATTCCTTCCGGTTTGCCCCTGTTGCATGTTGACCAGCTTCGCTTCAAGCAGATTCTACTCAACCTGATGGGCAATGCGATCAAATTCACGCCGCTTTCCGGCGAGGTGGAGGTTTCCGCACGGCTGTCGAAAGGTGGGGAATTTGTGTTCGAGGTATCCGACACGGGCGTCGGCATTGCCGAAAAGGATATCCCCAAAGTTCTGGAGCCCTTTGGCCAGGTTCATGACGTTATGACCCGAAACCACGAAGGCTCAGGTCTCGGCCTGCATTTGGCCAAGTCCTTCACCGAGATTCACGGAGGAACCCTGAAGATAGAAAGCACCCTCGGCGAGGGCACCAATGTGATTCTGACGTTCCCGCCCGAGCGAACCATCCGCCAAGACCGAGAAAAGACGGCGTAACGGCGCACCGGACTGATTTAGGATATTTTCTCCAGCATTTTTTCAGCGCCGGTCAGTTCGGCTGTCGGGGGTGCTTCCGTTTCGATGTCCCTGACAACGCCGTCTTCGACAATCATGGAATACCGCTGACACCGCATGCCGAGACCGCGCTCACCGAGGTCCAGTTCGAGACCGGTTGCGGTCGCGAATTCGGCGCTGCCGTCCGCTACCATTCGGACCCGGTCACCGACGGCCTGCTCCTTGCCCCAGGCGGCCATGACGAAGGCATCATTGACCGACACGCAGATAATATCGTCGATGCCTTTTTCCCGCAGGGCATCGGCATTTTTGACGTACCCCGGCAAGTGACTGGCCGAACAAGTTGGTGTAAAGGCGCCGGGCAGACCGAACAGGGCGACACGTTTACCTTTGAATAATTCATCGGTCAAAATTGCCTGAGGTCCGCCGTCTTCGCCCATGACGTATAGGGTAAGGTTTGGAATGGTATCGCCGACTTTGATGGTCATTGGTCTCTCCCTGGTCCTGTTTGTATGGTTGCTGAGAAATATATGGGAAGCCTGGTGGTAAGGCTCAAGGGGCTAAATCCACCCCTTCAAAATCTCTGCCGGACTCAGGCGCTGCGTCGCCGGCCAGCAATGTTTTCTTCGTCGAAAAGATCGGTCAGGTTGCGCATCATGGTCCCGCCCAGTTCCTCGGCGTCAACCAGCGTCACTGCGCGGCGGTAATAGCGGGTCACGTCGTGGCCGATACCGATGGCGGTCAATTCCACCTCGGACCGAGTTTCTATCCAGTGAATAACTTCGCGCAGATGGCGCTCGAGATAATTTCCGGGGTTGGCGCTAAGCGTCGCATCATCGACCGGGGCGCCGTCGGAAATCACCATCAGAATGCGACGCTGCTCGGGCCGGACAAGGAGGCGTTGATGTGCCCACAACAGGGCTTCACCGTCGATGTTTTCCTTTAACAGTCCCTCGCGCAGCATCAGTCCCAAATTTTTGCGGGCGCGGCGCCAAGGGGTATCGGCGGCCTTATAGACGATATGACGCAAATCGTTGATCCGGCCCGGGTTGGTTGGCTTGTCGTCATTAACCCATTGTTCCCGAGACTGGCCGCCTTTCCATGACCGGGTGGTAAAGCCGAGAATTTCGACCTTAACTCCGCACCGCTCGAGGGTGCGCGCCAGGATGTCGGCGCTCATGGCGGCGACGGTGATAGGTCGACCGCGCATGGAGCCGGAATTGTCGATCAAC
>JABMOG010000007.1 GCA_013204265.1 Rhodospirillales bacterium
GCGCCACCGTCAACCACATGACCAGCCGCTTTACCAACCGGGGATTTTCGGTTGTCGCGCTATCGGGCGAACTGAGCCAAAATGAGCGCACCCACGCCCTGCAGGCCATGCGCGACGGGCGCGCGCGAGTCTGTATCGCAACCGATGTTGCGGCACGCGGCATTGACCTGCCGAATTTGGAACTGGTGATCCACGCGGACATTCCGAGAAACCGTGAAACCCTGCTGCATCGGAGCGGTCGTACCGGGCGGGCCGGGCGCAAGGGTGTGTGCGCGTTGATTGTGCCGCATAACTGGCGCACGCGCACGGAACGGCTGTTGGCCAGCGCCGACATCAAAGCCACCTGGGCCCGACCGCCGTCGGTTGACGAAATCAAGCTGCGCGACCACGAGCGCATCCTCTCCGACCCAACCCTCAGCGAGCCCATGAGCGAGGACGAACAGGTCTTCGCCAAGGAACTGTTGGCCCGTCATAGCCCCGAGATGGTTGCCGCCGCCTTCCTGCGTCAGCATTTTGCGGACCAGGCCGCGCCGGAAGAATTGCTCGACGCCGCGCCGAGAGACCCCAAGCCGGCAGGACGCGACGACTTCAAGGACGGCGTGTGGTTTTCGCTGACGGTTGGCCGCAAACAAAGCGCCGAGCCGCGTTGGTTGCTGCCGATGCTGTGCCGTGCCGGGCACATCACCAAGCACGACGTCGGGGCTATCAGGATTCTTCAAAGTGAAACCTTTGTCGAACTCAAGCCCGCCTGTGTAGAGCGATTCCTGGAGGCGATCGGGCCTAGTCTTAAGATGGAAAAAACCATCAGCATCACGCGCCTGAAAGGCCGCCCGGAAGTCCCCTCGGAATCCCGAAAGGACCGCAGCGACAAACCGCACAAGTCGCACGGGAAAAAGAAGGCCTACAACGACCCCAATCCCGGCGCGCATGGCAAATTCAAGGCGAAACGCACATTTTCAAAAAAGCCGCATGAACAGGCGGCGGACGCCAAGCCCTTGGGCAAACCCGAAACACCATCGAAGGACAAGAAACCCTATAAATCCAAATTCGCCAAAACGGGCGCTTATAAGGGTCCCAAAAAACCCGCAGCGTCGGCCCCCGGCTCCGGCCCACGGATGCGGAAAAGGCAATCTGACTAAAAAAGACCGCCGGTTTCCCGGCGGCCTTTTCGTTAGAAAGAATCGATTGGTTTACTTAGTGTTTTCGGGAAAAATTCCCTTTTGCATGACGCCGTGAACGCCCCAGTTACCATCAACGACCTGGGTGATGCCGAAGTCGGCGGTGGCGGACATCAGCGAGATGGCTTCATCTTCGCTCAATCCTTTCGCCGTCATCAGGAAATGGCGCATTTTCCTGAAAGCGTCCCGCATGGCGGTGTCGATAGACGATTTTGAATAGATAACGCTCTGGGCCTTCTCACCCAGGGCCTTTAGGTAGTTGGCGTAGCTAAAGCCATGCACCACCCATTCGGTATCTGTTTCCAGCAGCGGGTAATCCAATCCCTCGACGAGGGTCCCGCCGAGATCTTTTTTCTTGTGCAGGATGACCTGAAGAGTACCCGTCAGCGATGTTTCGATGGCTGTGCCCGCCAATTCGGAATCGCCCTGGGCGGCATGGGGGTCACCGGCGCTGAGCAGGCCGCCCTTAACGGCGATCGGATAGTACATGGTGCCGCCCTTGCCGATGCGCCAGTTGTCAATGTTGCCACCGAAATATGCTGGCGGGATCGAGTCGACCAAATCCGCTTCCCTGGGCGCGACCCCCATGGTGCCGAAGTGGAGCCGGATGGGAATGCGAACGCCCTTCAGCACATTGGTGTTCTTGGTGATGGTGCTGTGGTCGACCGGAACGCCGGGATAATCGATAATCTTGTGGACGACGCCGAAGGGATCGGTCTGGGGCACCCAACGGTAATTATAAGCGGCCTTGGCCCAGCCCCTTTGCCCTGTGGCGTCGATTTCGTAGATGGTAATCACTTCTCGGGGTTTCGGGTCTTCGATCAAATCCTTGTAATGAAATCCCCACCACGCGGCGGCATTGCTGCCGAAGGTTTTGCCCTTGTATTTCGGGTTGGCCGACGGCCTCGGATACATATCCAAAATCCGAACTTCGAGAACATCGCCTGGCTCTGCGCCGCAGACATAGACGGGGCCGGTCAAGACGTGAACGCCGAACCCCTCACCCGCGCCGCGTCCCTTGATGGACGCATCCATGGGACCCGCGCCGCGCCTGTTGACGCCTTTTGATTCCTTGCCCCACTTGAAAACGCTTTCGGCACCGGGGTCGCCATCGACCATTCTTGAGGCATCGTCATTGGCGTGATGGGTCAGCGTTTCCAGGGTCACGAAATCACCCGAATGGACGACCGCCTGGGGCTTGAGGCCCTTGCTGAAATACCCCCAATGGACGGTATTGTTATTCGCCGGAATTTGCCAGTGTGCCGGGGCCGCCGGCTTGGGGCCGCACTTGACGGCGGCCTCGACCGGGGATGTGCCCGTTAGCGCACCGCCATAGATAAAGATCGCCGAGGTTCCGGCCGCGCCGAGAATTTTCCTCAGAATTTTCTGCATAGAAACTCTCCTGGTATGATTTGTTGAAAATTTAATTTGCTTTTCCCTGAGTGTTGCGTTTGTGAATTTTGGCTTCAGTGCACCCTCTCCAAAAATTTTGGATCGCCCCGAAAGGCAGGAGGTCTCCTTACGCACTTAATGGTTAGCAAAACTCAGGCCAACAGGGATGGGGCTAGCAAACTTTTACTAACCCATTAATTTTAATTGTAATTTTAGGATTTCTGGGAGCCAAGGTTACAAGCTAGCAGACTCTTTTTAAACTTAATTGCTTAATAATTAACCTTATTTTTTTATATGATCAATTATTAAGCAGTAACAGCCTCTATATACCGGATCGAGCCGCAAGGTGTTTGGCCTTTTCCGCCATCTTGGAAGGAAGGAAATCGGTTATGGCCTGTATATCACTCTGCAGTTCCGCCAGGCCGAACTGGGCGCCCGGGCCGATCTCCGGCTCCAGAGAGAACGTCGTCGCCGGGTTGTCATCGTCGGAAAAGGTCAGGCACACCTGCCATGTTGCGACGGTCAACTGATCGACTTTCAGGTTTTTAATGACATCGGACAACAAACGAACCTGAACAACGGAATCGCAATAAAACCAGACCCTGGGAATTTTCCACAAATTCCCGTTTGGATCATTGTGTCCTTCGCAGGACCAGCAGGGCTCAAAAACTCCCAATCGTTTCATTTCGAAAACCAGCGGCGCAATACCGCTCTCGATGGGGAAATTCGGGTCCGTGGTCATGTGGGCGGGAATGTCAGGGCATTTGCTCGAACAATTGCAGCCGCAGGCCGTCATCGAACAGGTTGGGCAAACCACCGTGCAACTGGGGCCGCACACACGTTCCCGGCATACCGACAAAAAAGATACCCGTGCCAACTCGGCACGGACGCCCGCGTCATCACGTCTGTCATTTGTACGTCGTTCGATTTTCATCTCTTTACTGGGGCGCAAACCCCATCCTGCTTGCTTCAATCAATCGGAACCCTCATCGATTCCAATGGATGGAAACTGCACAGCAGAACTCTCAAACGACCATTATTTTATAATGGATATCCATCAAAAACTCAAGGGTGCCTATGTATAAAGAACTAAGTTTTATTGAATCCAGCGGGTTACAATACTATTCAAGCCCTGCTGGACAGCCCATAATCCACCGAGATAAGGCATAGCAGCGATTGTCAGCGGTGCGGGGGCGTATTACGTTACTTTGGCTCGCGGTAATACGCACATGTCATCAACGAAAATAACCGGACGGGCCAGACCTAATATATGCTGAACCAAGTTACCCTGGACGATAAGTACATCCTTGAAGAAGGCCGGGTTCTGTTGACCGGCACGCAGGCGCTGGTACGCCTGGCCTTAATGCAACGGCGCCGTGACTTGGCGGCGGGGCACAACACTGCCGGTTATGTCACAGGCTACCGGGGTTCTCCCCTGGGCGGTATTGACCGGGAATTTAAGCAAGCCAAAAGTCTTCTGACCGATCACCATGTAAAATTCCATCCCGCCGTCAACGAAGACCTGGCCGCCACCGCTCTTTGGGGAAGCCAGCAGGTCAACATGTTCGAAGGCGCGCAGTATGACGGCGTTTTTGGCATATGGTACGGCAAGGGGCCCGGTGTTGACCGCTCCGGCGACGTGTTCCGCCACGCCAATTTTGCCGGCACGTCTCCCTTTGGCGGTGTTCTTGCCCTGGCCGGCGACGATCCGGCCTGCAAATCTTCGACCGTGCCCAGCCAAAGCGAGCACGCCCTGATGGACGCCCACATTCCGGTTTTAAACCCGGCCAACGTTCAGGACATTCTCGATTTCGGGCTTTATGGTCTGGCTATGTCGCGCTATTCGGGGTGTTGGGTCAGCATGAAATGCATCACCGACAATGTCGATACCACGGCCTCGGTGATCGTTGATCCACACAGGGTTAATATTCACCTGCCCGAAGATTTCGAGGCGCCCGAGGGTGGCCTTCATATTCGTTGGCCCGACCCGCCCCTGGAGCAGGAATACCGGCTGCAACGCCACAAGATCTACGCCGCCCTCGCCTTCGCACGCGCCAACGGGTTGAACCGGGTTACCCTGGATTCGTCCAAGCCCCGTTTCGGCATCATTTCGACCGGCAAATCCTATCTCGATGTTCTCCAGGCGCTGGATGATCTTGGTATTGGGGCCGAGAACGCCGATAAAATTGGTTTGCGGCTGTTGAAGGTCGCCATGCCCTGGCCGCTGGAAAAAGACATCATCCGCGATTTTGCCGAAGGCCTGGAAGAAATTCTGGTGGTCGAGGAAAAGCGTGCGGTGATGGAAAACCAGATCAAGGAACAACTCTATAACTGGCGCGCCGATGTCCGCCCCCGGGTGGTCGGAAAATTCGATGAAGGCGGCGACTGGATTTTGCCCTCGGCGGGTGAACTAACCCCAGCCCGCATTGCGCGGGTCATTGCCGGGCGCATCAACACCTTTGAAATCAGCGACCCGGTGCGCAGCCATATTGCGGAGCGTCTGACCTTTCTCGACGACAAGGAACGCTCAATTGAGGCGACCAAGGTCGGGGTTGAGCGCATTCCCTATTTCTGTTCCGGGTGCCCGCACAATATTTCCACCCAGGTCCCCGAAGGGTCCCGTGCGGCGGCCGGTATCGGCTGTCATTACATGGCTATCTGGATGGACCGGAACACCGAAACCTTTACCCACATGGGCGGCGAGGGTGCTAACTGGATAGGCCAGGCACCATTCACGTCAACCGAACACATCTTCGTCAACATCGGCGACGGCACCTATTTCCATTCCGGAATTCTGGCTATCCGCGCCGCCGTCGCGGCCGGGGTCAACATGACCTACAAGATCTTGTACAACGACGCCGTGGCGATGACCGGCGGACAGCCCATGGACGGACCACTGGATGTTCCGATGATCACGGCCCAGGTCCGCGCCGAAGGCATCGAGCGTATCGCCGTGGTCTCCGACAAGCCCGGCAAATATCCTATCGGCGCCGGGTTCGCCTCGGGCGTGACCTTCCATCACCGCGATGATCTGAATTCCCTGCAACGCGACCTGCGTAATATCAAAGGGGTTTCCGTGCTGGTCTATGACCAGACCTGTGCCGCCGAATTGCGACGCCGCCGCAAACGCGGCCTGCACCCGGACCCGGCGCTTAGGCCCTTCATCAACGCCGCAGTCTGCGAAGGCTGCGGCGATTGTGGCGCACAGTCCAACTGTGTCGCCATTGCCCCGCTGGAAACCGAGCTTGGCCGTAAGCGGGCCATCAACCAGTCGTCGTGCAACAAGGATTTTTCCTGCCTCAGGGGGTTCTGCCCGGCCTTCGTTACCGTTGAGGGCGCCAGCCCCCGCAAACCCGCCGCCATCGGCGAGACTCCGTTTGAAGCCCTGCCCGACCCGGTTCCGGTCGACGCCAGCGAGCCTTACGGCATCCTCGTTTCCGGCATCGGCGGCACCGGGGTGATAACCATCGGCGCCATCATATCCATGGCCGCGCATTTGCAAGGCAAGGGGGTTTCCGTGCTCGACGTCGCCGGATTGGCGCAGAAAAACGGCGCGGTGTATTCCCATGTCCGCATTGCCGATAACCCTGAACGGCTAAACGCGGTTCGCATCGCCGCCGGCGGTACCCGGTTGCTGATCGGTTGCGACATGGTGACCGCTGCCAGCGCCGAGGCACTCGGCAAGTTGAAACCCGGCACCACGTCAGCCATCGTCAACGCCAACCGCACCATGACTACCGATTTCACCCACAACCCGGATCTGGAATTCCCCGAACAAAAATTTCACAACGCCTTGTCGGAGGCCACCGGCCCTGGTTCCCTCCAGTTCATCGATGCTACGGAATTGGCCCTCGGCCTTTTGGGCGACGCCATCGCCGCCAATATGTTCCTGGTCGGTGTGGCCTTTCAAAACGGCCTTCTGCCGGTATCATCCGAAGCCATCGAACGCGCCCTGGAACTCAATGGCGTCGCCGTCGAGTTTAACAAACAAGCTTTCCTGTGGGGGCGCCGTGCCGCCTTTGACCCGAACGCCGTCGCCCGTCTGGTCCGGCCCGCAGAAAGGGCATCTCTGCCCGAAGGCAATTTCACCGACCGCCGCGTCGCCGATCTGATCCGCTATCAGAACGCCGCCTATGCCCGGCGCTATACGGCCCTGGTTGAACGGGCCGTCCAAGCCGACACAACCGCGGGAATAACCGGCCTCGGCGACACCGTGGCCAAGGCCTATTTCAAGCTGCTCGCCTACAAGGATGAATACGAGGTCGCCCGGCTCTATTCGGATGGAGATTTCCGGCAAACCCTGGACCGCGAATTTGAAGGGCCTATCCGGCTGACCTTCCATTTGGCGCCACCTCTGATCGCCCGGCGCGACCCGGTTTCCGGGGCGTTGATTAAACGGGAATTCGGCCCCTGGATGATGCCCGCCTTCCGCCTGTTGGCCAAACTAAAGGGATTGCGCGCAACGCCGTTCGATATTTTCGGATACACCACGGAACGGAAAATGGAACGCCGGCTGATCCAGGAGTATGAGGCGGTTATCGAGGAATTGCTGGCTGGCCTGACCCCGGACAACCACGCATTGGCGGTCGAAATTGCCGGTTTAGCTCTACGTATCCGGGGGTTCGGACACGTTAAGGAACGCAACCGACTGGACGCCAAGGCGTGCGAGGAACGCCTGCTCGCCGATTTCCGGAATGGCGCTACGAGCACCAAGGCCGACGCGGCCGAATAACTATTTTACATCACGAACCACAATAACAACGGCAGGGTCAGGAACGACAACGCCGTCGACAAGACAACCGTGCCAGCGACTTCTTCGGGCTGGTTGTTGTATTTTAACGCGAACAGATAATTGAAAACGGCAACAGGCATCGCGCACTGCAAAATCAGGACGCCCCGAACGGCCCCTTCCATGCCGAAGACCTCCGCCGTCGCCCAGCCAATGGCAAAACCGCTGAGAAGCCTGAGCACCGACAAGCCAAAACTGCGCGGCAGGCTGCTGATGCCGAGGCCGGCCAAAGAGACCCCCAGCGTGATCAGCATCAACGGAATGGTCAATCCACCGAGAAGCCGCGTGGTACTGGAAACCCATTCCGGTGGTGCGGTCCCGGTATAGAGAAACACCAAAGCGCCGAGGATGGCGTAAATCACCGGCAGTCTTGCGAGTTGGCGCCACGACGCCGCTCCCGCCGCCACCGCAACGCCGAACGAAAACATCACAATCACATTGATGGCGAAATAGGAAATGGCCAAAGCCAGCCCCTGTTCGCCGAACGCCAGCAGGCATAACGGCAACCCCATATTACCGACATTGCCGAACGTCAACGCCGGCAAAAATGCTTTCTGGCTCAGCCCTGCGGCTTTCAGCACCGGCACATACAGAACCACGAAGGCAATCATCGTAACCCCGGTCGCCGCCGCCATGCGGTTGAAGCTGTCAGGGTCCAGGTTGGTCGACGTCAACGTATAGAACGCCAGACACGGAGTCCCGATATTGACGGACAGCGCCGTGATCAGGTCTGCATCAAAGGGGCGGTTTTGGCGTTTCCAGACGTAGCCAATGGCGGCGCATATGAAAACCGGCGCGATAACGGAAAACAGTTGGGAAAACATATATTCGCCTCTACCGGGGCGGACCTTGCCCTATTCGACCCAGGCGATGCGCAGAATGTTGGTCGCCCCGGGGGTACCGAAGGGAACGCCTGCAGTGATCACCAGCGGGTCGCCGACATCGGCGAAACCTTCGCTTTTGGCGACACGGATGGCCTTGACCACCATGTCCCGGAACGTACTCAGATCCTCGGTCTTGACCGAATGCACCCCCCAGGCGAGCGCCAACCTTCGCGCCGTGTCGGCACGCGGCGTCAGGCTGAGCACCGGCACCATTGGGCGTTCACGGGCACAACGAAGGGTGGTCGAGCCGGTCGACGAAAAGGTAACGATCACGCTGGCCGAAATGGTCTGTGCGACCTGGCGGGCGGCGGCGGTAATGGCGTCGGCAGCAGTTGCCTCAGGCGCGTAGCGATAGGCTTCCATCATCTGGCGGTAATGGGGGTCTTTTTCGACCCGATCAACGATGCGGTCCATCATGGCGACGGCCTCGACCGGGTAATCACCGACCGCCGTTTCCGCCGACAGCATAATGGCGTCGGACCCGTCATAGATGGCGGTCGCCACATCCGAGGCCTCGGCCCGCGTCGGCGTTGGCGCGTGGACCATGGATTCCAGCATCTGGGTGGCGACGACAACCGGCTTACCGGCGGCGCGGCAGGTGAAAACAATCCGTTTTTGCAGGGCGGGCACTTCTTCGGGCGGCACCTCTACGCCCAAGTCGCCGCGCGCCACCATAATGGCATCGGACAAATTGACGATTTCGTCCAGGTGATCCATGGCCGCCGGTTTTTCCAGCTTGGCCATCACCCCGGCGCGCCCGGCGATCAGCTTTCGGGCTTCGGCGATATCTTCCGGGCGCTGCACAAAGGACAACGCTACCCAGTCTACGCCGAGATCAAGACCGTACCGCAAATCTTCCCGGTCTTTTTCCGTCAACGAAGACAGCGGCAGGATCACGGTCGGCACGTTGACCCCCTTATGGTCGGACAACGTACCGCCGGTCACGATCTCGGTCTCGGCAAAATCGCTGCTGCAATCGCGCACCCTGAGACGGATGTTACCGTCATCGAGCAGCAAATCGGTGCCTGTTTCCAAAGCCTGGAAAATTTCCGGATGATGCAGGGACACGCGGGTCTCGTCGCCGATGCCGTCACTTAGATCGAGGCGGAATGTATTACCCTGCTCCAGCTTGACCTTCCCGTCCTTAAACCGACCGACCCGCAGTTTCGGGCCCTGAAGATCGAGAAGAATACCGATGGATCGTTTATATTTTTCTTCCATGGCGCGAATGATGTCGTACCGGCGTTTGTGGTCGGCATGGTCACCGTGGCTGAAATTCAGGCGAAAAACATCGGCTCCGGCCTTGAACAAGGCGTGGATCATTTCCTCGGACGAGGTGCCCGGCCCGAGGGTGGCGATAATTTTGGCATTGCGCATACGTCTCATATCGCCACCAGAATACGCGCCGCCTCCAAATAAGCCAGCCTTTATAGTAGGTTCTGGGCATAAATATGATATTCGACGATTTTTTCTGAAACTTGCGCCGGATTTCTGGTGTGGATTGAAATCGATCGTTAGAATGGCGCAACTCTATTTACGCAAAACAGCCACGGCGTTAACCCGGATTACATTTTTTAGATACACTCTTCGCTGCATGTTCAAAAAAATAATTTCAAAAGCGCTGCTGTCTGTTGTCATGGACAAAGACGCCCGCGATGCCTTGGAATTCAAAAAGAAAATTAAACAGGCCAGCCAAGTTCTGGCGGCTGAAAACGCCGCCGCCCAGCCTGTTCCAAAGCCTGAGTCCCGGCCTGATCCCATTAGCGGCATGACCCACGAGGAAACCCGTCAACTCATCCTCGACTCCCTGAAATCTGCCGAAGAAGAATTAGGCGCCAAGCCGGAAATGACCGAAGGACGCCAAGCCTTGATCCGCCAGGCCCTGGAAGTCCGCAAATCAAAAGAACACGTTCTGGAAGCCCTTAGCGAAGAACAGCGCATGAAATTGTCGATTCTGGCGCTTCAGGCCCTCAAGGGCGATCCGGCATCCGTCGTCGCCGGCAAGACCGGAAAAAAGAAAAAAACCTGATCAATAGACCTAACGGGATTGCCAAGCCCGGAATCCTATTTATGATGCCCGGAGTAAAGACAGGGAATGGCGCTGAGCTGCCGCCCTTGGAAACAAACCGTCGGCCAGGAATTCTTTTATGGAAAAACAAGCCGAAGCCGATATCCTGAAACAGGAACTCCTCGGTTTGTTCAAATATCTCAAGCGGGTGCGCGAGGAGATCGCCGCCATCAACCGCCCTGCGGACGAAGAACTGCACTTCGACAGCATGTCCGACCAGCTCGACGCAATCGTCAAGGCGACCGAAGAAGCCACCGACACGATCATGGGGTGCATGGAGAAAAACGACGAAATCGTTGATGAATTGCGAAAATCGATCACCGGTGAGGGGCAGTTGGCGCTTCTCAATAAAATTACCGAAAACGGCGCCGATGTTTTCGAAGCCTGTTCCTTCCAGGACATTACCGGCCAGCGGATCACCAAGGTCGTCAAGTCCGTGACCTACGTCGAGGACCGGGTCAACGCCCTGATCAGTGTCTGGGGCAAGGATGAAATTGACAAGATCGAAGTAAAAGCAGACGTGGAAAAGACCGAAGACGAAAAACTGCTGAGAGGCCCGGCCCTTGGGGACGAAGGCATTTCACAGGATGAGATCGATAAACTTTTTGATTAATACGAGGATGCTTCATGGCTCGTTTGGGATTTTTAATATTTGTTTTATTTCTTGGAGGAATGGCGATGACTGACGGTGCCGAAGCCGCTAACCCGGAAGACACCTTACTGCTGGAACTAAAGGACGGGGTGGTGACGATCGAAATGCGTCCCGACCTGGCACCCAAGCATGTCGCCCGAATCAAGGAACTGGTGCGCGAAGGATTCTATGACGGCCTGACCTTTCACCGGGTCATAGAAGGTTTCATGGCCCAGGGCGGCGATCCCGATGGCAACGGCACCGGCGGCTCGGGGCAGAACATTCCGGCAGAATTTTCCGCCGAACCCCACGTCCGGGGCACCTTGTCGATGGCCCGGTCGCAGGCCCCCAATAGTGCCGACAGCCAGTTTTTCATTGTTTTCGCACGCTCAAGTTTCCTCGACGGGCAATATACCGTCTGGGGCCAGGTCACCGATGGCATGGAATTCGTCAGCAATATCAAACGCGGCGACAAGGATGACAACGGGGCTGTCGACGATCCCGACAAAATTATTTCCATGAAAATAAAAGCCGACGTCAAATGAACCGTCAGGATTGAGGCACAGTCTCCACTCTCAAAGGCACCGCGCTTTTGATATGGAGGTCGCGTTGCGGATACGGGAAGGCGATACCGTGTTCGGCGAATTTTTCACAAACACCCAAAAAAATGGCGCTTTTAACGTTGGCTAAACCGTTTCGCGGGTCATTGATCCAGACCCGCAATTCCAGGTTGATGGCGTTATCGCCGAAGCCGGTTAAAAGACAGGCCGGTGCGGGCTCGGCCAGCACCCGGTCGACTTGGGCAGCGGCTTCGATCGAGACCGCGATGGCTTTTTTAACGTCGCTCTCATAAGCTACCCCGATCTCCAGCCGCAGGCGCACCAGCCGGTTGGAAAAGGACCAGTTTTCGACCCGTTGCGAGATCAATTCCTCGTTCGGAATCAGGTGTTCGATGCCGTCGCGCGTAATCACAGAAACATAGCGGGCACTCAGGGAATTGATCCAGCCATAGGTTTCGCCGATGGCGATGACATCGCCCGGTTTGACGGACCGATCCATCACCAAAATGACGCCGCTGATAAGGTTCGAGAAAACCTTCTGCAGGCCAAACCCGATGCCCAGACCGATACCACCGGAGAACAGCGCCAAGGCGGTCAGGTCGATGCCGACCGAGTCCATGGCGACGACGATGGCGAAGGTATACAGAAGGACGCGGAACAATTTGCCAAACAGGACCCCGGCCGCCGGGGTGACGCCGGGCATGGCGTTGAGGCGGCGTTCCAGCAGCCTGGAAAAATACCCCGCCAGCCACAACAACACACTGAGAGCTAGAATCGCCTTGATTACGCCAAGAATGGAAATCCGCACTTCGCCGAAGTGCAAGGCCATGGAATCGAGCACGGCCGCCGTGGGGTCCAAAAGACCGGTAATGTTGAGTGCGGCAATAGTCCAGGCGGCAATGGCAATGGACCGGGACCAGACCGGGTTGCGGATTAGCGTCGAACCCAACCGGATAATGATCCAGGCCGTCAACAGGCTGACGACAATCCGGATCAGGTGGATCGGCCATCCCGCTTTCTCCGCCGCGACCACGGAAAACCATTGCAGCGCCAGCCAAATGACCGGCAGGCTCAACGGCGCCAGGGCCTCGGTAACGGGCCGCGCGAAACGGTCGTACCAGGGCGCATCCCAGCCCTTGTCCAGCAGCTGACCCAGGCGGGCTTCGCCGAGCCGGGCGATGACAAAGGCCAGCGCGATAACGAAAAATTGTATGACGAAGCTGAGAACAAAAATATGGGAATGGACCCAGGCCGTTATTTCGGCAATCCGGGCCTCGATAAACGCGGGATCTAGAAACTGTTCCAAAGTCCCCCCTCTGCCGGGACAAGTATCAGTGCCAGCGGCCTTAACAATAGGGCAGCAGCAAGGCTGACCGCCAGTGACACCCTGAAAGCCCTATACGCCAACGGGTTAGCATCGCCCTTCGGTAATTGAAAATGCATGGAATGCGCGACTCGGAGGGTTTTTGGACATTACCCGTTCGGCGCTATGGCGCTTTCGATGGCATCCAGTGCGGCCTGGGCTTTGGCGCCGTCGGGGCCGCCGGCCTGAGCCATGTCGGGCCGGCCGCCGCCGCCCTTGCCGCCCAGCGCCAATGAGCCGACCTGCACCAGATCAACGGCATTTATGGTGCCGCTCAGGTCTTCGGTGACGCCGACGACCACCGATGCCTTGCCGTCTGCCACCGAGACCAGCGCGACGACGCCGGAGCCCACCTGTTTTTTCAAGTCATCAGCAAGGCTCTTGAGTTCCTTGGCCGGCATGCCTTCGAGCAGGCGCGGCAGGTAGGCAATGCCGCCGATGTCGCGAGTATCCGGCGCGCCGCCACCGTTGCCGCCGCCCGTCGCCATTGCACGGCGCGCAGCCGTGAGATCGGCATCAAGAGTACGACGTTCTTCGATCAATGCCTGGACTCGTCCGGGCACATCGGCGGGCTGCACCTTCAACAACGCTGCCGCCACGCTAAGCGTTTGTTCGGTCTCTGTGAAATATGCCCTGGCGCCATCGCCTGTCAGGGCCTCGATCCGGCGCACACCGGAGGCCACAGCGCCTTCGCTGATGATCTTGAAAATGCCGATATCGCCGGTCCGCCGGACATGGGTGCCGCCGCACAATTCGGTGGAGAACGCCTCGTTTGCAGCCCCCCCCATAGACACCACCCGCACCTCGTCGCCATATTTTTCCCCGAACAGGGCCATGGCGCCGGCTTCCACCGCGGCACCGGGCTCCATCAGCAAGGTAACGACCTCGTCGTTACAGGCGATCTGGCGGTTGACGGCCTCTTCGGCCTCGATCAGTTCACCGGCTTCAATCGCCTTGGGGTGACTGATATCGAACCGCAACCGACCGGAATCCACTAAGGAGCCCTTCTGGGTCACATGATCACCCAACAGATTTCGTAGCGCCGCATGTAACAAGTGGGTCGCGGAATGATTTGCGCACACGTTACCCCGGCGTTTATTGTCGACCTCAAGGCGCACTTCATCACCGACCTTGAAGGCCCCCTTGGCAACCCGGCCCAGGTGGACGAACACACCATTGACCTTTTTTTGCACGTCGGTGACCGTGAACACCGCGCCATTGGTGGCCGTGATAACGCCGGTATCGCCGACCTGGCCACCGGATTCTCCGTAAAAAGGCGTCTGGTTGACGATGATGGCTGCGTCCGCGCCGGTTGTGATCTCATCAATGCGCGCACCATCGGTCACCAGAGCGGTGATCTGGCCTTCCGCCTGTTCGGTCTCGTAGCCGAGAAATTCGCTGGCGCCCAGTTGCTCGCGAATTTCAAACCAGACCGTTTCCGTCGCCGCGTCGCCGGAACCGGACCAGGCCTTGCGGGCATCTGCGCGCTGGCGTTCCATAGCGGCGTTGAAGGTTTCGGTGTCGACCCGCATTCCCTTGTCGCGCAGCGCGTCTTCGGTCAGGTCGAGGGGAAAGCCGAATGTGTCGTACAGTTTAAACGCGGTTTCACCGTCCAGCACGCCGCCTTCGCCGAGGTTTAAGGTTTCCTCATCCAGCAGCTTCAAGCCCCGGTCCAGGGTTGTCTTGAACCGGCCTTCTTCCAATTTAAGGGTTTCCGTAATCAGCCCCTCGGCCCGGACAAGGTCAGGAAAGGCCTTACCCATCTGCGACACCAGGGCCGGCACCAGCCGCCACATCAACGGATCCCGGCACCCCATCAATTGGGCGTGGCGCATGGCCCGGCGCATGATCCGGCGCAGCACATAGCCCCGCCCTTCGTTGGACGGCAGCACGCCATCGGTAATAAGGAAACTGCTGGCCCGCAAATGGTCGGCTATCACCCGGTGCGAGACATTGTGTTCGCCCTTGGGGTCCGTGCCGGAGGCATCGGCGGAGGCTTGGATGAGGTCTTTGAACAGGTCGATTTCATAATTGTCGTGGGTGCCCTGCATGACGGCGGCAATGCGTTCCAGGCCCATGCCGGTGTCGATCGACGGTTTCGGCAGATCGACCCGTTGATCGGGCGTCATTTGCTCGTATTGCATGAACACCAGGTTCCAAATTTCAATAAAGCGGTCGCCGTCTTCATCGGCGCTGCCGGGGGGGCCGCCGGGAATATGGTCGCCGTGATCGTAGAAAATCTCCGAACACGGCCCGCATGGCCCGGTATCGCCCATTGACCAGAAATTGTCCGATGTCGCGATGCGTAAAATTCGGTCCTCGGGCAGGCCGGCGATTTTTTTCCACAGATCGAAGGCCTGATCGTCGTCGGCGTAGACCGTAACCAGCAGTTTGTCCTTAGCCAGCCCGAATTCCTTGGTCACCAGATTCCACGACAACTCGATCGCCAATTCCTTGAAGTAGTCGCCGAAGGAAAAATTGCCGAGCATCTCAAA
>JABMOG010000285.1 GCA_013204265.1 Rhodospirillales bacterium
ACGCCGGCAACACGGGTTCGAATCCCGTTGGGGACGCCATTGTTTCTGCGGGTTACAGAGAATTTGGCAAATTCTTTTAAATTTTTGTCCGACCTATGTTCGCCTTTGACGCCTTTTCCCGGCCGCATTCAAGGCCGGAATCTTTGACGGTTTGACGTAATCTTTTCGTTGCCGATGATCCCGCCTCGTGACCAAGGAAGGTGTTAATTTCGGCTTCGGTGCCATGGCTAGCTGCTGCCGTTCTTCAACGTGATACGCCCTTGGCAGTTCTTAGCGCCGGTTATGCCGCCGTTAATTTGCTGGGGGTGTACAGATGGCTTATCGCCTAATCCTCATCTAGGTAGGGGTTGCCGATTCTTTTCCTGGGACCCTCAGCGTTGTCATTCTGGACCTGCTCAAGCGTTAGACGACACGCTTCTTTCCCACTATTGCGGATCAAGTCATGTAGGCTAGGCATACCTAAACGTCTTGCGGTTTGCGCGAGATAATTAAGGGCGGTTCCGATTTCGACAGATGGACTCTCAGACAAGTTTTTCATCTTGGGCATGTTAGGCTGCCTCCAACTCCGATCCCAATTTTTCGACAACCAGTTTATTGATGCCGTATTTTTCCTTCGCCGATAACAGTGCCTTTCTGGAAATTTCTATCTTGCCAATGACGACTTGTTCCCCGTCTATGTCCCACGGCTCATCCATATCTACGTTTAAACCGGCAGAAATGAGCAGGCGTTGAATAATTTTTGGATGCATTACACAAAGATATTCCTTAAATCCCGATTTGAGGCCCAGTTCCAGGCAACCGCAGATTAATTCACCTAAAACCCGGCGGCGCATGTCCGGAGGCAGATCCCTATCAACGCCTATACGGCTTGCTTCCCATATCGTATCGATAGATGGCGGCAGGGTGGACAGGTGGGCGCTCCATAGTTCTTTGATCATATAGGGCCGTGTGGTTGGGATGAGTCTGGTTACGCCGCGCGGTATTCGATTGTTGTCGAACCACACAAGGTAGTCTGCTGCCGGCGTATCGAATTGATCGTATTCCATGCCCCTATATTCGGGGACATTCCAGCCTTGGCGCTTAACGAATACTCGATGCCTTAGTCTATGCAGAGCGGGCAGAGCATCCCCGAGTAAATGTGCATTTTCCCAATTAACGAGACACAACATGCTCTATTTCCTGCGTCGGTTGTCCTGACGTGGAAAAGAGCATGAGGCCGTTTTTTGCGGTACCCCCCCATAAGGTGGTTAGGGTTTTATGAGACCCGTCTGGATGGCAATCGTTACGGCCAGTATCCGGTTTGACACATCAAGTCCCCTGAAGATGGTCTTCCAGTGATCCTTCACCGTGTTACGTGAGATGCCCATTATCTCTGAAATGTCATCATCGGTCTTGCCACGAGCCCCCCATAACAAGGTTTCTTTGGCGCGGGGGGACAGAGCGATGACAGGAAGCATACGTTCCGCGCCCGATAGTTCAATGTAAGCCACGTAGAATTGGTGCGCCATCAGATTAAGGATAGGCAACAGGTGCTCTCCGTCCTTATTCCCAGAGCTACTGGCCAGGGAAAGGACATAACATTCCCCACAAGGCCCGTGAATCGGAATGCTCAGGCCGTCAAGAAGGCCCGCCTCTTCTCCCCCTTGAAGGCAAAATAGTTGTTTCTTGGAAAGGTCCATTTCCTTGGCCATGGTGTCCCAGAAAAATGGAACGCGGCTTGCCGGCGTATAGCTGACAATCGGATCAACTTCATGCAATGAGTTCTCGAAATAATAGCTTACCCAATCAGAAGGAAAATTTAGGGCAACGGCGGGCGCCGGTGTTCTGCCTACAATCATATCCTGGGCCGGAACGGTCAGCGCCCCGAATGCAATTCTGTCAAAACCGCAACCGCGCATATGCCGCGTGAGGGAGGAGAACAACTCATCGGTCGTATTGCACCGGTTGGTGTCTTCAATGAATTGCCCAATATTCAAGACGTCCAAACCTACCACTCCCCTAAATTTTTGGTATTAGATTTTCCAGCCTTTCTCCAACTCTATGCTAATTTTTATAATTTTTGTAATGCTACTTTTTCGTGAAGCACCCCCCGATAGGGGGGGTTACCAGTTGCGCTCGCTAGACTAGCTTGGTTTCTGCCTCTGGAATAGCGGGGCTTATGCGAGCAAAAGAGCAATTTTAATAGCCAATATTGGAGGGCTAGGATGGCGCTTAAAAAGAAAAACAATGAGCAGACGGAATCGAAACTCCGGTCGTTGGACAAGGACATCGAAACGCTAATACGGGAATTAAAAGAGGCCGAACGTACAGCCAGTGAGCTTGGTTTTTATACTACTCAACATTTCATCGGGGTAGCTGTTCTAGCGGTCGAAGAGGGACGCCAAACAAGGAATAGAGAGGTTCATTGATATGATTCCGACTTTTAAATCCTCATGCTCATCGAAAGACCTATTGGCGGCGATACAAGATAAAGGTGGCGCAATCGTTGAGGGCCTCGCCCCGGTCAATTTGATGGATGAAATTGCCACCGACCTGGACCCATATTTTGATGGTACCCCTTTGGGTGAGGGATATTTCGTTGGAACCCGCACCAAACGAATGGGGGCGCTTTTTGTGAAAGCGCCGGCAGCCCAAGAGCTGGTTATGAACCCACTGGTTCTTGATGTAGCCCAAGCCGTTCTCGGCCCAAATTGCAGTAGGTTTCAACTAAACCTTACCGAAGCCATCCAGATATGGCCCGGTGAACCAGAGCAGATATTGCATCGCGATGATGAGCTGTTCCCGTTTGCTCACACCGAGATTGAGTGCATGATAAATGCGATATGGGCGTATTCCGATTTTACGGAAATAAATGGAGCAACGCGGATAGTTCCCGGCAGTCATAAGGAAGAACTGGACAGGGACCCGCCGGAAGATCGGATATGCCAGGCGGTGATGCCGCGAGGATCAGTGCTCTTATACCTTGGGTCAGCCGTTCACAGCGGCGGTGCCAATAAGAGCGATCAACCAAGAACCGCCCTCACCATGAGCTATAATCTCGGGTATCTGCGGCAGGCCGAGAACCAGTATCTGGCCGTTCCGCCGGAAGTGGCCAAAACCCTGCCCAAAGACCTTCAGGAGCTTATCGGTTATTCGATCCACGCCCCCCGTCTTGGCTGGCTCGAATGCCAGGATCCCGGAGATTTGTTAAATTCTGATACAACACTTGGGCGCGGGGCCAAGGATTTCCTGCCCCAGGAAATCGAAAATCAACTGGCGGAACGTCACGCGGTACTTGTGCAAAATTATAGCGACGTTTCAGGCCGTCCTTAAACCCGGCGGGCAGGTGAGCCGCTCCCCATTCATTGGACAGATTTAAGGGTTATTTTAAGCTGCAGTTCGGGTCTTCTTGCCGATTTTAATATACCAGAACCGGCGTCCACCCACCATGGGCGGCATGGGGTCGCTGATAATTGTAGAAGTCGATCCATCGACCGATTCCATCTCTGGCGTCGTGCCCGCTCGAGAATGCGGGGAAGGGGCTGGCTTAGCCGAACGCCCGGCGGGCGGTTTTCTTGCCGAACAGCTTTTCAATCTTGCGGTCCATCTTGGCGAACGACAGGATGTTGGTATTGGGCTCGCCGAACAGGAAGCCCTGGACGTGTTGCACGCCGCATTCGCGGACGAATTCCAGACCTTCGGGGCTGTCGACCATTTCGCCAATAGTATCCACCCCCAGTTCCCGGCAAAACCGGGTCAGCGCCTTCAGGAAGGCTTTGCCTTTGGGCACCCGTTGGGCGTCTTTAATGACCGAGCCGTCGAACTTGACGACATCCACATCCAAAGTTGCCAGATACTGGAAGCTGGCGGCGCCGGCGCCGAAATCGTCGAGGCAGACTTCGTAGCCGTCCTTGCGCAGAATTTGAATGAATTCGTTGGCGGCTTCGAGATCCGCCATGCGCGAAGATTCCGTAATCTCAAACAGCACACGGTCCGATGCCCACTGGTTTTTGGCCAGCAGTGCCTTCAGCCCGGCGATGTAGGGCTCGTTACTGACGGAAAAGCCGGAAATATTGATCGCTGCATGGAACCGGTCGGGGATGTTGGCCAGCAGGCCAACCACCTTTGTCGCCATGGCGAGGTCGAACTCGGGAATTAGCCCGGCTTCCTCGGCGAAGGTAATGGTTTCGTAAGGCGAAACGCCCGAGCCGTCTTTCTTGAACCGAACCAGGGCTTCGTAATGATGGATTTCGCCAGTCATCGTGTTGAGAATGGGGTGGAAGGCGACGTCGAAATCCCCGTTGGCAACCAGCTTGCGGAAATCTCTAACCCGGTCGGCAGTGTCGGAAACCAGGGTCGAGAAGGTTGCTTCCAGTTTGCCGAGGTCAATCTGTCCTTCCGAGGCGCTTTGGAACATGCGCAGGGAATAGGCGAGGCCGCTGGCGATGTCTTCCGCGCTGACATCGCCCTGGTCCACGTCGAGGCTGGCGGACTGGGCCTCGATGCCTTTTCCTGTGGGGTCGGCTTCTTTGGAAAATTGGGTAATCTGGGCTTCGACGGCGTCAACATTGACGCTTTTGTCATGCACCAGACCGAAGCGTCCTTCGCCGATGCGGGCCGCCATGTCGCCGCCCGACGAGTTGGCTTTCAGGTAGGTTCCCAGAGTATCGAGGAGTTTCTGTTCGCCCTCTGCATCCATGCGTTCGCGCATACCCTCGTAGCCGGGCAGCGAGATCAGGGTCAGCTTTTCATCTTCCCCGATTTCGCCATTGATGACGGCGTCCTTCAGGCTTTCGGCGAAGTCCGTTGGGTTTTGCAGGCCGGTATCGGAATCCCGCGCACTTTTCTTGCGTCGGTCTTTGCCGGCCGAAGGGCTGCCGCGAAAGGCCAGAAAGTAATGCCCGCCCAGGTCTTCGAGCTGGTAGCCGACAAACAACTGGGGCTTGGGGCCGCCTGGGCCGCCCATGAGCCGCACAGTGGCGTCTTCGATGCGGCCCGATTTGCGGGGAATGGCAAGCAGCCCCTGGATCAGGGACAGGTCTGCCGGGTCGATGAAGCTGTCGAGCGTAGCGCCGATTAGTTTATCCGAGCTTTTGCCGACCAGGGGGGCCGTGGGGCCGACTGCAAAAACGACTTTTTCGTTTTCATCCAGTTCGATCAGGATATCCGCCCAGCAAAACGCCATGGCGACGAAGCGGTCGCGGTCGCTTCGTAAGCGCGAGGTCTGGCCGTTGGCAGGCGTTTCGTTCATGGCTTATCCGCCGACAAAAAAAGCCGGTGCAGGGGCAAGTTGATAAAAGAGAGTAACAAAGTAATGAAACAATACCCAAAGTTAAAAAAAATTTGTGTTTTTACGGCGGTTAAACCGTCCGCACAATTCGGCACAGTAGGGTCGGTCTTTCGACTCTTCAGGAAGCTCGCCGTTGACTGTACCCCTAAACCGACCTTCGGCGAACTCATAAATTACACCACAGTAAGGTTTCACCAGTATGAGCGGTGTATTTCGAAATGTGTCCGCTCGTAAATCAACAGGCGCGCTTTATAGCTCGTCTTTGACCTGTTTAATCAGCTGATTGAGGCCCGCCGCAGGATCCGGTTGTTGGGGCGTGGCATGGCGGCTCAGGTAATATTCCAGCAATTGTACGAATTCCCCGACAATGGCCTCAGGATTATCACCGTTCCGGTGATTTTCGGCAAAGGCTGAAAAATTGGCCGCCGCGTGCCGCAGGCCAAGGGCGACCACGTCTATACTCAGGCCGTCCTGCATACGCGTATTGGCAATATTAATGATCTGATTGGCGATTTGCATACTGGGCGTATCGTCGGGAGTATCGCTAGGCATTATTTATGTTCCGGTTATTACTGGGGATTGGTGTTTACCAAGCCTATCACACCCCACCACATAACCAAGGTTCAGGTAGGGTTCCTGTACCTTTTTAAAAATAAGCAGCGTTGCCAGCCGTCCTGGGACAGGTTATCTTTTTCACCGTTTTGAATACTGGCATACTCAAGCATGACTGAACAAAAATACCGCCTGATTACGCGCGCTGACTTTGACGGCGTTGTTTGCGGGGCGTTGTTCAATGAACTGGACATGATTGATGACATCGTGTTCGCCGAACCCAATGACATGCAGCAAGGCCGTGTTCCGGTTTCCGACAAGGATATCAGCGCCAATCTTCCCTATGTGGAAGGCATTCACCAGTGTTTCGATCACCATCGCAGCGAACTGAAACGGGTTGGCGAGAAGGATAACTGGATTATCGATGCCGACGCGCCCTCGGCGGCGCGTGTGATTTACCGCCATTTTGGAGGCAAAGACGCATTTCCGAATATTTCCGAGGAATTGCTGGAAGCCGTCGATAAGGCCGATTCCGCCCAGTATTCGGCTGAAGATATCATGGCGCCGGAAAAATGGACGCTGCTCAATTTTTTAATTGATCCGAGGACGGGTCTGGAGAGGATCAGCGGGTTCAGCATTGCCCATAACGCCTTTTTGTATGACCTGATGACATATTGTCGGCATACGCCGATCAGTGAAATTCTCCAGGTGCCGGATGTTCTCGAACGGGCCAACGCCTACATGTACCAACGGGAATTTGCCGAATTGCAGCTGATTCGTTGTTCTGCGGTGCATGACAATCTGGTCGTCGTAGACTTGCGGGCAGAGGACCTCATCTATGTCAGCGGTCGGTTCCTGATTTATGCGCTGAACCCCAAATGTAACATTTCCCTGCACCTGCTGCCGGGACCGGGCGATGGCGAAACAAGCATAAGCGTCGGTAAATCCATTCTCGACCGGACCTCGAAAACCGATATTGGTGCCTTGCTGCTGGAATACGGGGGCGGAGGACATGCAGCCGCCGGTGGCTGCCGGGTCGATAACGACAAAGTCGATGGGGTTCTGGCTGAAATGATCCAACGGATAAACGCCGACGGATAATTAATCTTTAATTTACCTGGCGTTGCTAAGGTTCCCGACTCGAACAAGGTTTATTCAGAACGAAAACCTGGGGAATCATTATGATTGCGGTAATTTCCGTCCTATCCTTTGTCCTGGCCTTCGGCGCCATCTGGTTTACCAGTGAAGCCCTGCGGCGTGTCGATAATTATAACGACGCCAAGCTGAAGCCACACCTGCTCAAGATCCATCAGACCACAAATGCCGTCGAAGACGCTTTGCGGGCCCTCAAGGGTCGGGTTGAACTGTTGGAAAAACAGGTCCACACCCTGAAATTGGCCGCCAGTCTACCGGCTGCACTTGAGACAGAGACTCCGGCGCTTCAGGCGGGCCTTCAAAATACCAATCAAAATATTCGAACCATCCGTCTTACCGGTTGAATGGGGGTTTTCCACCATGACGACCGGTTCCGCCATGTTCGTGAGACGCTGGGTGCTGGGCAGGCTTCGCTCTGCCGCGCTGCTTGCCTTGTTGCCGTTGGTTGGCGCGCACGACGCCAGTGCTGCGGGTAGCGGACGGGAACTCAGAAATAACGTCATCGGAGTCCTTAAAAACCAGATCGCGGCGTTTCAGCGCGACGATGGCAGGGCCGCATTTTCCTATGCGTCCCCCGACGTTCAGGACCAGTACGGTACAGCGGACTCCTTCCTCAACCGGTTCTCCACCGCTTATAAGGCTGTATACCGGCCGCAATCGGTGACGTTCCTGAATTTGGCCTATTCGCGCGGCCGCCTGGTGCAACGGGTGTTGCTGTTGGGGCCGGACGGAAACGCCGTGATTGCCCTGTTCCCCATGGTGCAGGTGGACGATGGAACCTGGCGCATGGATGGCTGCGTATTGGTTCCGGCTACTGGAAAACGTGCCGAAAATGATAAAAAACAAGGGATTTTGGGATAATTATGAACGCAGCGGTTGGCATTGATCGGCTCGATCATCTGGTGTTGACGGTTGCCGATATCGAGGCCACTTGCGATTTTTATAGCCGCGTTCTGGGCATGGAAAAAATTGTCTTCGCCGGTGGCCGGGTGGCGTTGGGGTTCGGGGCGCAAAAAATCAACCTGCATCCCGCCGGCAATGAATATGACCCCAAGGCAAAAATCCCGTTCCCGGTTCCGCCGATTTCTGCCTGATTGCGAATACGCCGCTGGACGGCGTCATTGCCCATCTGGAAAATTGTGGCGTCGATATTATCGAAGGCCCGGTGCCCAAGACCGGCGCGACCGGCGCCCTGATCTCAGTCTATTTCCGTGACCCCGACGACAACCTGGTCGAGGTTTCCAACTACGTTTAGGGTTTGGTGACAAAACCTATTTTACGGAAATATTTTCGGACCAGTTACCGTCCGGCAGGAATTCCGCATCGTCGCTCGCTTCCAGGGCCTCGTCGAGACGCCCCAGCGAGCGCAGAATTTCGGCTTTTAAAAACAATGCGCTTTTTGACTGCGGGCTCATTTTGACATCAATTTCCGAAAACTTTAGGGCTTGGCCATAGTTGCCCGAGAGGGCGTAGGACAGGGCCAGATTGTGATAGGCCTTGGCATAGCTGTTATCGAGGCGAATGGTCTCAAGGAAGCTCTTGACCGCCTTATCCACGCGCCCGGTCTTGGCGTAGACGACGCCTAAGTCATCATAGGCTTCGGCGTTGTTGGGATCGATTTCCACCGCCCGAGCCAAATCTTTTTCAGCGTTTTTCAGGTCGTCGATCCAGAGATAGCGCACACCGCGCTTGGTCAGAGCAAGGGATTTGTCAGGATGGCGTTCAAGATAAACGGTGAGATCGGCGATGCCGGCTTTGATGCGTTTCATTCGCCCCAGGGCGAGGCCGCGCACATAATACGCAAGGTCAAGACCGTCATCGAGAGAAAGCGCGGTTGTCGCGTCGTTCACCGCCTCGTCGAATTTGCCGAAAATGAAATAAGCCTCGGCCCGGTCCATGTAGAGTTGCCCGTCGTCCGGGCGGGAGGCGATTTCCGCAGTCCGCACACGCACCAACTCGCGAAGGCCTTCCTCGTTTTTCGGCAATTCGCCCGCCATGACCACGGAGGCACCAGCGCCCAAGGCCGCGCACACCAGCAGGGCGCCTTTGAACCCGGCACGAATTCGCGCCAGGGCCGTCATCGCGTCGCCAAACCCTGGTCGAGGTCGGCCAACAGGTCGCCGGCCGTTTCCAGGCCGATGGACAGCCGGATCACGTCAGGGCCGGCACCGGCGGCGGCGCGTTGCTCGTCGGTCAACTGGCGGTGCGTGGTCGACGCCGGGTGCAGGATTAGCGAGCGGGTATCGCCGATGTTTGCCAGATGGGAAAACAAATTGACCGATTCAACAAGCTTGATTCCGGCTTCATACCCACCCCGCAGCCCGAAGGTGAACACCGAGCCTGCGCCTTTCGGCAGGTATTTTTTTGCCAGATCAAAATACGGGCTCGATTTCAGCCCCGCATAGGACACCCAGGCGACGGCTTTGTGGCCTTCCAGAAAGGCGGCGACGGTTTCGGCGTTGGCGACGTGGCGGTCCATGCGCACGGGCAGGGATTCGATGCCGGTGATGGTGTAAAAAGCATTTGTCGGCGACATGGCCGGGCCGAAATCGCGCAGCGCCACGGTCCGGGCCTTCATAGTGAACCCGAAATCTCCGAACATCTCGTAGAAGGTAAGCCCGTGGTAGGCGGGGTCGGGTTCGGTCATGGTCGGGAACTTGCCGTCTCTGGCCCAGTCGAATTTTCCCGATTCGACCAACGCGCCGCCCATCGACGTGCCGTGCCCGGACAGAAACTTGGTCGTCGAATGCACGATCAAATCGGCGCCCCATTCCAGGGGACGGCACAGGTACGGCGTGGCCAGGGTGTTATCGACGATCAGCGGAATGCCGGCGTCCTTGGCGATGGCCGCGACCGGTTCCAGGTCAACCACGACGCCGCCGGGGTTGGCCAGGGCTTCAACGAATATGGCCTTGCACTTCGGCGTCAGGGCGCGGCGAAAGTTTTCCGGATCCTTGGGGTCGACGAAATGACAGTTCCAGCCCAATCGCTTGAAGCTGTGGCTGAACTGGGTGATCGAGCCGCCATAGAGGTTGGTCGAGGCCAGGAATTCATCGCCCGGGTCGAGCAGGGTAAAGAAGGCCAGAAACTGCGCCGCATGGCCCGACGCCGCACAAACCGCAGCGCGTCCGCCTTCCAGGGACGCCACCCGTTCTTCCAACACCGCCACGGTCGGGTTGGTCAGGCGCGAATAGATAAAGCCGAAGGTTTGCAGGTTGAACAGGTCGGCGGCGTGGTCCGTGTCTTCGAATGCATAGGCCGTGGTCTGATAAATAGGCGTGTTGCGCGCACCGGTTACCGGTTCGGGGCGGGCGCCGGCGTGAATGGCCAGGGTCTCGATGCCGTATATATGAGGAGCCTTGCTCATGGCGTCACCGGGCCACCATGGGGCGTCGCTTGGCTGAAATGATGCCCGAATTGACACCGCACCAGCCCAATTCGCCGAACAGTCTTCCGTATTCGATTTTTGGACAGCGATTCATGATGACGGAGATATCGGCTTTTTTAAGCCGTTTGGCGGCGGCGTCGTTTCGCACCCCAAGTTGCATCCAGAACACCCCGATGCCTTTGTCTTTGAATATGTCGAGGACTTCATCGGCGATGGCCTCGGCGTATTCTGACGCGCGAAAAATATCGACCATGTCGATTGAGCCCGGAATGTCGGACAGGGTGGCGTAGGTCATTTCGCCGAGGATTTCCTTGCCGTCATGCCCCGGATTGACCGGGATAACCCGGAACCCCTTGCCTTGTAGATACTTCATGACGAAGTTTGATGGCCGTACCCAGTTGGGCGAAGCGCCGACCACGGCGATGGTCCGCACCTGCCGGAGGATGCCGCGAATATGGTCATCGTCGTAATGCAGCGGCTTGGCCGGGGCCGGGGTTTTTGATGCGCTCACCGGTCCTGCCATTCGGGCATGCCGCGTTTTTCCACGAATGCCTTGATGCCTTCGCGGGCGTCTTCGCGCTGCATGTTTTCGACCATGGTCAGGGTGGCCTGTTCATAAGCACCGCTCAGGCCGTCTTCGATCTGGCGGTAGAACAAATTCTTTCCGGCGGCGATAAAGGCGGGGCCTTGTTCGGCCACGGAATTGGCCAAATCCTGCACCGCCCGGTTCAGGTCACCGGCCGGCACCGCCCGATTGATCAGGCCATATTTCTCAGCCGTCGCCGCATCGATGAAATCACCGGTCAACAACATCTCCATGGCCTGCTTGCGGGGCAGGTTGCGGGTCACAGCGACCATCGGCGTGCCGCAGAACAACCCGACATTGATGCCCGACGTGGCGAAGCGGACGTCGTCTGCCGCGACGGCCAGGTCGCATTGGGCGACCAGTTGGCACCCGGCGGCAGTGGCCATGCCGTGGACGCGGGCGATTACCGGCTGCGGCAGGCGGGTCAGCGACACCATCATGCGGCTGCATTGCTCGAACAGGGCGCCGATGGCCTCCGGCGAGGGGTCGGCATCCATTTCCCGCAGGTCATGTCCGGCGCAAAACGCCTTGCCGTTGGCGGCAATGATGACAACGCGGATGGATTTGTCGTCGGCGAGCAGGTCCAGTTGGTCTTGAATCAAGCCCATCAGTTCCGTCGACAAGGCATTGTATTTTTCCGGCCGATTGAGGGTCAGCGTGGCGATACCGCCATTATCCTCGCGCAACAGAAGGGGTTCGTTTTTTCGGGCGTCCGTATTTGCGTTCATGGAAGGGCCTTCCCACCGGTAAATCCGGTCTTTTGATCGGGTGAATTTTCGGCAGTTGGCGGGACAAAAGCAAGGTCCGATTGACCTTTTCGCAACAAGCCAAGCCGGGTAGGGGGCGTTATCGCCAATCGTCTTAAAGTCGTCAATATGTCGTCCTAATGTCGTCAGAAAGTCGTCATCATGTCGTCAAAGAGTCGTCCGTATGTCGTCATTTTTTAGCCCAGAATTTGCCATAACCATTTGAATTTGCTGTATTCTGATCTGAATCAGGAGCGAAAATGTCATCATTTGTCGTCATTTTGGGTTTTAGCAACCGGATTGCCTTCGGTTTTTCGGCAGTGGCAGGGGATAACAAGGGGTAATTATCAGAATACATTAGTTTAATTCCTTAACGCTGCTGTTATTAAGGTATAAAATCATATTTTTGTAAAAATGGCAAGGATAAACATGGAGCGCACCGGAAGGGAGTGGGGTAGTTTAGCTCAACGTCCGCTTACTGGCCGAGTTTTGCAACAAAATCTGGCCCACAACAGACATTTCCTCATGACCATGCTTGCTTCCGCTTCTAGCCGAGGCTGTTGAAAAACTCCGTTGAACATGATTGCCAAGCGTGAT
>JABMOG010000286.1 GCA_013204265.1 Rhodospirillales bacterium
CACTTAAAGTTTATGAGTTTTGAACATGAGCAAAAGCAACCCCATCGACCAGTATAAAATTAACGAGAAACCCTTCTATCAACCGCTGGGTGACGAGGTCAGCCTCTATGAGGCGTCCTACGAAGAACGTCTGCCGGTGATGATCAAGGGACCGACGGGAAGCGGCAAGTCACGCTTCATCGAATACATGGCCTGGAAACTGGGCAAGCCGTTGATCACTGTCGCCTGCAATGAAGATATGACGGCGTCCGATCTGGTCGGTCGCTATTTGCTCGATGCCGACGGCACCCGCTGGCTCGATGGGCCGCTGACTGTGGCGGCCCGCCATGGCGCAATTTGTTACCTTGATGAAGTGGTCGAGGCGCGCCAGGACACTACCGTCGTCATTCATCCGCTGACCGATCACCGCCGTGTGCTGCCGCTGGAAAAAAAGGGCGAAGTGGTTCACGCGCATGAGGATTTCCAGGTCGTTATTTCCTACAACCCCGGTTACCAGAGCCTGATGAAGGACTTGAAGCAATCCACCAAGCAACGCTTTGCGGCGCTTGATTTCAACTATCCCGAAGCCGCCACTGAAGCCGAGATCGTCGCCCACGAAGGGGGCATCGACGCGGAACTGGCGGGCAAACTGGTGCAGGTGGCGCTCAGGTCCCGCAATCTCAAGGGACACGGACTGGATGAAGGCATGTCTACTCGCTTGTTGGTCTATGCCGGGCAACTGATCCAAAAAGGCATCGATCCCGAAGCGGCCTGCAAGATGGCGCTGGTGCGCCCGCTGACCGATGATCCGGACATGCGCGACACTCTGGACGCCGCCGTCGCCACCTTTTTTTGATCGCCCGGGCCGGGCCTGAGGAAATTGCCCTATGAGCCGGACTGAATTTATCGAATTTCTGAGCTGCCTAGCGGACGATCATCCGCATTTGGAGGCGTTGGAATCGTCCTACCAGGAAGCTGCGCGAGTCATGTCCGCGCGTGGCCTTGCCAATTACCTGGAAGGCGTCAAGGCGATGTGTTCGCTCGGGCGCGGCGAAGATTTGATCCTCAGCTATATCCAGGAAATGCCGCTGGTTGTCAGGGAAATTGGCGAAGACATCATCCCCGAAGTTGTTCGCGCCGTGATGTTGTTGTCGTCGCACACGTCGGGCACGGTCCTCAACCTGTTGATGACCAACCTGCCGCTAGCCGCGAGGCGCCTTGGCGACGCCCAGGTGATGGCGGATTTTCTGGCTCTCACCCATACCCTTGCCGGCAAGGCGCCGCGTGGCATCCGGCCGATGATGGAAAACCTCGATGAGCTTCTGGGCAAGTTGACCCTCGGGGGGTTGCGCCGGTGGGCCTTGTGGGGATGCCAAGCCCACCAACGCGACCTGGACGGGCAAATGGCCTATTTCGGTCTGGTCAGTGAATCGTCTAAAGCGGTGTTGCAAAAGGAACGGCGCGGCACCCCGTTCGTCGATAACCAGCGTAAATTGAATTTTTATCTGCGCGCCCTGTGGGGCCGGGCCTTCTTCATGAAGCCGACCTCCGGCGATTTCGAATCGCGCCAGGGCATGACCCCTTTCATCGAGGACTGGTTCCTTCACCTGCCCGATGCCTTCGACGATTTTCGCGGTATCAACGGTATCGAGACCTACCGCGCCGCCGCTGCCCATGCCGCCGCCCATTTGGTGTACACGGACACTGCAATTTCTGCTCAGCAGTTAACACCGGTGCACATGCGCTGCATCGATGTGTTCGAGGACGCCCGTATAGAACACCTTGCCATTGCCGATTTCCCGGGGCTGCAAAAGCTGTGGGGTCGGTTCTTTGAGCCCTCCACATCCGACGAGGACGAAACACTCCACCCGGCCCTGGATTTGATGGTGCGCATGGCCCGCGCCCTGATCGACAGCGAGTACCGGGATGCCATTGATGAGATCAATGCCCAGGCCGATGATTTCCGCAAGGTCTTGTCCGAGCGGCCCTTAGATAACCAAATCGCCTGGGACGCCGGCATGGCGTTCTATCATTTGCTGGTTCGGGGCGGCGTGCCGTCGTTGCGGTCGGTGTCGGATTTTCCCATCCCGTACCGCGACGACAATCGCTACGTCTGGGACTTCGACGAAATCTCGTACCGCGAGCAAGGCGCCGATTATATCCCCGCCTCCCAAGGCCAGGTGCGCCGCAAGGTCGGCCTGATGGAATTCGTCAATGAAGTCGATGTTGAGACGGCGGGCGACGACGCCCAGGAAATCTGGACGCTTGAAACCGAGTTGTTCCCTTACGAAGACGCGGGCGTATCGTTCAACGAAATGGAAGGCAAAGAGGCGGTTTCCGAACCCTATCATTACAACGAATGGGATTATCATATTCAACTTCATCGACCGGACTGGGCGACGGTCATCGAGGTGTCTCAGGGCCGTGGAGATCCGGACTCCATGGACGCAATTCTGGTCAAACACCGACCGATCGCTCAGCGCATCCGCCATCTGATCGACGCCCTGCAACCGCAAGGCATAGTGCGCCGGCGCGGCTATGAGGACGGTGAAGAAATCGACCTTAACGCCGCCGTGCGCGCGATGACCGACATCCGCCGCGGCATTATGCCAGATCCGCGCATCGGCATCCGCATCACCCGCCATTTCCGTGATCTGGCCGTGGTCCTGTTGCTGGACTTGTCGGAATCGACCAATGAGCCCATTGACAAGAAGGACAAAGAGGGGCCGACGATTTTGTCCCTGACCCGAGAATCGACAGGGCTGTTGGCGTGGGCTATGGATTCTATCGGCGATCCGTTCGCCATTCACGGTTTTGCCTCCGACGGACGCCACGACGTGCAATATTACCGCTTCAAGGATTTCGACCAGCCCTACGGCGACGGCCCCAAGGCGCGTCTGGCCGGTATGACGGGTGGCCTGTCGACGCGCATGGGCGCGGCGTTGCGCCACGCCGGCTGGCATTTGAACCAGCAACCGGCGTCGCGGCGTCTGGTGCTGCTGATTACCGATGGCGAGCCCGCCGACATCGACGAGCGTGACCCGCAGTACCTGCGCCAGGACGCCAAGAAGGCCGTTGAGGATTTGGCGGCGCAAGGGGTTTACACGTATTGCCTTACCCTCGATGCGGACGCCGACCGATACGTTTCCAGGATTTTCGGCGAAAACCGGTATTCCATCGTCGATAAGGTCGAAAAACTGCCGGAACGCCTGCCTGCCGTTTTCGCCGCGCTGACCGGATAAGACCGGGAATTTGAGCATGGTCATGAACGTGGACATGGACGCCCGCCTTGCCGATATGCCGATCATGGCGCAACGCCCAGACCACCTGGACGCCGCAACCTTCAATATCTGGCGCCGCGCGCGCGGGCGTTGGGGGCACCCGTTACGGCTCGATGGGCTCGGCCTGAAGCAGATGGAATTGATTCTGTGCGACCGTTACTGGGTCTGCGTCGACGCCTTCCAGCATGATTGCCCGATCCTTGCCTGGGTCGATATCGAAGATTCCGGTCGCAGTTCTCTGCACGAACCGATAGCGTGCAATCTCAACTACTACCACTTCGCCGCTTCCGCCCTCAGGGGGCCTGTCCTAAAAGCCATGCAGGATTGCTTAAGCGAACGTCTGAAAGCAGAGTCATGAGCAAAGAGATCAAACGGTATGTCGGGATTAATAATGAAATCAACGGCGGCATGACCGATACCGCCAAGATCATTCGTGACGCCTGGACCTTCGGCTTCATCCCTGAAACCGAAACTTGCGAGAACTGGACGATTGAGGGTATTCAGGCCTTGTGGGACAAGGTCAACGACCAGTGGACGCAATACGGATTCAAGGTTGTAGAACTGCCGCCGGACATTCGCGAACGGTTTGATCGAATTCAAGACGACGCCGTAAAACGGGCGCGCCAATCAGGTTGGGACCCGGACCGCGATATCAGCGAAGACCACTGAATCCTTACTTAAGCCGAATAGATATCCCGGTCGCGGTGATAGGCTTGCGTGAAATCATCCAACATGCGGGCGGCCTCAATGTCGAAATCGGCGCGTTGCATCAAACCTTTTGTGAGAAAAGCAGCAAATGTGACGGCTTCGCCCTTGCCGCGCAGCCCGAAGGTCGTGGCGAAATCCTCCAGTTCTTCGTGAGTCTGTTTTCTGGCCATCACGTTGAGTTGATGTTTCACTAGGCGGTTCTTGCGGCGCCATTTGTTTTGGGTGGCGGCAGTAGCCATATGTCTACTTTCCTCTACTAGTAGAACTCTCGGTAAAAACTACTAGTAGACAAACGCAATGTCAAAAAAATTCCTGGTTTTTGGGCTAAAGAGCGCTGGTCTCTACACGCGTCGTTCAAATCGCGCCCAATTGGCAGCGTCGATACGAACCTTTAGGGTGATCGCCTTGTCGTCATCAAGGCGCTCCACAACATCGCCGTGCTCGTACAGCCAGGCCAGCGAAGCGCCGTCACTGAGGGACAGGGAAACGTCGACGACCTGGAACCTTTCGGTAATCCGCGTGTCGATGGCGGCAATTAGCGCATCACACCCTTCCCCGGTCACAGCCGATAACAAAATGCTGGGGATGTTGCTGCGGGTTGACTGGTTGGCCAAAGCCTCTTTGTCGGCCGGCGTTAGCAAGTCGATTTTGTTGAGGACTTCTATCAGCGAGCCTTCAATAGCATCGCCGAGCCCCAAATCCTTCAGTACCGCCAGCACATCTATTTTCTGGGATTCTGTGTCGACATGGGCACCATCACGGACATGGATGATAATGTCGGCTTCGACGACTTCTTCCAGTGTGGCCTGAAAGGCGCGGATCAATTCGTGGGGTAATTGCGAAATAAAGCCCACCGTATCGGACAGGATCGCCGTTTGTCCCGAGGGCACTTCCAGGCCCCGCATGGTCGGGTCAAGAGTCGCGAAAAGCTGATCCTTTGCCTCGACCGTGGCCTTGGTCAGACGGTTGAACAGCGTTGATTTTCCGGCGTTGGTGTAGCCGACCAGGGCGACCACCGGATAGGGCACCTTTTGTCTGGCTTGGCGGTGTAAAAGGCGGGTTCGCTTGACGTCTTTTAATTCCCGCTTCAGGCGGGTAATTCGCTTACCAATCAGGCGGCGGTCGGTTTCGATCTGGGTTTCGCCGGGGCCACCCATAAACCCGGCGCCGCCGCGTTGGCGTTCCAGGTGGGTCCAGCTTCGCACCAGGCGGCTGCGCTGATAATCCAGCGCCGCCAGTTCGACTTGCAGGCGGCCTTCACGGGTGCGGGCGCGCTCGCCGAAAATCTCCAAAATCAACCCGGTGCGGTCGATCACCTTACACTCCCAGGCTTTTTCCAAGTTGCGTTGCTGCACCGGAGTCAGGGTGGCATCGACGATGACGACTGTGATTTCACAAGGTGCGCTTAAATTATCAATATCCCAAAAGAGGTTGTGCAACCTCTCGACGACGCCTTTTCCAAACAAAGTCGCCGGACGGGGGGAGTTGAGAGTAATGGTTTCGGCATGAACCACTTGCAGGTTTATGGCGTGCGCCAGACCTACAGCTTCACCGAGAAGTTGTTCGTCGCGTTCTGTCCGAGATAAGGAAGACGCCGACTTAAAACGTGGATGCAGGACCGCACACGCATCCCCGCTTCGGACGGTATTTGCGTCCGCAAGATAGGGTGCGGGTTTTTCCGTTCCCGTCAATGGACCGGCCGGATCAGGCTTCGGCCTCGTCCTCTTCTGCATTATCGTCTTTTTCCGGTTCAAACAGCTGGACCGGCACCGACGGCATAACCGTCGAAATAGCATGTTTGTAGACTAATTGAGTATGCCCGTCGCGACGCAGCAGAACCGAAAAATTGTCGAACCAAGTCACGATTCCTTGAAGTTTCACCCCGTTTACCAAAAAAATGGTTACCGGCGTTTTCTGTTTCCGAATGTAATTCAGAAACACGTCTTGTACGTTTTGCGATTTTTCGGACGACATTATGTCACCCCCTTTATTATTTTAAATCCGGCCGACCAGGGGATGGATCGCGGATTTCTCCCTGTTTTCAAGAACTTATGGTTGTTTCGAAATCTTCCCCTTACCTTTCCAGCGGGTGTAGCCGGACAGGCCCCTAGTCGTGAAAATAATCTTACAGATTAATGATAAACTTGCAAAGAGCATCGCAATCCGGGAAATGCCGGGCTGGCGGATGGGCTGACATCTCACCGGGGGCGGGCGCGTGTTGGCGGAGAAGGATCGGTGTCAGACCGGCGTTATGGGCGCATTCTAAGTCGATGTCTGCATCCCCTACGAACCATACCGCCGGGCCACTTTTGATTCCGCTGGGCCCCAGCGCCAGTGTAACGGGTTTCGGGTCGGGTTTATCCTGTTCGGCATCGAGCGCGCCGACCAAAGCGCCGAAAAACCGGTCCCACCCCAAATGGCTGGCTTCAAGGCGCAGGAACCCCCCATTCTTGTTGCTGACAACGCCAAGATGAATGTCGGCGTCGGTAAAAGTTTGCAGCATGGCTTCTGCCCCAGGCAAGGGGCGCAGCCGTTCGACATGGATGGCGGCATAATGTTCGTAAAAAAGCTCGCCGGCATCGCGCCATTTTTCGCCGAATAACTCGGGAAAACTGTCGCGCATGGATTTGCGAACACGAACACGGGCTTCATCCATAGTCCAGGGAGGCAGGTCAAAGGCAACAAATGTGATGTTCAGGGCGTCCAGAATAATCGGCCAGGAATCGACCAGGGTATTGTCCCAGTCGAACAGGATAGCGCGTGGCCGGGCATCGGCTTTCAGGATGTCCTGATCCAAGGGGCTAATTCCAGGTATCGGTTTTGCTGGGACCGCCCTTGCCTTCGATAAATTCGACGTACAAGTCCAGCATCCGGGCGGTCAATTCGCCGACATGGCCATTGCCGACGGTTTTGCCATCAATGCTGGTGACCGCCTTGACATGCGAGGTCGAACTGGTGATGAAGGCTTCCTTGGCGCTAAGCGCCTCTTCCACGGAAAAAGGCCGCTCAGAGAATTTTACCCCGGCTTCAGCGGCGGCCTCAAGGACCGACAAGCGGGTGATACCGTTAAGGATCGCTTGAGAGGTATTGTGGGTAACCAGTTCGCCGTCTTTGGTGACGATCCAGGCATTGGACGACGTACCCTCGGTCACCATGGCGTCGTCGTCGACCAGCCAGGCTTCATAGGCGCCGGCTTCGCGGGCCTGTTGCTTGCCGAGAATATTTGGTAACAGCGAAACCGATTTGATGTCGTGGCGCTTCCACCGGATATCGGGAAGCGTGATGACGCCGACACCACTGCGCAATGCTTGCTTGTCCAGCGCAGGCAACCGGCGCGCCGTGATGACCAGGGCGCTTTCGGCATTTTCCGGGAACGGGTGATCGCGCCGGGCAACACCGCGCGTGATTTGCAGATAGATAAGCCCGTCGCGCACCCGGTTACGCCTGGCAACTTCACGGGTGAGGATGCTCAGCGCCCGGCGCGACACCGGCCAATCAATTTGCAGTTCGCTCAATGAATGGGCAAGACGTTCCATATGCCCTGTCTCGCCGATCATCTGGCCGCGATGCAGGCTGAAAACCTCGTAAACGCCGTCGGCGAATTGATAGCCCCGGTCCTCGATATGGACGCAGGCTTCACGGTGCGGCACATATAGGCCGTTAACGTAGGCGATGCGGGACATGGTGGCCTAAAAATATTCCAGCTGTACGGAAAATAATTTCTCTACTTTGCGAATGACATCTTCGGCGGCGAACATCACCACGCGATCTTTTGCTTGAACCACGGTTGAGCCGCGCGGGCAAATCATTTCACCGTCCCTGACGATGGCGCCGAGCATCACGCCGGGCGGCAACTTGACCTCTTTCAAGGGCTTGCCGACCAGATCGGAGGTTTCCAGGGCCTCTGCCTCAATCAATTCGCCGAAGCCTTCCCGGAGGGTGTGGACAGAGTGAATGCGCCCGCGCCGGACATATTGAAGGATTGTAGACACCGTGATGTTGCGTGGGCTGATCACCACGTCAATGCCGAGCGAATTGATCAGCGGCTCATAGGTGGCGGTGTTAATCAGGGTGATGGCCCGCTCGCAGCCGTTTTGTTTAGCCAACAGTGAGGCCAGGATATTGGTTTCGTCATCGTTGGTAACGGCGACGACGGTTTCGGTCTGGGATATGTTGGCTTCCTCGAGAATTTCGGGGTCGAGAACATCGCCGTTGAGAACCATGGTCCGTTCCAGCATCCCGGAAATGGTCTCGGCGCGCTTTTTGTCGGACTCGATAATTATGGCTTTCACCCAATCGTGGTTGGCTTCAATTTCCTGGGCCAGGAACAGGCCGATATTGCCGCCGCCGAAAATAACAAGACGCCGGGCTTCTGCCTTCTCGTGCCCAAAGGCGGCCATGGCGCGAGCGACTTGCTCGCTATCGACGACGAAATACACTTCGTCACCCGGTAGCATCTGGTCATCCGCCGTCGGCACCATGGGGGTGCCATCGCGCATCAACCCGACGATGACAATATTAAGTTCCGGGAAAAGCTGCGTTAGTTGGCGAAGCGGCGTATTGACCAGGGGGCATGTTTCCTCGCACCGGACTCCGATCAGTTTCACCTTGTCGTCGACAAGGGGAATCATCTCGAACGCGCCGGGCACCTGAAGGCGCCGGATGACGGCGCGGGCGACTTCGATTTCGGGGGAAATAATTACGTCAATCGGCATGTTGTCACGGGAAAACAGGTTCGCATAAATCGGTTGCAGATAGCTCTGCTGGCGTACTCGGGCAATCTTCGTCGGTACGTCGAACAGCGAATGGGCAACCTGACAGGCGACCATGTTGACTTCATCGGCATAGGTGACGGCGATGATCATGTCGGCGCTGGCTATGCCCGCCTTTTCCAGAACATCCGGGTTCGAGGCATGGCCGACGATACCGTTGGCGTCCAGGGTGTCGCTGATGCGGCGCACCAGTTCCGGGTTCTGGTCGATGACTGTGACATCGTTGTTTTCCATGGCCAGATGGCGGGCGATGCTAAATCCGACCTGTCCTGCGCCGCAAACAATAACTTTCATGGTATCAGAACCTTACTGCCGATTTTCGTTACGCACGCCGAGCGCCTTGAGTTTACGGTGCAGGGCGGAACGCTCCATGCCGATGAATTCGGCAGTCTTCGATATATTACCGCCGAAACGGGTGACCTGTGCCAAAAGATATTCTTTTTCGAAAATTTCACGCGCATCGCGAAGCGCTAACCCCATGATTTCCATGTTTGTCCTAAGATTTCCGGCGATCGGCGCATCGGCGTTTATTTCAGGCCCCATCATATCGGCGGTGATCGGCTTGGCGGGATCGCCCGAGGCCATAATCAAAAGCCGCTCGATGACGTTTCTGAGTTCACGGACATTACCGGGCCAGGAATAACCCTGCAATACGGCCAGCGCATCGGTGCCGATGGTGCGTACCGGTTGCCCGGATGTCTGGGCGGCGTGCCGCATAAAGTGTTCTGCCAACGGTGGTATGTCATCGGGCCTCTGGTTCAGGGATGGCACCTCCAAAGGCATGACGTTGAGGCGATAGAAAAAATCTTCGCGGAAATTACCGGCCTTGATTTCATCGGCCAAACTGGTGGTAGAAGACGCCACCACGCGGACATCGACCTCAACCCGAGTGGTTCCGCCGACCCGCTCGAAAATTTGCTCTTGCAGGACTCGGACAATTTTCCCTTGCGTTTCCAATGGCATATCGGAAACCTCGTCGAGGAACAGCGTTCCGTTGTGCGCCGCCTCGAAAGTCCCGACCTTTTGCGGTTTTTCGCTATTACCAGTTGGGTTTTCCGAACCGAAAAGTTCGATTTCGAAACGGTCCGGCGACATGGTCGCGCAATTGACGACCACGAACGGCCCTTTGGCGCGGGCGGACCGGGCGTGCAGCATACGGGCCACGACTTCCTTGCCAGACCCGGCGGGGCCGGTAATCAAAACCCGGCTGTTGGTCGGAGCTATGCGATCAATGGCTAGGCGCATATCGATGGCCACTTGTGAAACCCCGATCAGTTCGTTGGCGGTGCCGGCGCGAAGTCGCAATTCTTCGTTCTCGCGGCGCAAGCTGTCGGTTTCGATCGCACGTTCCACCAGCATTAGCAGCCGGTCGGCCTTGAAGGGTTTCTCAATAAAATCATAGGCGCCGTCCTGGAGGGCCGTAACCGCCGTCTCAATAGTGCCATGACCGCTCATCATCAGCACCGGGATCGTCGGGTGGTTTTCTTTCAAGGCCTTGAGAATACCGAGCCCGTCCAGTTCGCTGCCTTGCAGCCAGATATCCAATAAAACCAGACTCGGTCGGCGGACCTCGACGGCGGCAAGCGCGTCGGAACTGTTGGCCGCATTTCGGGTTTGATACCCTTCGTCTTCAAGTATTCCGGACGTCAGCTCTCGGATATCGCTCTCGTCATCGACGATCAAGATTTCATGGGCCATGATTGCTACCTAAAGCTTCCGGTCGATGTGGGTGCCATATGTTAGATTTTACCCACTAGGTTGGTGGCGACCTTCATCGGGTCTTCGTCCGTCGGGTCAGGTGCCACGTTTTCGACGGCCAGTTTTTCCATCGGCGGAAAAATCAGCGAGACCACAGCGCCGTTATCATCCCCGTTTTTAAGAGTCAGCTGACCGTTATGGTCTTCCATAATTTTCTTAACGATGGCTAACCCTAAGCCGGTGCCTTTGGTGCGTGTGGTGACATAGGGTTCGGTCAAGGTTTCCGGGTCTTTTTCGGGCAAGCCCCGTCCATTATCCCGGACAATTACGGAAACCAGTTCACCACCCTCCTCATTCCCTTCGCCAATTTTGGCTGGGCGGACATGGATGGCCAAGTCGATTTTGCCCATGTAGGACGGGTCGTCCGATTCGTCTTGGTTGCCGGTAATGGCCTCGGCGGCATTTTTCAGAAGGTTGGTCAAGGCCCGCGAGACCTGTCGATGATCGCAATACAGTTTGATGTCCTCATCGGGAAGATCGAAATTATATTTAATTTCTGGATGACGGTTGTGTTCGAGGGACAGGGCTTGGCGGCAAATTTCGGACAGATTTTCGTTCCTCAACGACAATTGCGGCATTCTGGCGAAGGACGAAAATTCATCGACCATGCGGTGCAGGTCTTCGACTTGACGGATAATTGTATCGGTGCAATTGGAAAAGGTTTCTGGGTCGCTTTTTATTTCGCTAAGGTATTTCCGTTTCAAGCGTTCCGCCGATAACTGGATTGGCGTCAACGGGTTCTTGATTTCATGGGCGATGCGCCGTGCCACGTCGGACCAGGCGGCCTTGCGCTGGGCGGACAATAGGTCAGTGACATCGTCGAAGGTAATGACATAACCGATGACTTTGTCCTCCAGTCGTTCCGTAGCGGCGGAAACCATGAGGGTGTGAAACTGACCATCCCGGCCGACCTTGATTTCCTCCTGATGGGTTTGCCCGGCGCGTTGCATGATTTTTACCAAAATACCTGCCATTTCGGGAACCGCTTCATCGAGCTTTCTGCCGATGGATGCCTCCAGGTCGGTGCCCAGAAGTTCAGAAGCCGAACGGTTTGGAAGATGGATATGCCCTTCGGAATCGAGGCCGATGACCCCGGCCGAGACCCCGGCCAGAACCGTTTCCGTAAATCGCCTGCGTTCGTCAATCTGGCGGTTGGCATCCATCAGGCCTTGTTGGGAATTGCCCAATTGGGTGGTCATGGTATTAAAAACACGCCCCAAAGTGTTGATTTCATCAGGGCTATCGGTGATGTCCACACGAACGTCCAGATTGCCTTCGCTGACACTTTGCGCTGCGGTGATCAGGGAACTGATGGGGCGGGCCAGTTGCGTTGCCACAGTTAACCCGATCCAGATGGCGGCCAGCAACAACAGCACCGCAACGACGACGAAAATCATCACGAAACTGATTTGAATGCCGCTGCGTTCTTTCTTGATCATCTGATAGCGCCCGACCAGATCTTTGATCCGGTTAACGTGGCTGATGACCTTCGGGTCAACGAAACGTTCGACCAGCAAAAAGGCATCGACAAAACTCTGTAGCCTGACGATTGCGCGGATCCGGCCTTCGGAATCGGAACTCAGGATGGTAATTTTTCCACGGTTCGCTTGTTCCAGAGTATCGCCGGGTATCTTGTAGGCTCTTAACGATAAGCTAAATTCAGACCGCGCCAATATCCGCCCGGAGCTGTTGATGATCAATGCCTCCGACAATGATTTTAGCGCCGCGTGTTGGGATAAAATTTGATTCAAGCGCTGTGGTGCACCGCTCATCAAGGGGGCGTTGAAGTTCAGGTCACTGGCGATAGCGAAGGCGTCGGCGGAAATGTTTTTCCGATGTTCGTTAAGATAAGCATCGGCCACAACACGCGATTGATTGATCGTGGTTGCGACCTGCTGGTTCAACAAATTATTCAGGCCGTAGTTTATAAACACAACCGAAAACACAGCCACCAAAATGGCTGGTGTCACCGCCACAAGCCCGAACAATATTACCAGTCGGACGTGCAATCCGGCTCCGGCCTGGCCGCTGCGTTGTTCCTGCCACAAGGAAACCAGCCGCCATGCGACCACCAGACCGAGTAACAAAAGGATAATACCATCCAGGTAAATCAGGTTGAGAATGGCATTGAGGTCTAAAGCCGATTTGAAGGTTCCGACCATAATGGCGACAGTGGCGATGCCGGCGGCTACGGCGGCGACAACTAAAAGATAGGCCAGCTTGCGGTGCAGGCTGGCATTCGCGGCCCAGCCTCTAACCCGTTCCATATGTGCGCCTGGTTCGCTCATTTTATTCCGCGGATGACCGGAATGTTGAGATCCCGGATTTTCTTTCTCAACGTATTTCGGTTGAGGCCCAGAATTTCAGCGGCCTTGATCTGATTGCCGTGGGTCGCCTGCAAGGTCAGCGAAATCAAGGGGCGTTCGACTTCCCTGAGGACGCGCTGGTACAGGCCCGCCGCCGGCAGCGCGCCATCGTGGGCGAAAAAATACGACGCCAGCCTTTGTTCCACAGTTTTGGAGAGCCCCTCTTCCTCATCGGCGGAAGGAGCTGATGCGGTTTCCGTCAATTCAATGTCGATGTCCTCGGCAGTGATGACTTCATGGGAATACAGCGCCGCCAGCCTCTTGATCAGGTTTTCCAGTTCGCGAACATTGCCGGGCCACGAATGGGTTTTGAGCCGGTCCATAGCCTCAGGGTCGATAATTTTCCAGGGTAAGCCGTCTTCTGCGGCGCGAGCCAGGAAGGATCGGACCAGTTCCGGAATATCCTCGGTACGCTCGCGCAACGCGGGTAAGCGAATGGGCACAACATTGAGGCGGAAAAAAAGATCTTCCCGGAAGATACCCTGGCGGATCAGTTGTTTTAGGTCATGGTGGGTGGCGGCGACGATCCGGACATTGGATTTGATAGGGGTATTGCCGCCGACTGTGGTGAATTCCCCTTCCTGGAGCACGCGCAAGAGGCGTGTTTGGGCGTCGGCTGGCATGTCGCCGATTTCATCCAGCAACAGGGTTCCGCCCTCCGCCTGCTCAAAACGACCGACGTTGCGGGATTGGGCTCCGGTGAAGGCTCCCTTTTCATGCCCGAAAAGTTCGCTTTCGATCAATTCCTTCGGTATGGCGGCCATGTTGACGGCGACGAAGGGCTTGTTTTTGCGTTTGCCGAAATCATGCAGAGCGCGGGCGACCAGTTCTTTTCCAGTGCCGGATTCGCCTGTAACCATAACGGATAAGTCGGAACTCATCAGGCGTGCCAAGGTTCGGTAGATATCCTGCATGACCCCGGAGCGTCCGATTAAAGGCAGCGCCTCATCGATCTCTTCGCCGGTGGCAACGCTGCCTGATTGAGGGCTTTCCAGTCCGCGGCGGACAACATTGACCAGCTTGTCGATATCGAAGGGTTTCGGCAGGTATTCAAAAGCCCCGCGTTCGGTGGCCTTGACTGCGGTGAGTAGCGTGTTCTGGGCGCTCATCACGATAATGCGGAGTTCCGGGCGGATGGAGCGGATGCGCGGAATCAGGTCGAGTCCGTTTTCGTCGGGCATGACTACATCGGTGATGACCAGGTCGCCGTCCCCGTCGCTGACCCAACGCCATAAGGTGGCCGCGTTTCCTGCCGCGCGGACTTCGTATCCGGCGCGGCCAAGGGCTTGGCTGACAACGGTGCGGATGCCGGCGTCATCATCAGCCAGCAGGATAGTGGCCTTGCTCATGCCTGGGCACCTTCTTCTATGTCTTGTATGTCTTGCGTCTCGGAGCTCTCTGTCATGGGCAACATGACCCGGAACTCGGTTCGTTTGGGCTGGCTGTCGCATTCGATGACGCCACCGTGGTCGCCGATGATTTTGGCAACCAGCGCCAACCCCAGACCGGTGCCTTGGGGTTTCGAGGTTACGAAGGGATCGAACAGGCAGTTTTTGATATCCTCCGCAATGCCGTCGCCGTTGTCTTTGATGCTGATTCTGAGTGGCAGGTGAATGCGGGAATTGGAATCCAGCACTGCAAAGCGAAAACCGTGTTGATACGCGGTCTCCAAGATGATTTCGCCACCTTTTAGGGGCGCGGCTTCGGCTGCATTCTTGATCAAATTCAAAAACACCTGAATCAGTTGGTCTCGATGTCCCAACACCGCAGGCAGCGACGGATCGAAATTGGTCACGTACCGCAGATGACGGCCGAACCCGTTTTTAGCCAGCTGCATGACCCGGTCAAGAACCTGGTGAATATTGACAGGCCCCGGTTGCAGGGGAGCGACATTTGAGAACACCTCCATGCGGTCGACCAACTCGCAAATGCGGTCAGATTCTTCGCGGATCAGCGTCGTCAGGCTGACATCGTCGGGATTGGCGTTCTGTTCCAGAAGCTGTGCCGCCCCGCGAATGCCCGACAAGGGGTTTTTGACCTCGTGGGCCAGCATAGCGGCCATGGCGGTGACCGAACGCGCGGCGCCCCGGTGGGTTAGTTGGCGGTCGATGGTGTCGGCGATGGATCGCTGCTGCACGGTCAGCACAATGATGTTCGGAGTATCGGCCAGTGGGGCGGCCTGAAGGTTGACGAGATGTTTGCCGATGCGTGGCGATTCCAGGGTTACGCCGTATTCGGAAATGGCAAAACCCTGTTTGCGGACCTGTTCGATCAGGGAAAACACCGGGTTGTCTTGGGGTAGAAGGCTGCTAAAGGGACGGCCCTTCAGGTATTGGGCGCCACCTTGCAAGAAATGTTCGCCGGCAGTGTTTACATGAACGATGGTGCCTTCCCCGTCGAGGACGATCACCGCCAAGGATAACGCATTAAGAATGCCATCGACGGAAATCTCTGCTTTGCCGACGTCGTTGTGGCGGAAGGCGGCTACAGGTTTGGTCATTCAGGCTGCGGCTTTCTCAATGATCGGTTTGTAGAATTCCCGTAACAGGGCTTTTACGCGGTCCGGATTATCCTCGCGCATGACGTGAGACCGGAGCTCGGCGGAATTTGGGAAGCCCTTGGAATACCATCCCAGATGTTTACGCGCGATCTTGATCCCCTGTAGGCCGTAATGCTCCAGCATAGCGTCATAGTGCTCAAGGATAAGGGATAACTGTTCAGACAGCGCCGGGTCTGCCAAACGCTCGCCAGTCTTCAGAAAGTGATTTATTTGGTTCGGGAACCACGGTCGGCCATAGGTGCCGCGGCCGACCAGCACGCCGTCGGCGCCTGAATCGTTCAGGGCCTGGCGGGCATCATCGAAAGTGTTGATGTCACCGTTGGCAAAAACCGGAATGCTGACGGCCTCCTTGACCTGGGCGATAAATTTCCAGTCGGCGTGGCCTTTGTAGAACTGGCAACGGGTGCGGCCATGCACGGCAATCGACTGGATGCCGCTGGCTTCAGCGATACGGGCGAGTTCAGGCGCATTTCGGGTGTCGTCGTCCCAGCCGGTTCGCATTTTCAAAGTCACCGGCACCTTGACCGCCGCAACCACGGCTTTGAAAATGTTTTCGGCCAGCACCTCGTCGCGCATCAACGCAGACCCGGCGTCGCCGTTAGTGACTTTTTTTGCTGGGCAGCCCAGGTTGAGGTCGATCAGGGATGCGCCACGGGCTTCGTTGAGGCGCGCAGCTTCGGCCATAATGTCGGGCTCGCAGCCAGCCAACTGCACCGCCATGGGATGCTCGTCGGCGCAATGGCTGGCCATTTTCATGGTTTTTTTAGCGGCGTACACCATCGCCCGCGAGGCAATCATCTCGGACACAACAAGCCCGACCCCGCAACGTTTGACCAAACGGCGGAATGGCATGTCGGTTACCCCCGACATCGGGGCCAGGATCACAGGGCTATCCAGGCGAACGGGTCCAATTTGTAGTGACATATGTGCAGGACTTTATTTTGCTGCCTACTTATTAGGCAATTCTGCCGGAAATTCAATGCTTTTGAAGGCCGTTTTCGTTTAAATATTCGCTTAAATACCGGGCATTGAGTTTTTATCAGGCCAAAATCACGTCGGTAATGAACTTCACTCCGGGATAGCCAAGCGTCAGCAACAGGTAAGCCAGAAGCACGATTCGGGCGGCTTGTCGGCCACGCAGTCCGGTTTTGTAATGCGCCACTAGAAGCCCGCCGATGACGGCGAACGCGGTTATGGTTAGAACCGTTTTATGGTCAAACACCAGTAGACTTCCGGTTTCGCCGTATTGTAGCGCCATACCCGATGCCAACCCCAGGGCAAGAACGATTTCACCGAGAACCAGAAGTCGGACTTCGAGTTCTTCGCAGTCGGCGACCGACGGTAACAGGCGACTCAGCGTCGTTGGTCGTTTATTTTTCAAGGCTCGTTCCTGGAGGAAAGCGGCCAGCGCCGCGACGGCGGCAATGGTGACCAGGGCATAAGTAGCGACCGAAACGCCGATGTGGACACCGATCCAGCCGTCGGCGGTGGCGGCAGCGGCCAGCGGTTTGTGCGAGGCGCTGCCCCAAATCATGGCGATTATGCCAAGGGCTGTCATATACACGGTGACCAGTGGTGTCAGGCGCCAGGATTCCCGGGTCAGGATGGTGACCACGGCAAAAATGGTCATGGTGGCGGCGACGGTAACCCACAAGGCCGTCGCAAGGTTCGTTTGCCAGGAACCGGCTAAGGAGAACAACACCCAAATCGCCGGGCCGGCCACTGCGACGATCAAAACCATCCAGAAAACCATGTCGGGACGGTGGTTGCGCCGCATCGCCAGCAACGACGATGGCACCAGGGCAATAATGGCCGAAAGGCCGAGGATCATGTTGTCGGGCATGGAAAAATGCTTAACCTTAATTGTTCAGCGCACAATCGCGCCGTCGGCCCCCCTTGGCAAGAACTTTGCGGCCCTCTAAGTTGCGGCTGGCTAAGCAAAATAGCACCGAGAGCGACAGGAAAGAATACCATGAACGCAACCGTTGCATTGGTGGTCGGCGCCGGCGAAGGCCAGCGCTTCGGCGGTGAAGTGCCCAAGCAGTACCGCCGTCTGGCCGGTCACGCCATCCTGCGCCGGTCGTTAATGGCGTTTCTCGATCATCCCGAGGTTACAATGGTTCAGGCGGTTATTCATCCCGACCATCATGACCTTTACCAGGACGCGGTCCGGGGCTTATCCCTGCCCGCACCGGTAAATGGCGGCGCAACTCGCCAGGCATCGGTGGCGTTGGGCCTGGAACATCTTAGCGGTAATCCGCCGACTCGCGTGCTGGTTCACGACGCCGCCCGTCCGCTGGTCGATCACGGGGTTATTTCCCGGGTACTGGCGGCGCTGGAAACTTCCCCCGGCGCGATCCCTGCCCTGGCCGTTGCCGACACCCTGAAGCGCGGTGGTGGCGGCCTCATAGAGACCACAGTCGAGCGCGCCGGATTATGGCGGGCGCAAACGCCCCAGGGTTTTCGTTTCGATAACATCCTCGCCGCCCATCGCCAAGCGACCGGGCAAGAATTGACCGATGACGCCGCCGTTGCCGAGCGCGCCGGTCTGGTCGTGGCAATGGTCGAAGGCGCGGAAGACAACTTCAAGGTTACCGAGGTGGAAGACCTGATGCGCGCCGAACGCATGTTTATTAATGGCGGAGATGTTCGCACCGGGTTCGGTCTCGATGTGCACCGGTTCGAAGCCGGCGACTTCGTCACTCTGTGCGGCGTCGTTATCGCTCACGATTTTGGGCTGGAGGGACATTCCGACGCCGATGTCGGGCTACACGCCGTGACTGATGCCTTGTTAGGGGCTATCGGGGCCGGAGATATCGGCGCGCATTTTCCGCCCTCTGATCCGCAATGGAAAGGAACTCCGTCGGATATGTTCTTGCGCCATGCCGGGCAATTGCTGAGCACACGAGGCGGGCGTATTGCAAACCTCGACGTCACCCTGATTTGCGAGCAGCCAAAAATCGGACCCCACCGCGAGGCCATGTGCGTGAGGATCGCCGAAATTCTTGAAATTTCTCAGGACCGCGTCAGCGTCAAGGCGACGACCACGGAACGGCTGGGATTTACCGGGCGGGGCGAAGGCATCGCGGCGCAGGCCGTGGCGACGGTTGTTCTTTAAGGACTTTTGATCGTTTCGGAGTCTATCCAGTTCAGAAAGGCCGCGTTGCCACCGCTGATTGGCAGCGACACCACGCACGGACAATCGTAACTGTGCAAATCCTGAATCTTCTCAACCAGTTGCTCGACAAGATCGTCACGGGTTTTCAGAATCAACGATACCTCGCCTTCTTCACAGACCTCGCCTTGCCAATGGTAGATCGAGGTGGTTCCGGCCAGAACATTGGCGCACGCCGCAAGACGGCTTTCCACCAATTCGCGGGCAATGGCGAGGGCTTCGTCGCGAGACCCGGTGGTTACGTAAATCAGGCTGTGTGCCATGGCGTTTCCTTTCTCGCTAATCATGAATTCGAATAGCCTCTTGGCCTAAAATCCAAATTAACGTAGCATTGCCGGTGAATATTATCTTGACTATGGGTTTTCGAGGTAGAAATGCCGTTACAATTGGTTGTCCAAAATAAACAGAAAAAAGCCCCTGCCCGCAAACGGGGTAAAGGTGCGCCGACGCAGAATCAATTGTTATGGCTGTCTCACGGGCTAAATCAGGCGGGCGGGAAATTGCCGCTGTTTGACGAAAACGGACGGCGCGTTAGCGAACGCACAGTTCACAGTTGCCTGCAAAGAGGCTGGGCTAAACCCTGGTTTAACAATCCGATCAAACCGGATTGGCTGATCTGCGGCCTGACCGAAGCTGGCCGCGAGCTTTTTACCAGCACCTGATTAAAAGATGTTCTCTTACATTACCCAATGAAATACACCGTTTCCAATGAGGAAAACCTGCTTGTCGTCACCTTGACAGGGGATGTAGATCTTAAATATTCCCCCGACCTACGGGAAGTTCTGCTTGATGCCGTCGGCAAGGTGGGCGGCATCGTAGTCGATATGTCAGGCGTCATGATGATTGACAGTTCCGGCGTCGCAAGTTTGCTTGAGGCATTTCAGGCGACCCGCAAACGGGGCAAGGGGTTCGCGCTTGCTGGTGTCGGAGGGTCGGTGAACAAGGTGCTGCACTTGGCCAAGTTGGAAACGGTTTTTGATATTTTCGAAGATGTCGAAACCGCCCGCCGGGCTATCGCCTGAAGCGGTTTTTCGGAAATCGGGGCACCCTTTCGTTTGTGCCCATGAATAATCGAAATATTGAGAAAATTCCTTCCCTGTGATGGTCGTCACTGCCATCTGGCTTAGGGAGGTATCTATTGGGGGCGTAGGTTGGATTTCGTGAAAGCTAACTCCTCCCTTCCCTCAAGAGCACAAACTCAAAGGCCGGGATTTATTCCGGCCTTTTTTTGTCGAATCCTCATAGGTTCATGGGTTTGATGGTCTTTCACAAAAGTATTGGAAACATTGGACTTTTCCTCCTCAAATTTGAACGGAATTGATTTTTAAAGCGAAATTTGGCTATAATAAACCTTTCCGCACCAGGAGATGCTAGAAGGCGTTTGAAGTGGGAGCGGCGTCAATTTTAGGGACGCCCAATCCGTATGGTTGAATCGATTGTTAGCCCAAATTCATTCGATATCACCAATGCCACCAGGGTTCTGAACTCGGCAGCAGTCGGGGCATCCAGCCTTGCGCGCCAGGAGCGGGCCATCCGCTCCGGGTTACAAAAGAAAATCGAGGTCGTCAACGAGCGCACCAGTAGGCCACGCGAGTCTAACGAAGATCTTTCTAAAATCATTTCGTTTCTGTCGAACACCGTCGACCGCATCAAGTCCATCCGTCAGCTGGCCGATGGTCTGTTTGCCGAAGTATTACAGGCCGACCGTTTCAAGTCCGGTGACAACGCTGTTCAGTTCGACGTTAAACTGGCCCAACTGTCCCAGGTGGCGGGCCAAACGGTAGATACGCCGAACCTTCTAAACAGTTCCACCGATGACGAATTTGTGTTTCTCAAAACCGAGGATGGCCGCGTCGTGACCTTGTCGGGCACCGCGCTCGGCAGCGATTACGTCATCACGGAAACTAAGGGAGCCTTAACACAGGGAAGTTTTACTAATGGAGGTATTGTTTATCCCAAAAATGGAAACATTACTTTTTCCGACCACGAAGCCCGCGTCCTTAGGCGGCAGGACCCCTTAAGGGACCTCTTCACGGCCCCCCTGACCGGAAATAATTCGGTTATTACCAGGGACGTTAAACTCGATAGCATCGATGAGTTCGATGCGAACACAGTGACGATCACCTTCTTCCCCGGAACACCCGCCGCGTCCACCGTCACCGGCACGTTAACCCGGAGCGGCATAGGCGTTCTCGATTCTTTTCTGTACGACGGCTTCACCACCGCCGCCGGACGCAATCGTGCGTTTGAAGACCTGGAAAAAGCAAAAGGGATCATTGACGCGGAACTGGTCCGTTTTGAGGGTGCCCTAAAATCGGCCCGCCTGATCTCAGGGCAGCGCGACCTCAGCCTTGCCAGTTTTGTCAGCCTTCTGGATTCCTCGACATCGGCCTCGGTCATCGAGTTGCACGCCGCCGACAACGCCCAGGCCTTCAAGAATAATTTTGACGCCAAACTGTCCAGCGGTGTGGAATCGGCACGCAACCAATTAGCCAAGGTCCTGGGCGGGTTGAACCTAAGTCCTCCGACCAACTCGGTCGTCGACATTCAGGCCTAGCCTGCTTGCGGTTTTCGAAAAAGGAAAAGAGCCCGGGCGTGTGCCGTCGGGCTCTTAAAAAAATGGTCGGAGCGACAGGATTTGAACCTGCGACCCCTACACCCCCAGTGTAGTGCGCTACCAGGCTGCGCCACGCTCCGTCCATGTTCCGGCAGTCTTCTCCAGAAGTGCCGCACTATAGAGTTGGGTCAGCCATCGGGCAACAACTTGCCGGTCTCGGCGTTCAATTTTTTTATCTGTTCAGGTGTTGGCGCTTTGAAGTTCAGCGCGGATGTCTTCGAGTTCATTGAGCAGGCTTGTCAATTTCTCGCGGTCCGTTATATCCGAAGCTGGAGCAGTGCCCGAAGGTTCCGTGGAGGTCTTAGTTGATAGCGAAGATTGCGCCTTCACGTTCGCCAGTTTGCCGCCGCCATCGCGCAGTAACTTTTGAACGCCCTTGATGGTGTAGCGATCATCATAAAGAAGGCTGCGGATCTGTTTGAGCAGGACAACGTCTTCGGGCCGGTAATATCGCCGTCCCCCACCCCGCTTCATCGGCTTGACCGAAGTGAACTTGGTTTCCCAAAACCGCAGGACGTGTTGCGGTAGATCCAGATCGAGGGCGACTTCGCTGATGGTTCGGAAAGCCCCGGCAGATTTGGGCGGCCTTAGGGAATGGGCTGAATTATCGCCCGTTTCCATCATGTCAGTGAAGTGTCGCCGGGATTCATGCGCGCATTAATCCGGCTTTTTAAAACCTGTGATGGGCGGAACACCAGCACTTTTCTCGGCAAGATGGGAACTTCCTCACCGGTTTTAGGATTACGCCCGATGCGTTGGCCTTTTTTGCGAACGGAAAAACTGCCGAAGGATGAAATCTTGACCGTTTCACCACGCGCTAATGCCGACGACATTTCGGACAGTACGGATTCCAAAAGGTCCGTAGACTCGTTCCTCGACAGACCGACTTCTTGATAGACGGCCTCTCCCAATTGCGCGCGTGTTACCGTTTTTCCAGACATGCCTTCAGGACCCTTTGTTGGAACCAAGATCAGAGGGTACCGGTACGGGAGAAATCCGTCAATATCAAAGGGATGGTGGAAATAGCCATAATTCCTACCAGCGCACCAATCCGGCGCCCCAGGTTAACCCGCCGCCCATGGCTTCCATCAAAACCAGATCACCTTTTTTGATGCGCCCGTCGCGGACGGCTTCGTCCAGGGCCAGGGGAATGGACGCGGCCGATGTGTTGGCGTGACGATCGACAGTGACGACGAATTTTTCCGCCGCCATGCCCAGCTTTCGTGCCGTGCTGTCGAGAATGCGTTTGTTGGCCTGATGGGGAACCACCCAGTCAATGTCATCAGGGCTCAAGCCGTTTGCTTCGAGGGCCTCTTCGACAATCGACGCCAGGTTTTTGACGGCATGGCGGAAAACTTCGCGGCCATTCATGCGTACATGGCCGACGGTTTGGGTCGAAGACGGCCCGCCATCGACATACAGCAAATCGTTGGTGGAACCATCCGAATGCAGATGAGTTGACAAAATACCGGGACCACGATTATGCCCGGTCTCGCCCAGGTTGGCGTCAGGGTCGTTTACCGCTGCGCGCAACACGACAGCCCCCGCGCCGTCGCCGAACAGTACGCAGGTCGAGCGGTCTTCCCAATCGAGAATTCTCGAAAAGGTTTCGGCACCGATCAGCAGCACGGTCTTGCATTGGCCGGTTTTGATGAAGTTGTCGGCGATCGACAACCCGAAGACAAATCCTGAGCATACGGCCTGGATATCGAAGGCGGCACCATTGGTCATGCCGAGACGGGTTTGCACCTTTGTCGCTGTCGCCGGAAAGGTATTGTCCGGCGTTGTCGTCGCCAGCACCACCATGTCGACCTCGGCAGCCGGGATATCGGCGTATTGGAGGGCGCGCTCGGCAGCCTTCAGCGCCAGGTCTGAGGTCAGCTCGCCTTCTGCCGCCAGATGCCGCTGGCGAATGCCGGTGCGTGATTGAATCCATTCGTCCGTGGTATCCAGCCGGGTGGAAAGCTCGGCATTGGTGACTACGCGCTCGGGCAGGTAGGACCCACACCCGACGATTTCAGATCGTATATTCATTCGTCCCCAACAGCTTCTTTCAATTCCGGCTGATGTCCGGACAGTTGCGCATAGTCTTGCTTGATCCCCTCGTTGAAGGAATGGGTGATCATTTCGATGGCGACGTGGATGGCGTTGGCGAACCCGAAAGCATCGGTGCCGCCGTGGCTTTTGATACAGATGCCGTTGAGGCCAAGGAACATGGCGCCGTTATAGAGCCTGGGATCGACCCGCATCTTGAATTTTTTCAAAGCACTTCGGGCCAGCAAAGCGCCGAATTTAGATATTAGAGATTCCGAAAGCGCTTGTTTGAGGAATTCACCGAACATTTTGGCCGTACCTTCGGACGTCTTGAGCGCGATGTTGCCAGTGAAACCATCCGTAACAACGACATCAACGGTGCCCAAACCGATGTCATCGCCTTCGATGAAACCGTGGAACTTGATCGGCAAAGTAGTTTCCTGCAGCATCATGGAAGCCTTTTTCACGGCTTCGTTGCCTTTCAGGTTCTCGGCTCCGACGTTGAGAATGCCGATGGAAGGGTTTTCCAAACCCAGAACGTTGCGCGCAAAGACTTCACCCATGACCGCGAACTGGACCAAGTTGTCGGCGTCACAATCGACATTGGCGCCGAGGTCAAGCATGACGCTTTCCCCCCGTTGGGTTGGGTAATAGCCAGCAATGGCCGGGCGGTCTATGCCGGGCAGTGTCTTGAGCACGAATTTGGCCATTGCCATTAAGGCCCCGGTGTTGCCGGCTGAAATCACGCCTGCGGCTTCGCCCGAGCCGACGGCGTCGATGGCAAGGCGCATGGAGGAATTCCGCCCCGTCCTGAGCGCAGAGGAAACCTTCTGGTCATTGGTAATGGCTTCGTCGGTATGGCGTATTTCCGAAACGGCGGCCACCCTCGGGTGCAGTTTCAGCAATTGCGTCAGCCTGACCTGATCCCCGAACAACAGGAAATTCACCTGTGATAAGCGGGCCAGCGAGACTTCGATGCCTCCAATAACCATTTCGGGCGCGTTGTCGCCGCCCATGGCGTCAATTGAAAGCGTCAAGGGCTCAGTCAAAGGAGCCTTCCTTCGGGCTGGCACATGGAATGAGACATGTGGCCCACAAAAATACTTAAGCGGCGTCTTCCGCTGCTACAACATCACGGCCATTGTAGGAACCGCAGGATTTGCAGATATGGTGGGGCCGTTTCTGTTCACCACAATTCGGGCATTCCTCAAAGACGGAGGAAGGCAATGAATCATGGGAACGGCGCATGTTGCGTCGGGATTTAGAGATTTTTTGTTTAGGGACGGCCATCTTTAGATACCTCAATTAGGGGCGCCTTCTTTGGCGCGAGCTTACTTATACTAATTAAATGCCTGTGGGCAAGAAACTTACAATTATTCAATCTTCATTTTTTCAGTTTTTCTTTCAACTGAGCAAGGCCCGCAAAGGGGCTGGTCTCGTTTTCGTCATTTTCAGAGGATCTCCCGGTTCCCAGTGCACTTCTATGGGCATCAAACGAAACCCCCGGTGTCCGGGGAAAAGGGTCGATCTCCAAAGCCAGTTGTTCTGCCACCGCCTCGCCAACGTCGATATGTCCGTCCCGCAAAGGTTCCGGGGGGGCTTCGGCGTCAGTATCACCATCAATATCGAAACTTTCCTGGCCTTCTCCTAGGTCCTTCAGGGTGCTGTCATACAGAAGGTCCAGGGTTCCTTCAATGGTAGAATCCAGAGAGCTTAAAGTAACGACGCAGGTTTGCCTGACAACGGCGCTAAAATGGCCTTCCAGGTGGATTTGTCGGCCGTTCTTTTTGGGGCTCAGGTTGAGTTCGGCCGATAGTGAGAGGAGCGCGTCCAGACCGAGCCGCTGGGCCAGCCGTTCGCACTCTTCCGGTGTCGCCTCAATCACCTGCGAGCGCCCCAGTTCGCCTACGGATTCCGCCGCAATAGGGCGGGGAAACTCAAACAGGTTTTGGTCTGTCATTGATCCTCTTCCACAAGGGAGGGAACTGGTCCGAAGCTCAGATCCCCCGCCAACAGGGTCTTTGCAGTTTTTTCTTCCAAATGGCCCGCTTCGCGTCGCATGTAGCGGGCAAAGGACGCGATTTGTGCGGGGTCAATGGTGGTTTGGCGGTAAAGGTTGCGGTCCAGGGCTTCTTCAAGAGACGCCTCGCCCGTCAAACCGGCCTCATAGGCCTCGACGCGGCCATAAAAGGCTTCGGCCATGGCCTTGATTTTCTTACCCACGCCAAGGTCTCCGGAACCCATTTCGCGCAGGTTTTGGTCCATGTCAGCGAACATCAGGTCGAAGACCGCCTGGGCCAGATCGGGGGCATCGCCGGTTTCGCCCTTGAGCAGCCTGAGAACCAAAAAAGAGTGAACCACGATCATATCGAACCGTCCATCCGGTGTATCGGGAACGCCGCAATTCTGGTAAAAACCCGGTTGGCGCGATTGTTCGACGATGGTTGTGTAGAGTACCTGGGTCAGGGTTTCAAAATTATTTTTACCGAATATACCGAACATCGTTATTTCCAAAGACCCCGGCGGTTTCGAGGCGGCAATTGACAACCGCCCCCCTGGGGTGCATTTTCCCAAAAGCTCCGGGCTATTAGACCTTCCGGGACGGCGTTTAAAATCCCGTCGGCGGAACGAGGAGGTAAATTGCTAAAAAAACGCCGGATTTTCAACTACTGTCCCCTTTTTCTGTGCGTTGTCGTACTGGCCTTAAGTCTGTCCGCTTGCGAAAGCCGAAAAAGCACCCGGGGCAACCTTGTCGATCCCGAAAGGGTCGTCGAGATTCGCCCTGGAGAACAGTCTCGCGAAGAGGTCGCCGAAATTCTGGGCTCCCCTTCCAGCGTCACCCCCTTCGGTAGTGATACCTGGTATTATATTTCACAACGGATCGAAACCTTCGCCTTTTTTGCACCCAAGGTACTGGAAAGGCAGATCGTCGTAGTATCTTTCGACAAAAAGGGCAAGGTCGCCAAAATTGATACCCAGGGGATGGAAAAGGGCCAGGCAATCATTCCGGTTTCCCGTGCGACGCCGACCCACGGCAACAAATTGACGGTCCTGGAACAGCTAGTCGGTAACCTTGGCCGATTCAAGAAGACCAACAGCCAAAAATCCGGTCAATAAAAAAATTAAGGCTCCCTACGGCTTTGCGCCTTTCTTACGCCAAGATCGCCAGCAACAAAATTGCGACGATGTTGATGATCTTGATCATCGGGTTAATA
>JABMOG010000287.1 GCA_013204265.1 Rhodospirillales bacterium
GTCCGGTAGGAGGCGACAACATCCAGCGGATGACGGTAGATATGCACCAACCGCAGTTGCGGGAAAAGCTTTAGTAGCCCCGCTGCCTGTAGAATATTGAAGGGTGTGTCATCAACCCAATGGGTGGCGGGGTCGGGATTTGCCAAGTGGCGATAAAGATCGTGAAAAAAAGAACTGATGATGTCGGCGGCGTCTTCGGACCGGAAGGGCCCTGCTTCTTCGATGACCGGCTGCGATTGGTAAGACGGGCTGCCGATCCAATAACCGTTGGCTTGCGCCCTTACCAGTTGACCTAAAAGTTGCTGAAGACGCTGACGGTAATAGGCTTTGCCGAATTGCTCGCCGATGGTGCAATGGCTGTACCGGCCCGGTGATATAGAAACCGCTGACAGTAAAAAACGGGCAATTTTTTGCATGAGGGTTTCTGAGACGCAGGAATTAAGAAGACCACGGAAACGAGAAATGGCATGATCCGCGGCATAGGGCGACCAGGTATCCGTCAACGCGGAAAAAAGGTCCAACGCGCCTTCGGGGTCAATGATGATCCGGAGTTCTCCCGGTACAGAAACGACACCAGGGTGAGCCGATAGAATTTGCTTTAAGATCGAGGTCCCGCACCGTCCCGAACCTCCGATAAATACCGGGATCATACTATTTAGATTTCCCTTGTTCCTTTGATGTTCGACTGTAATGGACTTATCGCAAGAGATGTATAAAACACAGGGATGGCATGAGCCACTCAAACAAGGCGCTTGGGAACGACGCTAACATGTTAGCCACCGAATAAGCGATGCAGGGACAAAATTTTCGACTTTCCGTGAAAATAACGGCGGGCCTTCTCGTGCTTCTCATTACCGGGGTGCTTCTGGAGGCAGCGGCGCGGGTTGTCCATGTCTATCGTGAGGAAATACGAAGCAATCCTCTTATCTCCGGCGTCATGCAGCGGAGTTTGATTCTCGATTCTTACGAAATGCCCTCTCCCAGTGGGCTTTACCATTGGGTATTGCGACCGGGCTATACGGCAACTCTGAAAAAAGTTGTGGCTCAGAAAAAAATGGCTGGTCACGATCTGGGGGCCAGTGTTCTGCAAACCGAAATCAATGACCGGGATAAAAGTAACGGAACCCTATTCCGTATCAATGAGGATGGTTTCAAGGGATCGGAATTGGACAAGGCCCATGCACGTCCTCGCATCCTTGCCCTTGGCGATTCCACCACCTTTGGCTTAGGTGCAAAGGACTACCCCCGTCGTTTGGAAGCCAATCTTAACGGCCGAGGAATTCCGGTCGAGGTCGTTAATGGCGGAGTTGAAGGCTATTCACCGCGAAATGTGCTTTTCGAAATAGAGCGTTACAAGGCGTTGAAGCCTGAAATCGTAACCCTTTATATCGGCTGGAATGCCCTATTTTCCAACGTTCCCTGGAAAGACGCCTGGGAAAACAGATCCCGTGCCGTTTGGTTGTATAAGCGCGCAAGCCGGACGATCAGGGTCATTGTCGGAGATCAGCAGGCGTTCGCTATGAAAATGTACAGCCGCACCCTTAAGCCTGATGTCGCCTCAACCGAAGTTCAGAGCCTACACGATTACGTCCCTCCCTTTATGAATAGAATCGAAGAAATCATCGATGAATTCGAATCCATTGGAACCCGCGTTGTCCTGGTCACATTGCCGGGTTTATTCACGATGTCGGAGGTGCCGTCGCAGCGGGCCTTGAAAATTGGCCATCTTCCCTATTTTACCGAAAACCCTTTTGTCCTGGCGAAGCTGACAGAGCGTTATAATACCGCCCTGCGCGGCCTTGCCAAACGGCGTCGTCTCGATCTCGTCGATCTTGAGGAATGGAGCGTCCAGGCCCTGCGGCCCAGAGAGGAATTTTTTTCGGACTCCGTTCACTTAACGCCGCGCGGTCTGGACAAGATCGGCGCTTTCATGGCCGATGAATTCGCAAAACAGTTGTTAAAAAATCCATGAACTACCTGATCACCCAATATCCGGTCACCTATGACTATATGGAGCGCTTAACGGAAAAA
>JABMOG010000288.1 GCA_013204265.1 Rhodospirillales bacterium
CGGGAAAGGATCAAACGGAAAACGATGAAGACCCGGCGCTTGCAATACCGCAAATACGCCGCTTAATATGATCAACCAGATGAGCCAGATCCTCTCTTAGATCAGGCCGCCACCTGTTCCAATTTATATGACGACGGACACTTGTCGAGCGAGATAGAAGTGGCGTATCCGTGACCCCACTTGGGCGTGAACTTGTCGAACGTGCCCGCAAGGTTCTCAATGATGTGCAGGAAATCGTCGACTTAGCCGCCTCCGAGAAGCATGGATTGGCCGGGAAACTGAAACTCGGCGTTCCACCAACCCTCGGGCCTTACCTGCTGCCTTACGTCGTCCCGGAATTGCACGAACGCTACCCGCATCTGAAGCTCTACGTCAAAGAAGGAACGCCCCGCGATATTCAAGACGCGCTCGTGTCCGGCGACCTGGATTTTGTACTGACGCCCTTGCCGGTCGAGCACCGAGCCTTGGAGTTTCATTCCTTGTTTAAGGAATCCCTCCGCGTCGTCTGTGCGCCTGATCATCCCTTCGCCAAGAGCGATAGGGTATTGCTTGACGATTTGAAGGGTCAGAAAGTGCTGACGCTTGAGTCCGGTCATCACCTTCATTCCCAGGTCCGCGGGCTATGTGACAGCTATGGCGCCGACTTGCTCTATGATTACGAAGGAACAAGCCTAGATACCTTGCGTCACATGGTCGGCATGGGGGTCGGCATCTCCTTCTTCCCGGAACTATACATCCTTTCGGAAATGCACAGCGATAAGGAGCTCAAGGTGTTGCACCTGGACGGCGCAGATATATCGCGGGAAATCTGTATGGCGTGGCGAACTAGGTCCAGGATCGCCAAGCAGAGCTTTGAATTGGCGACGCTCATTCAAGACGCATTCGCAGCACGGTATGCCACAGCCCTTTCAGCATAGGGAACCCGATGGCAACCGATTCATGGTCGGCCATTCGGATGTCAGTGCGCGACAACCTTTCGGTACAGATGCCAGGTTGCGTGTCCGAGGATCGGCAGCGCGACGGAAAGACCGACAAAAAACGGCAGTGAGGCGATTACCAGGACAACGGCGACGATGAGACCCCAAATTCCCATGGTTACGGGGTTTGCCAGAACGGCTCTGATCGACGTTTGTATTGCGGTCGTGATGCGGACATCCCGGTCCAGAACCATCGGGAAGGAGACCACGCTGAGGGAGAACACGACGACGGCGAAGAAGAAACCGATGCTGCCGCCGACGATAATAAGCGCCCAGCCGGAACCAGTGGTCAAAACCTGTAAGGTGAAATCCATAACCGATTCTGGCACCCCAGTTCCGAAGTTCACCACGTAGAGGGTCCATGCCACAAACAGCCATGCGAGATAGAGGACCATAAGCATGGTGCCGAGAATGGAAATGGAGCGAATCGAGTGCCTTTGAAGGACGTGGAAGGCTTTCCAGCGGGAGTGATCGAGACCCTTTTCGCGGCGGCGGCTAAGTTCGTACAGTCCGACGGCGACCAAGGGGCCGATCATGGTATATCCTGCAAGCAGGGGGAAGATTAGCGGCAGCGCATCGTGGCCGGAGTAAATCCAGGTGGCTAACACGGTGACGATGGGATAGATCAAACACAGGAAAATCAAATGGGTCGGCATTGCATTGAAATCGGCAATACCCTTGACCAAGGCCTCTTTTAGGTCCGGTACGCGAATCGAATGAATAACCGGATCATCGGGCGTAAGCGCATCAACGCCGATGGCCGAATTTTTTTGCGCCATACTTTGTGCCTCCTGCAATAACTCCCCCACACAGCCACTAAGCAAAGGCGACCCAGAATATCCATTTTGGGAGGCTGGTCATTAATATTGCTCGGCGACCTGCATATTAACGCAATTATACATGGACTGCTTCGACGTGCAATTGACTCTTGCTCGCATTATAAATTTAGCTTAGTTAAGTGGTCGGTCCTTAAATTTCACTGGACAGACCGTAAGCGTAATTTTCGGTTGCCGGGTATTTATGTGCCCACGGGGGCGTATCGTCTGAATAAATGTCGGCATTGAGGCCGTTTCATTGTCAGGGCGCTAACTAAGCAAAAGTAGAGCGTTAAAATAAAAACAAATAAGACGTAATCTAAGGGGCGGTTTCATTTAATTTTTTCATTGGGTTTTAGGCGTAGGGGTGAATTGGAATGTTGTTGGCAATCGTACTGGTGATCCTGGCCGTCGGCTCCGTAATATTTCATTTCATGAGCCCGTGGTGGTTTACGCCCATCGCCTCCAATTGGGGTTCTTTTGACGATGCCATAAACATCACATTCGTGATCACCGGGGTCGTATACACCGGCGTGATCCTGTTCATGGCTTACTGCTTGTACCGCTATCGTTACCGGGCGGACAGGAGGGCGGAGTACGATCCCGAAAACACCAAATTGGAAGTATGGCTTACCGGATTGACGTCGGTGGGCGTGGTCGCTTTGCTGACGCCTGGCCTGTTGGCATGGAACGACTTCGTCACAGTTCCAAAAGATGCGACCGAAATTGAAGTCGTCGGCAAGCAGTGGGCATGGAGTTTCCGCCTGCCTGGTAAGGACGGTGTGTTGGGCACTACCAACATCCGAAATATGAACGGCGATAATGAATTCGGTGTAAATCCGAAGGATTCCGCCGGAAAGGACGATATCCTGATCCCGGACGGCGATCTGCATATGCCTATCGGCAAATCGGTCAAGATGGTGTTGCGCGCCACGGACGTCCTGCATGATTTCTATGTGCCTCAGTTCCGGGCCAAGATGGATATGGTGCCGGGAATGATCACGTATTACTGGATGACGCCCACTCGGACGGGGACTTTCGACATACTGTGCGCTGAATATTGCGGCGTCGGACACCATGAAATGCGTGGCAAGGTCGTAGTCGATACACCGGAAGATTATCAGAAATGGCTGGTAAAGCAGTCAACGTTCGCGCAAGCGATGGCAAAAATCGGAAAAGACACCACAGGCGCCGTAAAAATGGCTGCTGAGGAACCGAGGCCGGACGCCGCGGCAATTGGTGCTGCCCGATGAATTTTGCATTTGTGAAGCCTGCAAATAATTTTGTTAAGAGGATGTTTTAATGGCCCCTTCTGGAAAAGCTGAAGCTGTGTTGGTTCCGCCTGCCGAATTGCCGGATGTTGACCTGTACCATGCCCATAGTTGGATCACGAAGTACGTCTTTTCTCAGGACGCCAAGGTCATCGCCATCCAGTATTCTGTGACGGCGATCTCCATCGGGTTGGTGGGCTTGGTGTTGTCTTGGTTGATGCGGCTGCAATTGGGTTTCCCGGACACCTTCTCCTTCATTGAACCCGGTCAATACTACCAGTACGTCACCATGCACGGCATGATCATGGTCATCTATCTGCTGACCGCGTTGTTTCTGGGCGGCTTTGGCAATTACCTGATCCCCCTGATGGTCGGCGCCCGCGATATGGTGTTCCCTTATGTGAACATGCTGAGTTACTGGATATATCTGCTCGCCGTGTTGATTCTGACGGCCAGCTTCTTCGTCCCCGGTGGGGCGAGCGGCGCCGGCTGGACGCTATATCCACCCCAGGCCATCCTGCCGGGTACCCCGGGGTATGAATGGGGCATCATCTTGATGTTGGTGTCTCTGGTCTTCTTTATTATCGGCTTCACCATGGGCGGTTTGAACTATGTGGTGACCGTTCTGCAGGCGCGCGCACGGGGTATGACGCTGATGCGCATGCCCTTGACCATATGGGGCATTTTTGTGGCCACCATCCTGGCGCTGTTGGCTTTCCCTGCCCTGTTTGTCGCTGGTATTATGCTGCTGCTGGACAGGACTCTGGAAACCAGCTTCTTCATTCCGGCCGTCGTCAGTTTAGGCGAGCAACTCAAACATGATGGTGGTAGCCCGGTGCTGTTCCAGCACCTGTTCTGGTTTTTCGGCCATCCCGAGGTCTATATCGTCGCTCTGCCGGCTTTCGGCGTCGTCTCCGACCTGGTCGCCGTGCATGCCAGAAAGGCCATCTTCGGCTACCGGATGATGGTCTGGGCGATCGTCGTTATTGGCGGCCTCAGCTTCGTCGTGTGGGCGCACCACATGTACGTTAGCGGCATGAATCCGTATTTCGGGTTTTTCTTCGCCACCACCACCCTGATCATTGCCGTGCCGACGGCGCTCAAGGTTTACAACTGGGTGCTGACCTTGTGGCGGGGTAATATCAAGTTCACCATCCCGATGCTGTTTGTCATCGCCTTCATCGTGACCTTCCTGAACGGCGGAATCACTGGGCTGTTCTTGGGCAACGTCGCCGTCGACGTCCCCTTATCCGATACCATGTTCGTGGTCGCGCACTTTCATATGGTGATGGGCGTGGCGCCGATATTCGTGATTTTCGGGGCTATTTACCATTGGTATCCCTTGATGTCTGGGCGGATGCTCAACGAAGGCATGGGCCAGTTTCACTTCTGGGTTACGTTCGTCGGCGCCTATTTGATCTATTTCCCGATGCATTATCTGGGCTTTGTCGGGGTTCCCAGGCGCTATTTCACAATGGGCGAAACCACGTTCGTGCCGCCTTCTGCCGCGACCCTAAACGAATTTATTACGATCATGGTGTTGATCGTCGGTTTTGCGCAGGTGGTCTTCATTTACAACATGATTACCAGCGTCTTTAAGGGCAAGCTCTCGGGCAGGAACCCCTGGAAGGCGACAACGCTGGAGTGGCAAACGGCAGATTACCCGCCGGGTCACGGTAATTTCGGCGAGCTGCCCGTGGTCTATCGCTGGGCTTATGAATACAGCCCCCCGGGCGTTGAAGACGACTTCGTGCCGCAAAATATGCCGCCCGATCAGATCAAGACCACTAAAGGCGCGGAATAGGCCGGATACGTGAGCATTCTTAGCCAAATGATGGAGAAACCCTGGGCCACGGCTCAGGGCGGGGACGTGCCTCTGGGTGATAGCGAAGGCCTGTCCATGCCGATGGAGAAGGTCGGTCTGTTGGTGTTTCTTTCCGCGATCACGGTTTTGTTCACTCTGTTGGTTATTGCCTATGGCGGGCGGATGGAACTCGGCAGCGATTGGCGGCCTTTGCCGGACCCGTGGCTGTTGTGGCCGAACACGGCTCTCCTGATCCTGAGCAGTGTCGCCTTGCAGTGGGCGCGGGTGTGTGCCCGGCGCGGACAGATTGGCAGCGCCGGGGTCCGCCTGAATATTGCCGGCGGCCTGGCTTTTGCTTTTTTGGCCGGCCAATTACTGGCGTCTTATCAACTGATCGGTCTTGGCTACTTTGCCGCATCGAATCCGGCCAATGCCTTTTTCTATTTGCTGACCGGGCTGCACGGGCTGCACCTGTTCGGCGGCTTGGTCGCCTGGAGCCGGACCAGCGCCAGGATACGGCTTGGGGTTGACGCCGCCAAGGTCGCCTTGGGCATCGAGTTGTGCGCCATTTACTGGCACTTCCTGCTCGTGGTTTGGTGTATTATTTTCATTTTGATGTTGGGTACGTGACGGGGGAAATTAACGACATGGCACCACCAGCGACGACAAATACCGGTGAGGCGACCGCGCCATCCGGGCGCATACAAGAGATGACCACGGATTGGTCTTCCGACCAGCGGGCGTTCAAGAACGTCTCCTGGGGCAAGGGCATGATGTGGATATTCCTGCTCAGTGATACTTTTATCTTCAGCTGTTTCCTGATTGCCTACATGACCGTGCGCATGTCGACGACGGTGCCGTGGCCCCCTGCCAGTGAAATTTTTGCTTTGTCGTTCGGGGGCGAGCCGATCCCTCTCATCCTGATCGCCATCATGACCTTCATTCTGATTACCTCCAGCGGCACGATGGTGCTGGCGGTCAACTATGGCTATCGAAAAGATCGCAAAAAAACCGCGATGCTGTTGTTGATAACCGCCCTGTTCGGCGCATCATTCGTCGGCATGCAGGCTTTCGAGTGGACCAAGCTGATCGTTGAAGAGGGAGTGCGGCCATGGTCCAACCCCTTCGGTGCGCCTCAGTTCGGTGCGGTATTTTTTATGATCACCGGCTTCCACGGTTTTCATGTGTCGGTCGGCGTCCTGTTTCTTCTCATTGTCGCACGCAAAGTCTGGCGGGGCGAATATGACGAGGGAACCCGCGGTTTTTTCACCAGCCGCAAAGGCAGCTATGAGATCGTCGAGACCATGGGCCTGTATTGGCATTTCGTCGATCTGGTGTGGGTATTCATCTTTGCATTTTTCTATCTTTGGTAGGGCGAAAACATGGCACAAGCAGATGCACACGTAGAAGGTCAACAACACCCCCTTGGCGTTTATTTCAAGGTCTGGGCATTGTTGTTTGTTCTCAGCGCCTTCTCTTACCTCGTCGACTATTACCATGTTGAGGGTTACCTCAGATGGTCATTGATCCTCCTATTCATGTTTTTGAAGGCGGGGCTTATCATTTCCGTGTTCATGCACATGATGTGGGAACGGCTCGCCCTGGTTTACGCCGTCGCGGTGCCGACCTTTGCGATTGGGGTGTTTATAGCCCTGATGACGTATGAGTCGGATTACACCTTCATTACTCGGGGCACTTTCTTCGCTCCGTGATGATAGCAGGCTCTTCTCGGACTGAGACGGATGGCGCGGGTAATTGGCGAATGGCTACGCCATAAATGTGTCCTTGGTGAAATTTTCCGGGTAGGGAAATGATCGATTTCTTCATTTCACCTGCGTTGGCCCACGGCTCAGGGATTGGCAATCCGGGCGGAGGCTTCGGGCCGCTGGTCTTCATTCCGGTCATCATCGCCTTCGTTCTTTATCTCGTCTATGCAAATTCCAAAACAAAATGGACCGTACTGGTTACCGGCGGCGCTGGTAAGGTAGGCAGTGCTCTGGTCCACAAATTGCTGGAAGGCGGGCATCGGGTAACCGTTCTCGACCTTTACCGCCATGGCGAGGATGCCCTCGACCATGTGCGGTCTTATCCGGACTTGCGCGAAGTGAAGGGGGATGTCCGGGATTTCCAAACGGTTGAGGATGCGCTCAAGGGCTGCAACGCGGTAATTCATCTCGTCGGCACTCCCGAAGCATTCCAACCGCTCGTCCGTGCGGCCAGAGAAGCCGGCGTTAAACGCTTTTTCAACGCCTCATTTTATGTCGAACCCGCCTCTCAGGACGCGCTGACATGTGAGGGTATCCTTGATGAGGAACGCGCCCCCGGCTTCATCACTTGCACGGCCCGTTCCACCGTTGTTGGCGAAACCTCGTCAAGCCTTCACATCAAGGATATGGTGGACCTGTTGGTGTTCTTGCTCAGGCAGCGCGATAGCAAGATCGAGGGCAAGATTTTTAATGCTGTAGACAAAAACTGACGCGGCTGGAATTGCTGTAAATGATAGACAATGCCGTCGTGCGCGCCCGGGACCTGATTGCGCGGGCTACCATCACCCAGCGCGAGGAAACGGCAAAAATGATGTCGGCAGCCAAAGCTGACGCGGGTTCGAAAGCTTCGGTCGCGGCTGTGTTGAAACTGGCCCATCTGGCTTTAAGGCGCGCCGAAGAAGTCATTTTCGAGGTTTTGGACCTGGTGCCGCCGCCCCAGCCCATCGCGTGCAAGGCTGAATGCCCGTGGTGTTGCCACATCCGCCTGACGGCGACGCCACCCGAAGTGTTGCTGGTGCTCGAATTTATTCAGGATAATTTTACGCCTGCTGAGAAAACGGCTTTGGCGCGCAAGGTTGCCAATATCGACGGCTATACACGTGGGCTTGACGGCGAAGACCGGGCCAAGTTGCGCCTGCCGTGTCCATTGTTGAAGGACGGATCGTGTTCGGTGCACGCGGTCAGGCCGTTGTCGTGCCGGGCCGTGGTGTCGGTCGATGTAGGGGCCTGCAAACGGGCCTTTGATAGCCGGATGGAAGAACCCGTGCCGCAACACGAATTGCAAATTCTGGCGGCAAACGGCATCGGATATGGGATCCTGGCCGGGATGGCGGATGCGGGTTTTCCGGTCGAAGATGCCGAAATGAATGCAGCCCTGGCGTTGGGCATGGCTGATCCGGAGATCGGCCAACGTTGGCTCCGTGGGGAGCCCGCCTTCACCCCGGCGGCGTTGACGAAAAGAAAACAAAATCGCCATTTTTAGGTGACCGGGGGTTTGTTGTGCAGAAGGAGGCAAAGTTTAAGTGTATACAATCAATGATTTTTTTCTTGCACTTTTCCCCGGAATGTAGAAATTTGCCGGAACGGTTACACATGATCCATGCAAATCCAACTGGACGCACCAGCGCTTAGCGGAATTTCGTGAGAAATTTGTGACACGTTTAAACCCGGTGAACCGTGCCATGCGGTTTTCGGTATTTTGATAACCAACGAAGGATGAGAAAAGTGACTATTGGTACAGTGAAATGGTTTAACCCCACCAAAGGCTTCGGTTTTATCGAGCCTGAAGACGGTTCCAAAGATGCGTTCGTCCATATTTCTGCTGTTGAGCGAGCTGGTCTGACGACCCTCAACGAAGGACAAAAAGTCGAATTCGAACTTGTGCCCGGCCAAAACGGCAAGGCGTCGGCTGAAAACCTGGTCGTTTCGGACTAAATCCGACGATCAAGGACGCAAGCGAAAGAAAGCGAACCGGAAAAAAACGGCGCTTTCTTTTGCTTTGGGCTTTAGATTTTCTGGGGGAGAACGGCTTCCGGTTTATGGAAGTCCTTTGTGGCGGGTTTTCTCCGCTCTTCCTGACCACTATCGAATTACGAACTGCCGGGGACGGATGACCCGCGCAGGGGTGTTTGGTTGCGCAATACTCACTCAGCCCCCAAGATAGCATTGGGCGCAGCCCTTCCAGAAAGCGTTAAGGAGTGACGGACATCATGCGACTGCAACTTTGCACATGGCCTGAGGTCGAGGCTTATCTTAACCGATCCACGGGCATTATCATGCCGGTGGGATCAACCGAACAACATGGCCCCAACGGTTTCATCGGCACCGACGCATTGTGCCCGGAACTGATCGCCGGGGCCATGGCTGAGGTTTTGGATGTGATGATTGCGCCGACGATCAATGTCGGTATGGCGCAACACCATCTGGGGTTTCCGGGCTCGATGGCGCTACGTCCTACAACCCTGATCGCGGTCGTGTGCGACATGGTGAAATCTTTATCGTTACACGGGTTCGACCGTTTTTTCTTCATCAACGGCCACGGCGGCAACATCCCGACCATGCAAGCGGCTTTTGCCGAAATCTATGCCGAACGAAGTTTCCGCGATGCCGGAGGCCGCGAGCCCCAGGTGCGCTGCGAGTTGTACAATTGGTGGAGAACCAAAGACGTGAGCAAAATTGCCGATGAAGAATTCGGCGAGGCCGAAGGCCGCCATGCGACGCCGTCCGAGGTGTCGCTGACCTATTACGGGTACCCGCAAGATGCCGAACGGGTGAGGGCAACGCCGATGACGCCCAAACTTGCGCCCCTTGGCACTATCTATGACGCCGAAGACTACCGCCGCCGTTTCCCCGACGGGCGCATCGGGTCTGACCCATCGCTTGCCACAGGCGAAATCGGCAAGCGGCTGTTGGCGGGGTCGGCGGAAGAATTAACGGCCAAATACGAGGCGTTCCTGAAGGAAGCCTGATCCCGCCGACAAAGGATCAGACGGCGCGCGAATGCCTGCCCGCACCAGTTTCTAGATAGCGGTCGAAGACGGCGGCTACCATGCGCATCAGGGGCCGGCCTTTTTCGGTTATACGAACCACCCCGGCCTTGAATTCGGCCAGGCCGTCGTCAATCAGGGGTGCCAGGGCGACCTGTTCCGCAGCGAAGGTCTCAACCATTCCGAATTGCGCTGTCAGGGCCTTGAGGTCTGCGTCCTGCCCGCACATCAGCTGTTCAATGATGGCGCGCCGCAGGCGGTCGTCCTTGGTCATCTCGATGCCGCGGACAATGGGTAAGCGCCCGGCATTGACGGCGCGCCCGTAAGCGCCGATGGCGGTTTCGTTCTGCACATAGCCGCCGGTCAAGCTGCCGATGGCGGATACTCCGAAGCCAAGCAGGGTTTGCCCCTCGTCGGTGGTGTATCCCTGGAAATTTCGCCTAAGCCGCCCTTCGTCAGCGGCCAGACTGAGCGCGTCGTCGGGTCGGGCGAAATGGTCCAGTCCGATGGCCTGGTATCCCAATGCACTCAGGCGCTGTGCCGCCACCTCGAACTGGGCCATGCGTCCCGGTCCGTCCGCCAAGGCGTCGGTATCGATCATTTTCTGATGGTGTTTCATCCACGGCACATGGGCATAGCCAAACAGAGCCAGCCGGTTGGGCGCCAATGAGTGGGCCAGATCGACCGATCGCGCCACGTCTTTGGTGGTCTGGCCGGGCAATCCGTACATCAGGTCGAAATTAATGGCGTTTATTCCGACCTCCCTGAGCCAGTCGACGGCGTTTTTAGTGACCTCATAGGGCTGCACCCGGTTGATGGCTTCCTGGACGTGGGCGTTGAAATCCTGAACACCAAGGCTGGCGCGGGTGACGCCGGCCCTGGCCATGGCGGCGGCCATGGCCCTGGTCAGGGTTCGGGGGTCGATCTCGACGGCGATGTCCGTCTGCCCGGTAAATCGGAATCGGCTCTGGATCGTATCCATCAAGTGGGAAAAATCATCCACCGAGAGCATGGTCGGGGTGCCGCCACCCCAATGCACATGAACGACGCCAGGGTTTGAGGCCAGCGCATCGGCGGTCAGATCGACTTCCCGGGCAAGGGTGGCGGCGTAATCGGAAACAGGCTGGTAGCGATTGACGACCTTGGTATGGCAGCCGCAATACCAGCACATGGCGGCGCAAAACGGGACATGGAAATACAGCGACACACTATCATCCCTGCTAACACCGCCAAGCCAGTTGGCATAGGTTTTCCCCGTGACACCGGGCTGGAAATTCGGCGCGGTCGGGTAGCTGGTATACCGGGGAACGGCAACGTCATATTTTTTAAGCAGCCGCTGTTCCATTTGAGTTTTCCACATTAACACGCACCCACTCGCGGCGCGCCTGAAGGACGTTGTCAGGTGATATTATTTGAAGGCGATCTTTGCCTTTAATGCATCGTTTCTTCGGTGTCGTTGGTTAACAGGGCTTTTACTTCTTCCAGAATGAGCATCCAGGTGGCATAGCCTTCGGCGCGGCCGAATAATTGCATTTCCTGGGCCCGGCGCTTGGCTTCCGCCGGTGCGTTTGTTCCGAAACGTTTAAGAAAATTCCTGGCTGCGACCGAAGCCTTTTTTGAATCGAACATTATTTTCTCCGATGGCGAGCAAGGTGTTGCGCAAACCGCCTGATGGGAACAGGCATTGACCTGGGATGAATTCTGTTTTGCGCTGCACCGTATTGTCATCACTAATCCAATCACTTATAGCCTCCAGACTAGAGCCGGTTTTGTGCCCCTTCCTTGATCGCAATCAAGTGCCGCCGAAAAGGCTGAGAAAGTTCTAAAACCATTCTAAAAATACGTTGTTATATATAAACCGACGTATTACCGTTTTGTCCTCAAGTAAAAAGGGTTCGAAAGGCCGCCCGATGAATAATGGCTCCAATCCATCGACCTCCCGGAACTGTTTTACCTGTCAGTCGCGGGGAAAAACGGAATGGTGTGTCCTGTCGGACGATGAACTGGAACTGGTGAACGTCGGCAAAACCTGCCGGGAATACCTTCCGGGGGAAACCATTTTTCACGCAGGGGATCCCTGTGGCGGGGTACACTGTATCGAAAGCGGCCTGATCGGCATCCGCAAAATGAATTCCGGTGGAGACGAAATCCTGCTGCGCCTCAACCATCCCGGCGATACTATGGGTTACCGTTCCTTTCTGGCCGGGGATGCCCATAACAACTCGGCCGAGGCTCTTGAACCATCGGTCATCTGTTCAATTAACGAATCCACGGTCCGCAAATTGCTGTCCATAAACCCGTCTCTCGGCCTTCGGTTTCTGAAACATGCGGCGATGGACCTGAACGACGCCGAAGAAAGAGTCCTGAATAGTGCCACGTTGCCGGTCCGCGCACGGTTTGCCCATTTGTTACTGGTGTTGAGATGTCGCTATGGCGTAGATGGGGCGAACGGCGATTTGACCCTGGAATTACCCCTGTCGCGCCAAGACATGGCGGCAATGATCGGCATCCGGCCGGAATCCATGTCCCGGACGATCCGCAGTTTCGAGGAAGGCAATATCGCTCATTTTTCGGGCCGCCGGGTTCATATTCCCAACCTTGATGAGCTGATGGACGAACTGGAAGTTTCCGACGGCCTCTGATTATCCGTTTTCCCAAAAAAAAGCGGAACCGGATGATTCCGCGAGTTAAACAGGGAAGCTTGTCGTTTGGGGTGATGAAGGGCTTGTCCGCCCTGATTCCGGAAAAAAGGGGGACTCTTCCCGGAACTGTTTACGACTCTATGCTTTAAAAACCTGTTCCGCCTTGATTTTGGTCAAGTGGCGTAATTTTTCGCCAACGGGGCTCAGATAGTCCTGGATGTTTTTTCCCGGGCTTCGGCCTCGTCCATGGTTTTTAGCGTTTTTTCCCAATCCATAATATCCTGGAAAAGAGACTGGTATTTTTCCTGTTTGTCGGTACCAAACAAGGGGTCATCCACGACCTCGGTCGCCGCTTCCAGTTCGGCCCAGTCTTCGTCTGTCAGGTTTTTACGCGCTGCGGGGAAAAACAGGACTTCTTCCATCTGCATATGATGGCGCGAAAAACTGAGAAATTCATTGGCCACATTGAGGAACCATTCCCTGGGCAGTTGCTCGTCCTCGAGAACGTTGCTCAGCGCGGTGGAAAACCGCCATGTCAATTCCGTCAATTTTTGGTGTTCCGTATTGAGGTCGCCGATGGCGCTCATGGCGCCGGGGTCGCGGTCGGCCAATTTATCGAAAATCAGGTTTTCCTTGGGGTGGTGGCACAGGTCGGGGAAATTGAGGCAATAATCCAGAATACTTTCGACGAGGCCGTAATCGGGCAGCCCGCCTTGCTTGAAAATATTGAGTTCGCGGCCCAGCAAATCCCATAGGCGGGCAAGATTGCGGTGGTCTTGGCGCAGATCGTCGAGCATTTTGGTCATTTATGGCCCCCGTGGAAAACAATAGTTGACGGTGTAGGGATACCGAAAAACCCGGGCGCAGGCTTTGACCTTGGTCAAGTTTTGTGGGGCTGGGGGCGGGTGTTAGAGAAAATCCCGAGCGGATGAAATCATCCGCGACGACGAATTTTCGGTGAACGCGAGGGAACCGGGAATGCTCTAGCGTTCCCGCAGGGCCGTTTGAAAGGAACCTAGGAAGGGATCGGTCAAATAAGACAGCACGGATCGCTGTCCGGTGCGGATTGAGGCCACGACCTGAACCCCTGGAACCAACCGATACTTGACGTTGCCACGTTGGAAATAGGTCTGTTTGGTGGAAATGCGGATCTTATAAAAAGGATTTCCCTGGGCATTATCTATGGCGTCGGGGCTGACCGAGAGGACTTCGCCTTTCAGATTTCCGAACCGCACTGCGTCGCTTGAGGCCAGCATCACCAGCGCCTCTTGTCCGGAATGGACGTATCCGACATCCTGGGTCTGCAACTGGGCTTCTATGACCAGTATGTCGCCGCCCGGCACGACGTCGGCAATGGTGCCCCCGGGGGCTACGACACCGCCGACGGTGGCGACGAAAAGCGTTTTCACGACGCCGTCAACCGGCGAACGCAAGTCGGTTCTATTTAGTGAGTCCGAGTATTTCCGCTGCCGGTTGATGTACTCTTCAAGAGAGCGACGTTTCTTTTCCAGGTCTTCCTGAACTTTCTCGCGGAAGGCGGCGCGGATCGTTTCAAGTTTGTTCAGCGCCCCCTTGCGGGCCGCGTGGGTGCGCCGGAGACCGGCGGCGTCCTCGCCGATCTTGCCTTTCAGCCGCGAGGCTTCCTTCAGCAGGTTTAAATGTTGCATCCGGTTGGAAAGCTGTTCTTTCAACAGTTCCTTGGAAATTTCGATCTGCTCGTTAAGCAGGGTTAGTTGCTGGCGGTTGTTTTTGAGGCGGGCGGAAATCTCGTCGATTGCGCGTTCTTGTTGGGATATCTGTTCGCGCTGGCCGTCCAACTGGTTTTTTATCCGGTTCATACGGGTCTTGAAAAAAGATTTGGCTTGTTTGATCAGATCAGGATAGTCGCGGACAAGTTCGGGAGCGAACACAAGTTCTTTCGTTCCGCTGGTTTCGGCCGCGAGCCGTGCGATTTCAACTTTTAGCGAAGTTATCCGGACATTCAATTCCTCGACATCGGCGCCCGACGACACCGGCTCGAGGCTAACCATGATCTGGCCCTTTTCGACCTTGTCGCCTTCGCGCACCAGAATTTCACGGACGATGCCGCCTTCGAGGTGCTGGATGTGCTTGACCTGGGTGGATGGAATAACCTCGCCGACGGCGGAGCTGACAACATCCAGTTTGCCGAAATAGCTCCAGGCGAAAAAGACACCGACAAGCAGCGCGCAGAGGATGAAAAAAATATGCGTTGGGGCTTCGCTGTCGCTTTTATTTGCGGCTGTGTGTTCCGTCGCGGCACTCATGAGCTGGCCTTTTTGGCGGAAGCCGCATTGGGATTTTTGTTTGGCGTCGGCACAGCCGCCAACTGGGTGGGGGCATCTTTATCGGCGCCCTTTTTAATCATTTTCGGCACTGGTTTGGAATTTAGGTCCATATAATAAGGCGCCGACGACAGAATATGCGCGTCATGGGAAAATACAATTACGGTACGCCCACGCTTGGACAAGGCATTCAAGGCTTCGGCAACCGTTCTGCTGCCTTCCGCATCCAGGCCTTCGGTCGGGTCGTCGATGATCACCAACATGCCATCAGTAGCCAGCGCCCGGGCCAGGGCAAACCTGCGCCGAATGCCTAGCGAAAGGTTGGCGCCGTTGTTTTCCATTCGGGTATCGAAGCCGTCGGGGCTTTGATCGATAAAGGACTTCAATCCGGCCGTGCGCGCCAGTGCATTCAGTGCTGCGTCGTCCAGTTTGGCGTTCGCGCCCTGCAGATTTTCACGGAAGGTGGTGTTTAGAAACCCCGGTTCCTGGGGCAGATAGACGATCTGGGTGCGCCACCATTCGGGAACGACCTGGCTAAGGTCGACGCCATCGACCAGGATTTTCCCTCGCGTCGGCTCCAACAACCCGACGATCAGGCGGGCCATGGTGGTTTTACCAGCCGCATTGGCCCCGGAAATGGGCAACAGGGCGCCGGGTTCCAGTTTCAGGCTCAGGGATTCAAACAACGGTGCGCGCTGTCCGGGGTGAATGAAGGCTAAGTCCTGAAATTCAATCCGTCCGGTGTACGTGTCGAGTGCAGAGCCTTCGGTGCGTTCCATGGGGATTTTTGCAAATTCCTGAAGCAGCGCCGTTGCCTGGCGGGCCTTGGCGAAGGATTCTCCCATCTGGGCCAGTTTAATAATCGGCCCCAACGCCTTTGACGCCAGGATATTGGCTCCGATCATGCCGCCGATATCCAATTGTCCCTGCACCACCAACACGGCGCCGACTGTAATGACCGCAACGCTCATCAGGGCCTGGGCGCTGGCGCTGATGGATTGCACCAGACCTTGGCGGCCGGTGATGGAGCGGATCAGGCGTTGGAACAAACTGGATTCTGTGCGCCACTGTTTACGGATCAGTGATTGAGCATTGAAGGCGCGGACCGTGTCGGCCGCGCTGATGGCCGACCCGACCAGGGCATTGCGCCGCCCACCAGCCACGGTCATTTCCCGGGTCGGCTGACGCAGTGACGACAGCGTCAGCATCGCCGAAATAAAGACCAAGGCCAGAAAAAGCAGCACGATGATCGCCAGCGGCGGGCTTAACAAGAACAGCACGGCAACGAAAATGAGGGCAAAAGGAACGTCCAAAAGGGCGGCTACGTTGGGGGCCGAATAGGCGGTTTGAATGGTATCGGCGCCAGCCATAATTTGTTGGCGAAGGCCCGGCGTCAGCGATTCCAGGGCATTTGATTTAGCCCCGGTCAGTATGGCAAAGGAGGAATTGGTCAGTCCCTCGTCGTAGGGGGCATTGACGAAGGCGGCCAGGCGTAGGCGGACCTGGCGGAAGCCGAATTCCAGTAAAATGGCGAGGACCGTGCCGATCGCCAGCGTCGCCAGCGTCGCGTCGACTGTCCGTCGTCATATAAATTGGAACAGGTGGCGGCCTGATCTAAGAGAGGATCTGGC
>JABMOG010000289.1 GCA_013204265.1 Rhodospirillales bacterium
CCGCCGCCGCCATTGTCGTCGCCGGCTGCGGCGTTGCGGTGGCCAAGCACGGCAACCGGGCGCTGTCGTCGAAATCGGGTGCGGCCGATGTGTTGGGGGCGTTGGGCGTCAACATCGACGCCGAATTAGGCCTGGTCGAACGCGCTATTGCCGAGGCCGGTATCGGTTTCCTGATGGCGCCGCGCCACCACAGCGCCATGAAATACGTCGGCCCCGCCAGGGTCCAGATGGGCGTGCGCACGATCTTCAATATCTTGGGCCCGCTGTCCAATCCAGCCGGCGTCACCCGCCAGTTCACCGGCGTGTTCTCGAAGGATTGGATCCGGCCGATGGCCGAGGTGCTCAGGAACCTCGGCTGCGAGGCCGCCTGGGTCGTGCACGGCGCCGACGGGCTGGACGAATTGACGACCACCGGGCCGTCCCACGTGGCGCAGTTGAAAGATGGCGCAATCACCACCTTCGACGTGTCGCCCGAAGATGCCGGGATTGCCCTCGCCCAACCGCAAGATTTAAAAGGCGGCGACGCCCAATATAATGCCGACGCGCTCACAGCCGTGATGAACGCGGCGCCCGGGGCCTACCGGGATGTCGTTGTCTTCAATGCCGCCGGCGCCCTGATTGTTGCCGGCAAAGCCGATGATTTGAAATCAGGGGCAGCACTGGCTGCTGCTGCTATCGACAATGGCAAGGCGCGGGCCGTATTGGACCAGTTGGTCGCCATTACCAACGAAGCCTCCTCATGAGCGATATTCTGGACCGCATTTGTGAAGACAAGCGGGCGCATGTCGCGGCGTGCCGTAAAAATCGTTCGCTGGAAAGCCTGGAAATCGCAGCCCGTGAGGCCTCGCCGCCGCGCGGTTTTGCCGCCCACCTTCGCGCCGCCGCCACGGCCGGGCGTTATGGCTTGATCGCCGAGGTCAAGAAGGCCTCGCCGTCGAAGGGCCTGATCCGCGAAGACTTCGACCCGGCGATGCTGGCCGGGGCCTATCAGGCCGGTGGGGCGACATGCTTGTCGGTGCTGACCGACGTACCCTATTTCCAGGGCAGCGACACAGACCTGATCGACGCCCGCGCCGCCGTTACGCTGCCGGTGCTGCGCAAGGATTTCATGTTGGACCCCTATCAAATTATCGAATCCCGCGCACTTGGGGCGGATTGTATATTGCTGATCATGGCGGCGTTGGATGACATCCAGGCCCAGGAACTGGAACAGACGGCGGTGGACCATAGGCTCGATGTCCTGGTCGAGGTGCACGACGCGGTTGAACTCGACCGCGCCCTGCAATTGCAAACGCCGCTGATCGGCATCAACAACCGTAACCTTAAGACTTTCGAGGTCGATCTGGCGACGACGGAACACCTGTTATCGGCAATTCCCCAAGACCGCATGGTGATTAGCGAAAGCGGGCTTGGCACACCCGACGACCTGGCGCGATTGTCGCGCGCCGGGGTCAATTGCTTCCTGATCGGAGAGGCGCTGATGCGCCGGGATAATGTCGAGGCGGCGACGCGGTTTATCCTGGCCCCTCCGCAGGCCAAAAGTGCGGGAGCCTGAGCATGGCGAAATTCACCCATCTCGATGACGACGGCAATGCGGTCATGGTCGACGTGACGGATAAGGACATCAGCGAGCGCACGGCAACGGCCAAGGGCTCGGTGGTGATGGCGACTGAAACCATGGCGCTGATCCTGGACGGCGGCGTCAAAAAAGGCGATGTGCTGTCGGTGGCGCAACTGGCCGGCATCATGGGGGCCAAGAAAACGCCCGACCTGATCCCGCTTTGTCACCCGCTGGCGCTGACCTCGGTCAAGGTTGATCTGACTTGCGACAGGGAACGCAGCGCCGTCGAAATCACCGCGACGTGCAAGCTGACCGGTAAAACGGGCGTCGAGATGGAAGCCCTGACCGCGGTCGCGGTTGCCGGATTGACGGTCTACGACATGTGCAAGGCCGTCGACAGGTCGATGCGTCTGGTCGATATCCGCCTAGTCCACAAGGCGGGTGGCAAGTCCGGGGTCTTCGAGGCCGAATGAGCGAGTTCAAAAAACAAATGCTTTCCGTCGCCGAGGCTTTGGCCAAAGTGACCAGCGGCGTCCAGCGTGTGGCCGCCGAACAAGTCGCCCTGCCCGCCGCCTTGGGCCGGGTGCTGGCCGAAGACGTGGCGGCGCGCCTGACCCATCCCCCGGCCGCGGTGTCGGCCATGGATGGATACGCCGTGCGCGCCGAAGATGTAGTGGATGTTCCGGTATCGCTGACACAAATCGGCGAATCATCGGCCGGCTCCGGCTTCGGTGGTTCCGTTGGTCCCGGTGAGACGGCGCGTATTTTTACCGGCGCGCCGCTGCCGGTGGGTGCAGACACCATTATCATTCAGGAAAACACCGACGCCGACGGACGGAACATCACGATCAAGGAAGGCGCGAAACAAGGAACCTTCGTCCGCCCCGCCGGACTGGATTTCTCCGAAGGGGATGTTTTGCTGAAAGAGGGGCGCGTGCTGACGGCCAGGGATCTCGGTCTGGCGGCGGCCATGAATGTACCGTGGTTGAGCGTTCGCCGCCGCCCACGCATTGCCTTTACCGCCACCGGCGACGAAGTGGTGATGCCGGGTGACCCCTTAGGCCCCGACCAGATCATTAGTTCCAACAGCGTGGCGCTCGGCGCTTACATTTCAACCCTGGGCGGCGTGCCGCTCAACCTCGGCATCGCGCGCGACAGTGAGGATTCGCTCCGCCAGATGTTCGAAGGCGCACGCGGTCAGGACATGTTGGTCACCATGGGCGGGGCCTCGGTCGGCGATTACGATTTCGTGCGCAAGGTGCTGGGCGACCAAGGCATGGACCTCGATTTTTATAAGGTCGCCATGCGCCCCGGCAAGCCGTTGATTTTCGGGCGCCTGGGTGACGTGCCGGTGCTTGGCCTGCCGGGCAACCCGGTATCGGCGGGGGTAACCTCGGCGATTTTTCTCAAGGCCGCGATGGCGGTAATGCTGGGCATGGAAGATCAGGGCTCGGCGACGGCGCTGTTGGGGCGTGATCTTGAGGCCAACGATTTCCGCCAGGATTACCTGCGCGCGACGCTTTCCACCGACCCTGACGGCAATCTGGTGGCGACGCCATTCGAGCGCCAGGACAGTTCCATGATGGCGCGCCTTGCCAATGCCGACTGCCTGCTCATACGCCCGCCCGACGCCCCGGCTATTTCTGCGGGTGAGCGGGTCGAAATTATCCCCCTCGGTAGCGGCATGGTGGCGTTCTAGGCGCAGAATTCTGGCTGTGTCTGGCCCGCAGCTTGCATTGTTTTTCCCAACAACATGTTTCAGGGAGAAACCGTCATGCAATTCGATACCGCCACCGGTGCCGCAACCAACGCCGCCACACGCCCCGATAGGGAAAAATCCGCCACCCCCGAAATCGATAAAGAAGCAGCCTGGAAAAGTGAATTTCGGCAAACGCTCGAGGAAATCAGAGACAAGGGATTTGGCGCGTATGCCGAAAAGGTGCGCGCCGAAAAGCTGGCTGAGATGCGTGAAAAAATTCTCACGGCAATGGGATTAGACGAGGAAAGCCTTGCCAAACTGAGCCCCGAGCAGCGTGCGAATATTGAGCGTGCGGTCAGCCAGCAAATCCAGAAACGCCTCGCCGCCGAGCGGGCTTTGGAAGCAGACGACCCGATCCGCGCCGCCGCCGTGGACGGAGCCGGGGCGCTGGACGAACAGTCCGGAGCCGTGCCCAACGGCGGTGCCGGACTGGTTCTCCTGCAGGTCATCGAGGCCGCCGATCAGGCCGAGGTGGAAAAAGATAAGACCGACAAGAGCGGCTAAACCTTCCCTGAACCGGAAAAAATTGCCTAATCGATTGGCGTTGGCGGGTGCCCGGCTTGCAACGGTAAACCGCCATCTTCACTGCCATTCGTAATTTTCTGTATTTTGGCGTGTATCCCCTAGGAGTACGTAAAGATGATTGACTACCTAGGCGTAAAAAAACTATCCTCTACTCGAATAACGAGTGGGGGGTGTGGGTATGGAGCGTCAAGTTGCGCACAGTGTTACATACGAGACCGATGGCACTGTTCCTATATCAAGCATAGCAGAGTCGCTGCTGGCCAACGAACGACTGCTAATGAGTATTGGCGAAATTCTGGGCGATTGTGTAGACGGCCTTACCGTCGAAAAACTCAACGTTGGGTGTCCGTCGTCATATAAATTGGAACAGGTGGCGGCCTGATCTAAGAGAGGATCTGGCTCATCTGGTTGATCATATTAAGCGGCGTATTTGCGGTATTGCAAGCGCCGGGTCTTCATCGTTTTCCGTTTGATCCTTTCCCG
>JABMOG010000290.1 GCA_013204265.1 Rhodospirillales bacterium
CGCGTATCCAGTTGTCGCCGACGTCTTCGAAATCCCAGATCGAGCGTTTTTGTCCGGCCATGAAGGCGATGGTCTTGCCGGCATCCATGGCGCTGCCGCCGCCAAAGGCGATGACCCCGTCGTGGCCGCCTTCGTGAAACACCCTGAGCCCGTCGGAAATATTTTTGCCAATCGGGTTGGCTTTGATGTCGGAAAACAATCTCGTCGGCAGGCCGTCGGTGGTGGTCGCGGCAATGGCGTCGAGCACCATATCGCGCTCTGACAGCCCCGGATCGGTGACCAACAGCGGCCGCGACATGCCCAGGTTTTTACAACATTTCGACAGCTCGGAAATGCGTCCGACACCAAATCGAATGGATGTCGGATAGTTCCAGTTGCCGGATAGGACGGGGGAGTCGGTCATGAAGTATCCTAAATTTTCGTTCTGAGATGAAAAGATTTAGGCCGGGTCAGGCCACCGTAGCCAAGCGCCGACAGGGTGCAACCGCGGCCCGAATTTTTGATTCCTGTCCAGGCCAGCGCCGGGTCCAGATAATCGCAGCGGTTCTGAAACCAGGTGCCGGTGGCGACTTGATCGCCGATGGCCAGGGCGGCCCCATCGTCGGAGGTCCACACCGAAGCCGTCAGTCCGAAACGGCTGTCGTTCATCAGGCGTACGGCTTGCTCATCGGATCCTGTAGCCATAATGCCGACCACGGGACCGAAGCTTTCCTCACGCATCACCGCCATGGTGTGATCGACATCGACCAAAACCTGAGGTGCAAGATAGGGGGTGCCGGGTTTGTCGGCGGCGAAGTGGCCGGGGTCGATCAGCGCCCGAGCGCCCGCCTTGATGGCGTCGGCGGTCTGCCCGCGCACGAAATCGGCAGCCGAGGTGCGCACCATCGGGCCCAGCGTGGTTTCCGGGTCGGTCGGGTCGCCGAGCCGGTAGTCATTGACCAGGGATACGAAACCTTCGACGAATTGATCGAAAACGGTTTTGTCGACGTAGATACGCTCTATCCCGCAGCACGATTGGCCGGAATTGAAAAACGCCCCATCGACCAGGTTTTCCACGGCATACCCGATGTCGGCGTCGGCCCGAACGTAAGCCGGGTCTTTGCCGCCCAGTTCCAGCCCGACTCCGATAAACCGCCCGGCAGCGGCGGTTTCGACCATATTGCCGCCGGGAACCGACCCGGTGAAAGCGACGAAATCGACTTCGGGTGCTGTGATCATGCGCTCCGTGGCCGTGTGGTCGAGGTGCAGGAATTGAAAGACCCCGGCGGGCAGGTCTGCGCCTTTGAAGGCTTCGGCATAGCGCTCGGCAACCAGCGGCGTCTGTGCCGAATGCTTTAGGATCACCGCGTTACCCGCCATTAGCGCCGGAATGACAGAATTAACAGACGTCAGGTAGGGATAGTTCCAGGGCGCGATAACGAAGACCACGCCCAAAGCCTCGCGCCGGATGAAGCGGGTGAAACCGTCTTTTTTCTCTGCCGGAATGTCTTCCAGCGCACCCGGCGCGGCGTGGATCATGTGGCGTGCACGTTCCTCAAACCCGCCGACTTCGCCGGCGGCATACCGGATCGGGCGGCCCATCTGCCAGGTAATTTCCTGGGCGATTTCCTCTTTTACGGCGACGATAGCGTCGACGGCGCGGCTGCAAATCGCGGCCCGTTCATCGACGGGAACCTCGCGCCAGACTTCTCCGGCCCGGCAAGCGGTGGACAATGCCTCGGCGACATCGGACTCAACCGCAAACGGACGCTCCACATAGACGCTGCCGTCCACGGGGGATACGGTTTTCAGAGTTGCGGTCATAATGGGACGATCAGCCTTTACACTCTCATGGAATATTCAGGCTTCTTATAACCCACTAGTACCCCGGCGTCGTCCCGGAAACGTCATCCTGGGTAACTAAACTGGCCGTGCCGGGCGCTTTTCATCATTTTTCCGAACTGGCCACCATCGACATGGATCAGGGTGGCGTGGTCACCGGCCTCGAAATAAATGTCGTCGGTGCCAACCAGGCAGTCATCCATCAGTACGTCCAGCCCATACGCCCGGCCAATAGGCGGCACGGCGCCCATCTCACAATCTGTGAACAGGGATTCGACTTCTTCCTCGCTCGCCAGCTTTACCTTTTCTTCGAGAAGGTCATTGATCTCCTCGAATAGGATGTGATGGGACGCGGGCAGTACGGCCAGAAGGAAATCCTTGCCCTTTTTCAGCACCACCGCCTTGGCGATGCGGGAACCGGAAATATGGCTTTCCTGGGCCGTTTTCAGCGACGACGCCGTATACGGATGGTTGAGGGCGTCATATTCTATATCGTTGTCGGACAAATACTGCTTAAGGGTAATCGCAATAGCCATGGCTAACCTCCTATTACATCCGGAGGCGTCCCGCGTGCGACCGCACCGAGGCACCCCCGGTCGGAAGGATTATAACACAAATTGGACGGTTTGAATATTGACCGGAGTTAGGTGGCGGGTGCGCCGTTGGTGACGCCCATTTCGGCAAGTGTCACCTTGATAGCCTCCAGCGCGCCGCGCATTTCTGTTTCCCCCAAATGGCCGATGCAGCCGATGCGGAAGCTGGGGGCTACGGTCAGTTTTCCTGGGTAGATCAGGAAGCCACGTTTGCCGAGCGCATCGTAGAAGGTCTGGAAATCAAAGGCCGGGTCAATGGGCATTTTGAAGGTGATGATGATTGGGGCCTGCATGTTGTCGGGCAACAGCGTCTTGAACCCGAGTGCCCGCATGCCGTCGACAATAATCCGGCAATTGGCGGTGTAGCGGGCAAAGCGACCGGGTTGTCCGCCCTCGGCATCGAACTGGTCGAGCGCTGCATCGAAGGCGCAGATCACGTGGGTCGGTGGGGTGAAACGCCACTGGCCGTTGGCCTCCATCGCCGTCCACTGCTCATACAGGTCTAGGCTTAGCGCATGGGCGTTGCCCTGGCAGCCCTCTAACGCGCCTCGGCGCAAGATGGCGAAGCCCATGCCCGGCACGCCTTCGAGGCACTTGTTGGACGACGCCATCATGGCGTCGAAAGGGACCTCGGCGGCATTCAGGGGCAGGGCGCCGAAGGCGCTCATGGCGTCGATAATCAATCCACGTCCATGCTCGGCGGTGATCCGCGCAATTTCGGCGATGGGGTTGAGAATGCCCGATGTGGTTTCGCAATAGACTGCGACGACATGGCTGATGTCAGTGTCGGCTTTGAGTACGGCATCAATCTCATCGAGACCCGGCGGCGTGTCTTCCGGGGTTTCCATCGTCACAAAGGCGCGCCCGGCGTATTCGAGAATTTTCGCCATGCGGGTGCCATAGGCCCCGTTGATCAACACCAGCGCCTTGCCGTCCCTGGGGATCATGGTGCCGAGCGTCGCCTCGACGGCGAAGGTTCCGCTGCCCTGCACCGGAACACAGACATGTGTCTCCTCCGCCCCGGCAATGGCGACCAGACGGTCCAGCATGCGGCGGTTGGTTGCGATAAAGACGGCGTCGCGCGAACCCCAATCGTGCAGCATCGCCTGCTTGGTCTGCATTGACGTGGTCAGCGGGCCGGGGGTCAGAAGCCAGGGGTCTTGAGGGGAGGTGGTCATGGTAGCCTCATTAAAGTTTTATCATTTGCGCCAGGCCTGGGTTCGCCGCGCCAGGCCGCGGGTCAGTATAGCATGGATCAGGCGCACGCCAGCGGCGGTAAAGACGATCATCATGCCCATGGCGGCGGCGGGCGCGGTATCGCCGGCATCGTCCATGTTGAGCACGGCGACGGACGCCAGCGTGGTGTCCGGGGAATACAGGAACACCACAGCCGACACCGTAGTCATGGCGTTGACGAACAGGTACATGGAAATATCCAAAATCGCAGGCACGCAGACCGGCACCGTGACCCGCCGGAAGGTTTTGTAAAACGGTACTTTCAACGACGCCGACACGGATTCAAATTCCGGGTCCATTTGTTTGAGGGCGGTTACCGCCGTCAGATGGCTGACCGTATAAAAATGGGTGACCGTGCAGATCACCAGGATCGGCATGGTGTGATAGAGGAACCCGAGCGGATTGTCGGGATGATTGAAGAAGAAGATATAGGCCAGCCCGAGCACCAGCCCCGGCACCGCCATGGGGATGATGCACAGGAACTGCATGGCGCTGCGCCCGGCCTCAAAGCCCTTGCTCTTTTCCACCAGATAGGCGCCGATGAAGATCATAATGGTGCCGACGACGGCGGTCCACGACGCTAGCTCGATGGAATTGAAATATGAGGCCCAACCGCCGCCATCCATCAGGTCAAACTGATAGTGGCCTAGTCCTAAGGTCAGGTTGTAGGGCCAGAACTTGGCGAAGGAGGCGAAGAA
>JABMOG010000291.1 GCA_013204265.1 Rhodospirillales bacterium
CGAGGAACAGCATTTCCGGTGCGTGGGACAACGCCTTGGCAATCAGCCCCCGGCGTTTCATGCCCCCCGAAAGGGCTTTGATCTTGCTGTCTTTCTTGTCCCACAAAGACAGGTCTTTGAGAATTTTTTCGATATGGGCGGGGTCGGGTTTCTTGCCGAACAGCCCACGGCTGAAACTGACCGTGGCCCAAACGGTCTCGAAGGCATCGGTCGTCAGTTCCTGGGGAACCAACCCGATCATGCTGCGGCTGGCGCGGTAATCGGTGACGATGTCGTGGCCATCGACGGTGACGGTGCCCGACGTCGGATTGACGATGCCACAGATAATGCTGATCAGCGTCGTCTTACCCGCGCCATTCGGCCCCAACAACGCCAAAATTTCGCCATGATAAATGTCCAGACTGACGGATTTCAGCGCCTGGAATCCGGTGCCATAGGTTTTCGACAGATTCGCAATGGAAATAAGGGTGCGCATTTGGGTGACTTTATAACCTATTTGTTGGGCTTCGCCCTATAGAGCACATGCGGGCGGAGCGGATGTCCTTTTGTAATACTGGGATGATCAAAAGATTGCTCCTTTGTCATTCCAATTTTCTCCATGACGGCAATCGAGCGGTGGTTCGAGGCAGAGGTGAAAGACACAATGCCCTCAAATCCCAGATCGGAAAAGCCCAAGGACAAACAAGCGCTGGCAGCTTCTCGTGCGTAACCCTGACCCCATGCTGAAAATTTCAGTCGCCATCCAATTTCAATTGCCGGGGTGAAAAACGCCTTAAATTCCGGACTGGAAAAACCGGTAAAACCGATAAAATCCTTCGTTTCCCTGACTTCCAGAGCAAAAAGGCCAAAGCCGCTCTCTGCAAAACTTTTTTTCGTACCGAGGACAAGATCATCGGATTGTTCTCGCGAACAGGTTTTAGGGAAGAATTCCATGACCCTCGGGTCGGCGTTCATGTCCGCAAAGGGCGAAAGGTCTCGCGGTGCCCAGTCCCTGAGGATGAGGCGGTCCGTCTGAAGATGGATCACCAAACACCCTCCGGATATCCTTCTTGATCTTCGGCGCGTGAGGTTTACGGCTTCAAACTGCCGTGCACAAGAGCGATCCAGCTTTCGGCATTGATTAACCAGGCCCACGATTTCCATTTTTCCGGCAAACCGGCGGCCTGGATTTCTGTGAGGCTTTTGCCCGCGGCCATGCGGTCTTTTACGATTTTCGTGGTTTGCGTCAACATCGCATGGAAGGCCTTGAGGGCCGCCATATCCCCCAGCGGGCCGTGTCCCGGAATGATTTTCGCATCGGCAGGGAACATTTTGATCATTTCACCGATGTTGCGGGTCATCGAGACGACATTGCCGCCGTGCTCCAGGTCGACAAAGGGAAACAGGCCGTTAAAAAACTGATCGCCAAGGTGCAGCACGTTCGACTTGGTGAAGTGGACGACGCTGTCGCCGTCGGTGTGGCCGTTGGGAAAATGAATAACCCGAATTTCCTCGCCGTTGAAATGCACCGATACCGATTTAGCATAGGTGATAACCGGCAGTGCCTGGTCCGGGGACGCGGGAAGCTTCATCTTGAAGAATTTAATTTCCTGCGGAGCGGCCATAAGCTTGCGGACATTGTCGTGCGCGACGATGACGGCCTGGTCGCCGAAGTAGGCGTTGCCGCCGGCATGGTCGAAATGCCAGTGGGTGTTGATGACGAATTTGAGATCACCGCATTCGGAACAGATCTTTAAATCATCCAGGCGCTTCTCCAACTTGTGGGAAAACGTATCCAGCTTATCATCGACGATGAGCATCCCGTCGCGGCCCGCAGAAACCCCGACGTTGCCGCCGGAGAACCCGTTGACCCCGATCAGCATGGAGATTGGGCCGGACACCGGCACGACGCCGATGGTAATCTCCTTTTTCTCCGATTGGGCATGGGCAGTGCCGGCAAAAATCAACACCGAAACAAGGCAGGCCTTGGCGAATTTCGCGCAGGTATTTTTGCTCACGTCTGGTTTCCTTATTTTATTAGATTGGCTTTGGTTATTCCGGCAACATTCCACCGACTTGTCCTTCGACGGCTTTCGCATCGCCCAACAACCCGGCATGAAGTTCGACCGCCACGGGATCGGGATATACGTCCTCGTCGCCCGCGTCAACCGCATCCAGGATGGCTTTAACAACGTCTCGTGGTGGTGTTTTTTCCATTGGAAACCCTGCCGCCATGTCGGTATCGACGGGACCGGGATAGACCCCAACCACCAAAGTACCCTGGGCGGCTAATTCCGCACGCACGCCTTGCGTCAACGAATGCACCGCCGCCTTCGATGCCGAGTACGAGCCTAACACCGGGAAATTCACATGGCTGGCGATCGAAGCCAGATTAACGATGGCGCCGCCACCATTAGAAGCAAGAATCGGCGCAAAGGCCCTAATCATGTTCAGTGTGCCGAAGTAATTGGTCTCCATTTCACCCCTGGCCACATCGATATCATCGGCGGCGATCAAACCGGAAAACCCGGCGATACCAGCGTTGTTGACCAGCAAGGTTACGTCTCCATAGCTGGCGGCGGCATCCTGGATCATGTCCGGCTTCGTGACGTCGAGGGCAACGGGAATAATCCGCTCGGGCGCGGCCGCACACAGGTCGGCTAACTGCGCCGCATCACGGGCGGAGGCATAAATTTTTGCCGCCCCTGCCTCCAGCAGTTCTTCAACAAAAGCCCGTCCGATGCCACGGTTTGCGCCGCTGACAAAAGCGATTGAATCTCTAACGTCCATGATAAACCCTTATCCTTAATTTAATTGAACAACCATTCAAAACTAAACTGTGTATATTGAACGTTCATTCAAAACTCAAGATAAAAATTACCCTAAAATTTTGTCCACGTGTTCCACGATGTCTTGCATGATGGTGTAATCGGGGCGGCCCTTAGACAAAGCCCGGCCTCCCGCGACCAGCCCATGCAGAATACGAGCCGTCTTAACGGGGTCGAGATCGCCGTTGATTTCACCCATTTTCTGGCCCTCGATGATCATCCGGCGCATAAAGCCGTCGAAGGCATCGAGCCCGCTTCGAACGATGCGTTCTATTTCCCCATCCTTAGGCACCGATTCGACGACCGAATTGACCAGAAAGCAGCCGCTGCCATCGGGGTTGTCACGAACATCGGTGGCCATGTGCTCAAACATCGCCATGATCGCTTGGCGCGGCGTGTGGGATTTTTCCAATTCAGCGAGAAAGGAATTGGACTGGGCTTCGTAGAGTTCGAGCGTTCTTTGAAAGAGCACTTTTTTAGAGCCGAACGCCGCATAAATACTGCCCGGGTTGATACCCATGCAATCGACCAGATTTTTCATGGAGGTGGCCTCGAAACCGCCGCGCCAAAAAGCCAGCATGGCCTTCTCGAGAACCTCTTCTTCGTTGAATTTTTTCTTCCATGGCATGGCCATAGCCTATCGGGTTCTGAACGATCCTTCAACATAGCGGCCCGACCCAATCGCCAACACACCTTGGTATGTAAATCGAATTTAACATTATTCTTTAAGGGGCTGACCCAGATAACTCAATTTTGGGGTTATCATGGAGCCTATGCGCAAGTGTCGACTTAGCTACTACAAACAAGATCGCCTGATCGAGCATTTTGTTTCCGGATCTACTGCTC
>JABMOG010000292.1 GCA_013204265.1 Rhodospirillales bacterium
AATCGGCGGCGGCGCGGGCCAGCATGTCGGGCGAGCCGTCGACGCCGGTGATGTTGGCATCAGGCCAGCGTTCGGCCAGCAACTGCGTCACGTTGCCAGGGCCGCAGCCGAGGTCGTAAATGTTTTGCGGGCTGTCCACATTAATACGCGCCAGCAGATCGAGTGCCGGGCGCAACCGGGGGCCGGCGAATTTCAAATACTGTCCGGAATCCCAGCCTTTGGCCAAGGGGCGTTCCTTTCTTACAGCTTGAACGGAATGTAGAGCGCGATGGCCGGAAACAGGTAAATAATAACCAACGTCAACAGCATCAAGCCGATGTAGGGCCACACGCCCCTGACGACCTCGCCAAGATCCGCCTTGCCGACCGATTGTATAACAAACAGGTTGAGGCCGACGGGCGGCGTAATCAAGGCGCATTCAATCATGATGACAAAAAGAACGCCGAACCAAATCGCGTCGATCCCCAAAACCGCCAGCGACGGATGCAGCACCGGCACCATGATCAGCAACATGGAAAGAGCTTCCAGAAAAAACCCCATCAACAACAGCACAATGCAAACGACGACCAAAAAAACCGCCGGGTCGGAAATGTTTGTCGTGATGGCGAGCGAAATATCCTGGGGTATGCGATACAGCGTAATCGCCTTGCCGAAGATTTTCGCGCCGGCCAGGATGAGAAAAATAGTGACCGTCGTTTGCATCGCCTCCATCACCGCCTCTTTTAGCTTTTTCCAGGTCATGGTGCCGAGCCCGTAGACGATGATCAGCGAGACGACAAAACCGATGCCGGCGGATTCCGTCGGCGTAAAGACACCCGCATAGATGCCGCCGATAACCACCATGGCCAGAAACACCGTCGGCAACGCCCGAATGCTGGTGCGCTTTCTCTCGTCCCATCCGGCCTTGGGTATGGGCGTATATCCCGACCCGAAACGGGCATAGGCGAAACAAAACAAAATGAACAACCCGGCCAGCAACAACCCCGGCCCGATGCCGGCCAGGAAAAGGTCAACAATCGATTCCTCGGTGACAACGCCGTAAATGATCATCGGGATACTGGGCGGAATTAGAATGCCCAACGTGCCACCGGCCGCCACCAGCCCGAGCACAAGGGCCGGGCGTAGCCGCGCCCAGTCATCTCGGTAATGGCCACCGATCCGATGGTCGCCGCCGTCGCCACGGAGGACCCGGAAATCGATGCAAAAAGCGCACACGAAATAACCGTCGCCACGCCCAATCCCCCCGGCCAGTGGCCGACCCAGCTTTGCACGGCGTTGAACAGGTCCTGGCCGACGCCGCCCTTTAAAAGAATATTCGACATCAGCAAAAACAGCGGTACCGCCAACAAAATAAAATTATCGACCGTCGAATACAGCCCTTGCGGGACCATTAACAGCGACAGATCGGCCAGCCACAGCAACACCAACCCCAAGCCGCCGAGCGCAAACGCCACCGGGACGCCGGCAAATAACAGCACCGTCAGCGCCAGCAGGATGAAAGTCGCTGTCATTGGGGCGCGTCCCCGGAAGTATTGGCGGGCTGCGGGCAAAACAACCGCGTCAATTCAGCCAATGCCTGCGCCAACAGAATGCTGAAACAGAACGGCACGGCGCTTTCCGTCATCCATTTGGGGACGCCCAGCATCGTCGAGGTCGAGCGCCCCTGAACAATGGAATCAATCGCGATCTCGGTCCCATACCAGATCGCGATAACGCAAAAACCGGCAATGACGAGAAGTTGGAAAACATCCAGGCCGAACCGCACCGGCCCGCTCATTCTGGATACAAAGGTTTCAATGACGATGAGCTGTCTGGTCTTCAGCACATAGGCCGCCGCCAGATAGGTCGCCCAGATTTGCAGAAATTGGGAAATTTCTTCGGCCCAGATGGTCGGCGCCGTAAACACGTAACGAACGATGACTTCGTAGGTAACAATGATACCGATGGCAAAATACAGCCACGCAGACAAATGCGCGCAAATATTGCTGATACGGTCGATTGTGCGCATTTTTTAAAGCCTGCTCAAAACCGGCGGCAGGCGCTGATGCCTGCCACCGGATTGAGAATCACTAAGGTTTAACGCAACGACTGCTTAAAGTTTTCCAGCAGCCTCGACCAGTTGGGCGCCCAACGGGCCGGCATTTTTGATGTAGGTATCAACCACCGAACGCGTCGCTTTTATCCAGGCTTTGCGGTCTTCACCGGAAATTTCGACAATCTTCATGTGCTTGCCGGCCTCTTTCCTGGCCGTTGCTTCAAGTTCATCAATCTTGTTGCGCAGTTCCTTTTCCACGCGCTGGGCAGCCTTGGTGATGATTTTTTGCTGCGACCCGCTCAGGCCTTTCCAGATTTTTTCGTTGATCAGAACCAGAAACTCCACGTCGGCGTGGTTGGTCAGGCTCGCATATTCCATCACCTGGTAAAGTTTCCTGGACGGCACGGCGGTGATCCCCGTCATGCCGACATCAACGGTACCGCGCTGATAGGCCAGAAATTGTTTGGACCCCGACATCATGGTCGGCGCGCCGCCGACGGCTTTAACAAATTCACCGATGGTCTTGCCGAAAACGCGGACTTTCTTGCCCTTCATTTGCTCGGGCTTGGTGATCGGGGCGCCATGGGACAGGATGACGGCGCCGCCAAAGGCCTGCCACCAAAGAACACGCGCACCGGTTTTCAGGATCGCCGCATCCAGAGGGCTGCGGACAGAGCTGCCCGGCGCCGTCGCTTTGCGGATCGTTTCGGAATCCTTGAATAAAAACGGCACATAGAATAAATCCGCCGCCGGGATCGTGCCGGCAAAACGCGTCAACGAGGCGACGCCCATTTCAATGGCGCCCGAGGCGACCGCCTGCGGCACGGCTTTGTCTTTATAAAGTTGGGCCGAAGGATAAATTTCAATTTTCAACGCGCCCTTGGTCTTCGCTTCCACTTCTTTTTTAAAGTCCAGAAGGTTTTGCCCCAAGTGATGCTTGAGCGGTAATTGCAGAGAAATGCGCAGCGTCTTTTCCGCCGCCATAGCCGGCATGGCAACCATGGCAACCAATGCCAAGGACGCCACAAACTTATACAAATTTTTCACATCTTCCTCCCCGAAGTTGTTCCATATTGGGTCTATCAAAGGTGAGGTTGTTGCTATGGGGCGCCAGAGTCAAGAGTTTCAAGTCCAGCTTCGGGATAGTCCCTTATTGGACGTTTTCTCGTTCCTGGGGCAACTTTAATCGAAATGTCGCACCCTTAGATTTTTCTTCATCATGTCTTTCCAAATCAACCAGAAAAACTTCGCCGCCGTGCGCCCGAACGACGTCGCGGACGATCACCAAGCCGAGGCCGGTGCCGCCATCCCGCGCCGACCCGGCAAACGGCTGAAAAAGGTTTTCCAGCGCCGACGCCGCCAATCCTGGGCCGTCATCGGCAAAATCCACAACCACCCATTGCCCGTCCATCTGGGCGCGCACCAGGACATTCTCGGCCCCGGCCTCGATAGCATTTTGACCTAAATTACTGATCGCCCGGAAAAGCTGTTCGCGGTCAGCTTCAATCTCAAGCATATCGTCGATTTTGTTTTGCCAGGAAAATGCCGCGCCCGGGACCGCGTTGGACTGCGCCGCCGTCTCAACCTCTTGCAACAAGTCATTCAGGTAAAACCGGGTCAAATTAAGCCTGACCTTCGTGTCGCTGACATAATTGAGGGTCTGGCTGCAAAGATTCACGGCCCGGTCGATGGCGTTGAGAAGCCTGGGCATGGTGCGTTTGACTTCCGGGTCATCAATGCTGGCCAGCCGGTCCGACGCCAATACCGCCGTCGCCAGGCTGTTGCGCAGATCATGGTTAACCTTGGCAACGGCCACGCCCAATGCCGCCAGCCGGGTTTTCTGTTGCAGGGCGGCGCGCAATTCTTCCTGCATGACCGCCAACTCGCGCTCCGCAATGCCGACCTCGTCGCTACGGTTACTGGGCGCGATAACGTGGGTCAAATCCTCCGGTCGGGCCCGGAACCGGGTCATGGAATTGGTGATCCGGCGCATCGGGCGGACCATCAGCCATTGCAGGCTGAGAAAGACCAGCCCCGCCGTAAACAACGAGATGACGATGGAAAGGTTAAGGATGCGGCCCGAGTACTCCAACATGGCGGTGCGCATGGGGGCTTCGTCGATCAGCACCTCGACCGTCACCTTGGGGTCTTTTGGGCTTGGGCCGAAAACACGCATTACTCTGTTTGTTCGTTGCGTCAGGGTCGAAAAAGCGGCGCCGATAAAACCGAAAAATGAATCGATATGCATATCGACCTGTAGATCGACCTTGGGCGGCATGGTCTTGGACAGCATCAGCATGCGGCGGTCCGGAAGATTGAGCACGATGCCATAGGCTTCCGTATGAAACAGCAACGCCTTTTCCAGGTCAGCGCTGACCTTTTCCCCCGGCATGACATCAACGGCCAGCATGCTGAGATGCGCGCGGGCGAGGTTTTCCTCCAGATAGACTTTTCTGTAGCGCGCAATGGACGGCGTCCAGATCAGAAATTCCGCCAGCATGATGAAGAACATCGTCAGCAACAGCAGCCGGAACGACAAGCCGTGAAGAAAACCTGGGCGGTGGGGCTTTGTTTCGGGCATGTTTTTTCTCACCCGAACAGGCGCAGAAACCTGACGATTTTTCGGGTCCGTTCCGAGAACAGCGACGGGGTGTAAAAGCTGCCGGCGGCGCGTTTCGACGCTTCGCCGCGTGTCGGATAAGGCGCGATCATCTGGGCGATGGCGCCGATCTTCGTCTTCTGGCTCATCGCCAACACCCAGGTCCCAATCAATTCTCCGGCCTGCGCGCCGGCGATGCCACAGCCCAGGATATGACCTTTCTTCGTCACCACGGCCTTGACCATGCCGTCGCTGTCGGCCTCGGCCTGGGCGCGGTCGTTGTCATGGAATGGCCAGCGCAGGACACGGATATCGCGGTGCGATTTTCGCGCTTCGGCCTCGGTCAGGCCGACCTGGGCCAGTTCCGGCGTCGTATACGTGACCCAGGGAACGGTTCGGGTATCGGCCTTGGCAGGCAACCGGAACAGTGCGTTCTTGATAACCACCCCGGCATGATAGCCGGCAACATGGGTGAATTGCAGCCCGCCGGCGACATCACCGA
>JABMOG010000293.1 GCA_013204265.1 Rhodospirillales bacterium
ACCATTTGTTCCGGTTTATCGACAACCTTGAACAGCGGCCCGGTCGCCTTGTTGACGCCGATGTCGGTGGCCTGCGCCGACAACACCACGGCGACCAGCATGGTAAAAGGGTTATGCCAGTTAAGCTCGCCCTGGGGTTCCGGGTTGAGGTCTGACAGACGCCGGTAAAATTCGTCGATGTCGGCTTTTTTCATAGCCCGTCCACCATATCCCGGCAGGCCCCCAACACAAGAGGCCAAGAGGCCTTGCGCATTTTTCCGGGCCGTGCTTCCGTTCTGGATAGCCATGTCAGAACAGCACCCCAACAGTTCGCCGCCCCTGGAGCAGCCGTTTCCTCTGCGCAGTCATTTCCGTCGGCGTATCCTGCCGGGGCTGCTGGTGTTTCTCGCCGTTCTTGGCGGTGCGGCAGGGATCGCCTCGACCAATGTTATTCAGGCGATTTATCTGGAACAGGCGCAGCGGCGCGCCGAGACCATTGCCCGGGCTGTCGCCACCGCCGCGCCTGATGCCTGGGCGGCGCTGATCTCCGGCAAGGTCGCCGAGCCGGGCGATGTTATCCGCCATCACCTCCGCCTGCGCCAGACATTCGCCCTGGAGGTTGAAGAGCTAAAACTGGCCCGGCTCAATGTTTACGACAAAGCCGGGAAAACCATTTTTGCCACCAACACCGAAAACATCGGCAAGATTGAAACCGGCCCGGCCATTCGCGGCGTTATCGACAAGCACCAACCGGGCATCGTCGCAAAAAATTATCCCGACGGCAGCCGGCTTCATGAACTCTATGTGCCGCTGCTGGACGACGCCGGAACGCTGCTCGCCGTATTCGAATTGTATGAACCCGTAACCTTTTTGGATTCCGTGCTGACCGATGGGGTGATTTCCGCCGTCACCGTTCCGGGGCTTTTGCTGATAGCCCTGGTCTTCGGCCTCGGCCATCTGGTCGGGCGCGCCCAGGAAGATATTGATGCGCGCACCGACGCCCTCAACCGGCTGCGCCAGCGCCTTGAAACCTTCGTGTCGGCAGGGGCCGCGGCGGCGGCGCGCGGTGCCCACGAACAAGGCGATATTCCGTCGGAACGCATAACCTGCACCATTTTGTTTTCCGATATCCGGGATTTCACCAGCTACGCCGAGGACCATTCGCCGGAACAGGTCGTCGCCATGATCAACGACCTGATGACCGTTCAGGTCAACACCCTGCGCGCGCACGGCGGCGACATCGACAAGATGATCGGCGACGCCGTGCTGGCCCTGTTCAACGGACCCGGCGCCGCCCGCCAGGCTATAGATGCGGCAAAAATGATCCTAAACCAAGTCGCCGCCGGGGATCATCCGCGCGGTGTCGGTATTGGTATTTTCACCGGCGATGTCGTTTCCGGGGCCATCGGCCCCGACGACCGGCGGGACTTCACGGTGATCGGGGATTCGGTCAACATCGCGTCCCGGCTGTGTTCCGCCGCCGGGGAAGGGGAGCTGGTCGTTGACGAGGCCACCGCCATGGACGCCGGCGACGAGGCCTTCGGTGAACTTGAAGAGGCCAGCGTCAAAGGTCGGCGGAAATCACTGTCCGTTCGCCGGTGGCGTTGCGGCTAGGCCCGGCCGCTGTTAAGCGAGCGCCAGCACGTCGCGCATGGAATACAGCCCCGGCGCACGGCCCTCGGTCCAAAGCGCCGCACGCACGGCGCCGGAGGCAAACACCGCGCGGCTGCCCGCTTTGTGGGTCAGTTCCACGCGCTCGCCATCGCCGGCAAAAAGTACCGTGTGATCGCCGGCCACGTCGCCGCCGCGCAACGTTGCAAAACCAATATCGCCAGCACGGCGCGGGCCGGTGTGGCCGTCGCGCCCCCGCTGCGAGACCGCGCCGAGATCAACGCCGCGGCCAGCCGCAGCCGCTTCGCCCAGCGCCAATGCCGTGCCCGAGGGCGCGTCGACCTTGTGGCGGTGGTGCATTTCAATAACCTCGATATCGTAATCGTCGCCCAGCGCGCCCGCGACCTGTTCGGTCAGGCCGAGAAGCAGGTTGACGCCGACGCTGAAATTCGCCGCCTGCACGACCGCTGCCTTGGCCGCAGCCTGGGCGATTAAATCCTGTTGGGCGGCGCTAAGCCCGGTCGTGCCGACAATCCACGCCGTGCCGGTGCCTGACGCCATGCGAGCATGGTCCGCTGTCGCCGCCGGGACGGTGAAATCGATAACCACATCGGATCCCTCGAACAGCGCGCGCGCGTCATCACCGACAACAATACCGCTCGCATCGAACCCGGCCAGCCCAGCGATGTCTTGTCCAACAGCCGCGCTGCCCGGAGCCTCGGTGCCACCGGCAAGCTCCGCGCCATCGGTCGCCAGAATTTGCTGAACCAGCATCTGCCCCATGCGCCCGGCGCAACCGAGAATTCCGATTTTCATAACGTCCATCCTGTAATGCGTGCTCTCGCTGCCCAATTCTTTAGGCGACGACGCCCCCGATTGCCAGAAATTCTTGTGGTAGGGCCTAGTTTTAGAGTTTCAAAGGGCAGCGACGCCTAAATGGCTCTTTTGGGCCGCAAGCTATTGAAGTGATAGTCGAATTTCCATTTAAGGCCGTGTAAAAAGGCCGCATTCCTCTACATCCGTCTACATTTGTCTACATTTTCCAAAATCCGGTTTTGTTTCAGCCCCTTAAAACACAGCACCAGGGCCGCCGCCAAACCAATGGCGGCAAATGTCTACCCGGTCCGGCCCAACCCTTTGCAGATCGAAGCCCAACCCCTGTTCACAATGTCCAAGAGCGGTATTTGATGAATTCCATTGCAAGGAACCAACCAAGAACATATAATCTTTAAAATTTCAATGTCAAGAGATGCTCCCGCCGGAGCAGGGGGGCTAAATCATGCTCAAATACAAAGGCTATTCCGCCAAGGTCGAATTTGACGACAACGCCGGTATCCTGCACGGCGAGGTCATCGGCACCCGCGATGTCATCACCTTTCAAACCGATAACGTCGATAATGTGACGGCGGAGTTCCACGCCTCGGTGGACGACTACCTGGAATTTTGCGCCACACGCGGCGAGGCCCCCGAAAAACCCCTGAATGGCCAATTCCTGGTCCGCGCCACCCCCGACCTGCACCGCCGAGTTCACATCGCCGCCACCGCATCAGGCCTGAGCGTCAACGCCTGGCTGACGAAGACGCTGGAGGAGGATACTAAGGAGTTTGGGTGAGGGAGCGACCGCAGAGGCAAGGAGGAATTAAGGTGGCTCCCCCAGAACTACTGTATTTCAAAGCTAATTCGTATGGTGTCTCCGAATTACCGCTTTGTTTTCTCATGAGTCTCGGGAACCCGCCAACATCCAAAACCCAGCTAACCGCCGTGCAGGCCGCGTTCAACCAATGGCAGGACGAGAGCGGCTGGCCGCTGGCGCACATCTCGAAGACGCTGGCTTGTACGGTTGGGGATTAGGGTTCGTGCCTAGGGGTTTATTGATAAGATTTAGAAACTATGAGAGGAATTGAAGGAGTAGGGACTTTGAGCGATGAGGGTAAAAAGAAATCGAAACCCATCAGCGAATTAAGTGTTAATCCTGAGGTGTTCGAGAGAGAGTCGGTTAGTCAAATAATTGACGAAGTTACGGTCGATTCTGGCGCTCATTATTCCAGTAAATTTGACAATGCAGCAGAGGCTGCTCGCGCTGAAAATCTAGAAGACGTAGCTGATGCTTTCGTGTTTCTCGCGGCCACAACACAAGCGATGTTGCATTCAGAAGATACTGGACGCCCATTTCGACCGATGTTTGAATTTGAGGACAGGCGTGGCATCATTCCTGATGACTTTTCAGACAGCCAAGCCGAAATATGGCAAAGACTGGCAGTGTTAATTTCAGACCCTGTGCTCAAGGCGCGTCTTTTAGATTATAGTTGGCTTAAGCTCCGCAAGCCAGAATTGGCGGAACAAGCCATCGGGGCTTATCTTGAGGGTGCCGAACGTTTTTTGAAAGCGGCAGCACTAGAAGCAAAAAATCATTTCTACAAATTAGCTGCGGAGCATGCAGAACGTGCTGTCCGCTTGGCTTTTCAAGCATCTAAAAACGAGGCCCTTAAACAAAGGGCATCGAATTTTCTTTGCGACATTGGACCGGGCCTTTTCAAAAAAGGTGAAACCGCCTTTATTGGAACGATTGAACGGGTGGTCTATTCTCTTGGGTTGGGGGATTCAAAAGTACGGGCAGAGTTTTGCCAAAATGCTGCTGAAAAATCTGGTCGGGAGGATCCTTTCAGGACAAAGGAATTGTGGCTCCAGGCTGCGGACTGGTTTAGTCGTGCCAAGGATCCTGATGGTGAGGAACGTTCGAGAATCGCTGCCGCTGAAATTGCGGTTTGGTTAGCAAACTTATCGGCAAGCGGAGATCAGCCGAGTTTTATGACTGCTGCCTCCCACCTATCAGAGGCTATAAAAATTTACCGCCGCGTGCCTGGAGAACAGACTCGAAAAGAAGCCCTTCGGAAACTATTAAACGAATACCAAGATCAAATGCGCGATGAGATGGGTGAAATTTCGACCCCAATTGATCTCACGGAGCCAGCCAAATGGGCTGAAAAGCAAGTTTCTGGTCTTTCTTTTCCAGAGGCAATAGTGCGGTTTGCGCTTCTTCACCAACCTGAATTGCCTGGAAAATTGAGGGAACAGGTAAACGAACAAGCCAAAGAGAATCCCCTGCAATATACGATTTCTGCGACCATTAGCGATAAAGACGGAAGAACCATTGATGTTGTTCCTTCTCTTTTTACGGAGAATCCAAAAGAGGCGGAAAAAGCCATTCTTTATCACATGATGAGACATGCGAGTATGTACCATAGTTGGGTTGGCTTTGGTGCTGTTGAGGCAGCACGAAGAAAAATATGGGAAGAACACCCTGTTTCATTGCCTGATTTTATAGAACTGGCACGCGCTAGCGCACTTGTCCCTGAGGGCCATGAAACATTATTTGGGAATGGGCTTATGACCGGGTTCGGGGGAAATTACGGGATAGCCTTACATATACTAACCCCACAATTGGAGAATGCGCTTCGGCAAATATTAAAACAAAGTGGCTCTAACGTAAGTACAAAAGAAAAATCTGACGCAGTAACTCAAGAGGCGATCACTTTGGAAAAAATAATTGAACACGAGAAAATTCATGCCATTTATGGTGATGCAGTGCAGTTTGACCTGAAGGCAGTTTTTACAGAAAAAACGACGGGGGGACTACGTCACGACATCGCTCATGGTTTCATCGGTGATTCAGGAATAAAGAATGCAGTTTCTGCATATGCTTTTTGGCTTATCACTCACCTGATTGTTCTTCCTCTTATTGCCGCCGGGGTTGAGGTCTAGCCCGGCGGCGGTCAGTCCGCGGACGACGTCTTTGCTGAAGAGGAATGCATCGCGGCCCATGAAGCGCAGGAAGTATTGCGCCGTGTTGCCGCCGAGGCGCGCGCCGCGCTTCTTTAAGACGGCCAGCAAGCCGATGAAATCATCGTCGGGCCAGTCGGCGAAAAAGTTTGCCGCCGAGCCGTGCTCCATTGCCAGGTCCTGAATCAGGGCGGCGTTGTGGCGGACGGTCAGTATTTTTTGCGCGTTGCGGACGATGCGCACGTCGCCAAGGTATTTGTCTATTTCATCGTCGGGCAACATCGACAGGCGTCCGGGGTCGAACCCCAGAAAGGCGTCTTCGAAACCGGGCCATTTTTTGTCGATGACTTTCCAGTTGAACCCGGCGTTAAAAACGCACTGGGTCATTTGCGAGAGCCAGCGGTCGTCCGGAATTTTGCGCAATTGTTTGGGGGTTTTGACGGCGGGTAAAATTTCGGCCAGCGCAGCCGCGCCGCCCTTGCGGGCCTCGGCTTTTTTCCGGATTGCGGCAAAGGTCTGCATCGCGGCCCATCCTTCCTGAAACCTTAAGGGTGGTTTATTCCTTGAGGTCTTCCCACAGTTCCTTGACCTTGTCGAAGAAACCGTGGGCCTGGGGGCTGTGGGTTTTGGCGTGGCTTTCGCCCTCGAATTCCTTCAGCAATTCTTTTTGTTTGTCGGTCAAATTGACCGGCGTCTCGACCATGGCCTGAACGAACATGTCGCCGCGCGCCGTTGAGCGCAGGATGGTCATGCCCTTTTCCTTGAGACGGAACTGGTGGCCGGTCGGCGTGCCCGCCGGGATGTTGATGCGGGCCAGTTTGCCTTCGATGGTCGGCACCTCGACGGAGCCACCGAGCACCGCCGTGGTCATGGCAATCGGCACCCGGCAATAAATATCGGCACCGTCGCGTTGGAACAGGCGGTGCGGTTTCAGGGACAGAAACATGTACAGGTCGCCCGGCGGTGCGCCGCGCACGCCGGCTTCGCCTTCGCCGCTAAGGCGGATGCGGGTGCCGTCTTCGACCCCCTTCGGGATGTTGACGGAAAGCTGCTTTTCTTTTTGTACGCGCCCGGCGCCGCCACAGGTCCGGCACGGGGTCTTGATTACCTCGCCGCGGCCACCGCAAGAGGGGCAGGCGCGCTCGACCGTAAAAAAGCCGGACTGCGAACGCACCCGGCCATGGCCATGACAGGTGCCGCAGGCCTCCGGCGCGGCCCCACCGGCGCCGCCGGTTCCATGGCAATCGCCGCAGCCGACGGAAGACGGCACGCGGATATCTTTTTTGGCTCCCTGAAAGGCATCTTCCAGGGAGATTTCCATATTGAAACGAAGGTCTGAACCCTGACCGCCGCCACCGGCAGCGCCCTGGCGTCCGCCGCGGGCATCGCCGAACATTTCGTCGAAAATATCGGCAAAGCCGGAGGCGAAACCGCCGCCAGCCCCGCCGCCAAAACCGCCACCGTGGCCGCCGGCAGCGGCCTGCTCAAACGCTTCGTGGCCGAAGCGGTCATAGGCCACACGTTTTTGGTCGTTCTTGAGGACTTCGTAGGCCTCGTTCAATTCCTTGAACTTTTTTTCGGCCTTTTTGTCATCCGGGTTTCGGTCCGGGTGGAACTTCATTGCCTGCTTGCGGAAGGCTTTTTTCATTTCATCCGCGCTGGCATCGCGTTCAACCCCGAGGATCGCGTAATAATCTTCCTTAGCCATTACCAGACACCCTCAGGGACGCAGCCATGATTTTCCAGCCCGAACAACGCGGCCGCCGTTACTTTTTGCCCTTCTTCGGCTTGGCGTCATCTGCGTCGTCCGAGTCGGCCTCTTCAAAGGCGGCGTCCTCAGTGGAGTCATCGGCGTCGGGGTCAACCTCTTCAAAGTCGGCGTCGACAACGGAGGGATCATCATCCTTGGCGTTTGAGCCCTCAGCGTCCGATTGCCCGCCTCCGGCTTCTGCGGCGGCGGCTTCTTCCTGAGAAGCCTTGTAGATGGCCTCGCCCAGTTTCATCGAGGTCTGGGTCAGGACTTCGGTCTTGGCGTTGATCTCTTCCGGGTCCGGGGTTTCGGCTTCGAGCACGCCCTTGAGATCGGCAATAGCGTCTTCGATGGCTTTTTTGTCTTCGTCCGGCACCTTGTCGCCGTATTCCGCGAGGTTCTTTTCCGACGAATGGATCAGGCTGTCGGCGGCGTTGTGGGCGTCGACCGCGGCGCGGCGTTTCTTGTCTTCCTCGGCGTTTTGTTCGGCTTCCTGGACCATGCGCTCGACGTCGTCATCGGACAGGCCGCCCGACGCCTGGATGCGGATCTGCTGTTCCTTGCCGGTGGCCTTGTCCTTGGCCGACACGTTGACGATGCCGTTGGCGTC
>JABMOG010000032.1 GCA_013204265.1 Rhodospirillales bacterium
ATCCGGGGACGACCATTCCAGAAATGCCATGGCGTCGGGGATATCTTTTAGCTTATAGGCGATGACGGCCTTGCGGACCTCATCGTGGGTGTGGGGCGTGCAGGGGCACATCGGTTTTTCGTGCGGGGCTGCGGAATAATCGCCGCCCAAGGTCACCGCCAACAGTTGTTCGACCAGACCGGTGCACGATCCGCACGAAGACGACGCTTTGGTATGGGCGCGCACATCGTCAATGGTGAACAGTTTTTTCTGAGTTATGGCGGCAACGATTTCGCCCTTGCAGACCCCGTTGCAGCCGCAAATCTCGGCACTGTCGGACATTGTTTTGACGGCTGTTTCGCCGCCATGCCCGGCATCACCCAGATGGGCCTGGCCAAACAGGATGTTGTCGCGGAAGGCCGAAATGTCCGAGGCCTCGCGCATCAGGTCGAAATACCAGAAGCTGTCCCGGGTATCGCCATAGAGAACCGCGCCTTCGATGCGCTCGTCCCTGAGTACCAACTTCTTGTACGTGCCGCGGGTGGCGTCCTGTAAAATAAGAATCTCGGTGCCCGGTGCGCCCTGAAAATCGCCGGCCGAAAACAGATCAATACCGGTCACCTTCAACTTGGTAGAGGTCACCGATCCTTGGTAGACCTTGGTCGCTTTTTCGGCCAGATGGTTGGCGCAGACCTTGGCCTGCTCAAACAGCGGCGCGACCAATCCATAAGTTTGGCTACGATGCTGTACGCATTCGCCGACGGCATAAATTCGCGGATCGAAGGTTTGCAGGTTGTCGCCGACAACGACGCCGCGCTCACAATGCAAGCCCGCCAGTTTGGCCAAATCAATATTGGGGCGGATGCCGACGGCCATGACTACCAGGTCGCATTCGAGCTCGCTGTGGTCTTTGAAGCGAATGCCTTCGACCTTGCCCTTTCCCGTTATGGCATCGGTCTGCATGTGCATGAGAAATTTGAGTCCCCGTTCTTCGAGGGAATCCTTAAGCATTTCGGCGGCAACGAGGTCGAGCTGGCGTTCCATCAAGGTGTCCATCAGATGCACGACGGTAACGGCCATGCCCTGTTTCAGCAGCCCATTGGCGGCTTCCAAACCCAGCAGCCCGCCGCCGATGACGATGGCGCGGCGAACCTGCCGGGCGGCATCGAGCATGATATCGACGTCATGGATATCGCGGAAGGTGACGACGCCGGGCAGATCCGCCCCCGGAAGCGGCAATAGGATCGGCAACGAGCCGGTCGCCAGCAAAACCCGGTCGTAGTCCGCAGTTGTGCCATCCTCGGCAACGACCTTGCGCCTCGCACGGTCGATTTTGGCGACTTCCTTGCCGGCATGCAGGGTGATATCGTTTTCCGCATACCAATCCCTATCGTTGAGCATGATTTCATCGATAGTCTTTTCGCCGGCCAGCACAGGCGACAGCAGAATGCGGTTGTAGTTGCCGTGCGGCTCAGCGCCGAACACGGTGATGTCATAAAGATCAGGGGTGAGTTTCAGCAGTTCCTCGACGGTGCGCATGCCAGCCATGCCGTTGCCGATGACGACGAGTTTTTGTTTCATGGTGTTTTCTTCCTACCTAATTTCAGGCCACGGCCTGCTCGGGGGCAGACATCTCGGCCGCTGCCGGCGCCCCGGATTTACCCTGGTGGCCGTGTTCATACTCTTCCAAAAAGTCCAGCAGTTCGGCGCGCAGGTCGTAGTAGCGCGGGTGCTCCAGCAATGCTTTGCGCGAGCGTGGCCGAGGCAGGTCGATGTCCATCACCTTGCCAATCTTGGCGTTTGGGCCGTTGGTCATCATCACGACTTTGTCGGCCAGCAGGATCGCCTCGTCGACGTCATGGGTGACGCAAATGGCGGTAACCTTGGTGCGGGTCCAGACCTCCATCAGAACTTCCTGAAGTTCCCAGCGGGTCAGGCTGTCGAGCATGCCGAACGGCTCGTCGAGCAACAATAGTTTGGGCGACAGCGCGAAGGCGCGGGCGATGCCAACCCGTTGGCGCATGCCGTTGGACATGTCGGCGGCGGGTTTATTGATGGCGTCGCTCAAACCGACCCGGCACAAATAGTATTCGACAATGTCGCTGCGCTCGGATTCAGATGTATGCGGGTAGACCCGGTCAACGCCAATGGCAACATTCTCCTTGGCGGTTAACCAGGGGAACAGACTGGGCGCCTGGAAGACGACCGCGCGTTCCGGGCTGGCGCCTGAAACTTCGTGACCGTCGAGCACGATACCTCCGTCCGAAATCTCGTTCAGGCCGGCGGCCATGGACAGTACCGTGGACTTGCCACATCCCGAATGCCCGATCAGGGAAATGAATTCGCCTTTCTTCATGATCATATTAACGCCGTCGACCACGGTGAGTGGCCCCTTCGGTGTCGGATAGACCTTGGTCAGGTTGAAAAATTCCAGATAACGGTCCGGGTGGTTTGCCTTGATGGCCTCCCGGTAAGCCTTCGGCGGCTTGCTGTTGGCCGGAAAGACCGGCGTGACATTTGGCAACACCCGATCGCTGTCTATGTTCCCGGCACTTTGCAGGCCGACATCCATCAGGTATTTCGTTACCTCGGCGCGAAGGCTTTTGAAGGCCGGGTTATGGTTCATGGCGCCGCGCTCGCGTGGGCGAGGAAGATCGACCTTAAAATCGGGGCCGAGCGTCGCGTTCGGGCCGGGGTTCAAGGGGATGATCCGGTCGGCCAGCAGGATCGCCTCGTCGACGTCGTTGGTGATCAGCACCACCGTCTTTTTGTCGCTGGACCAGATTGTTTCTATCTCATCTTGCAGCTTCGCCCTGGTCAAGGCGTCGAGCGCCGACAGTGGCTCATCAAGCAGCAGGATTTCCGGGCTCATGGCCAAGGCGCGGGCGACCGCGACGCGCTGGCGCATACCGCCGGACAATTCCGCCGGGTGGCGGTCAATGGCGGGGCCAAGGCCCACCATCTCGATATATTTCAGCGCCAGTTCTTCGCGCTTTGCCTTAGGCGCTTTGCCGTTAACGCTATCGACAGCCAGCATCACGTTGCCTTTAACCGTCAACCACGGCATCAGGGAATAGCTTTGGAAAACCAGTCCGCGATCCGGTCCCGGTTCAACGACGGACTTGCCGTGCAGCAACACTTCCCCCCGGTCCGGCGTATCGAGACCGGCGATCAGGTTGATCAGCGTGGTCTTTCCGGAACCGGAAAACCCAACGATGGCGACGAATTCGCCTTCCTCGATGGTCAGGTCGATGCCTGACAGCACGTCTGTTTTCTCCGTGCCGGTGCCGTAGGATTTGCAGACGTTTTTTAATTCCAGGATTGCCATGGGCGTCGTCTCCTTTGCCTTACCGGGTTTCGCCGTAGGTGACGGCGGCCTGCAGGGCCGACATGACGCGGTCAAGCAAGAACCCGATGATGCCGATGGTGAACACGGCGACCATGATCTTCGCCAGCGATTGTGAGGAACCGTTCTGGAATTCGTCCCACACGAATTTGCCGAGACCCGGGTTCTGCGCCAGCATCTCAGCCGCGATCAACACCATCCAGCCGACACCGAGCGACAACCGCAGGCCAGTGAAGATGTACGGCATCGAGCTGGGGAGCACGAGCTTGGTTAGCTTGTTGGTCCAGTTAAGGCGCAACACGCGGCCGACGTTCATAAGGTCCTTGTCGATGGAGGCTACCCCGACCGCCGTATTGATCAGGGTCGGCCACAACGAACACAGCGTTACCGTTATCGCCGAGGTCAGAAACGCCTTGTCGAACATCGGGTCCTTTGAGACGTACAGCGCGCTGACCACCATGGTCACGATGGGCAGCCAGGCCAGTGGGGAGACCGGTTTGAATATCTGTATCAGTGGATTAAACGCCGCGTTGACCGTTGGTGACAGGCCACAAAACACGCCCAGTGGCACCGCGATCAAAGTGCCTACCAGGAACCCGAAGAACACGGTTTTCAGCGAGGTAAAAATCTGGTCGATGTAGGTCGGCTTGCCGGTGTATCCGCGAATTTTGGTTTCGGCATCCGGGTTTTTGGCCAGCTTTTTGGCGTTGCGCTTTTCCTGGCGCTCGTAGAAAACGGCTTCCTTGGCCCGTTCGCGCTGGTGATCAGCATACAGATTCAAGGTCTGCTCATAGACTTGAACCGGGCCGGGAATATCGCCCAATGAGGTTTTTATCAGCGGGGCCATGTTGCCCCATAACGCCAGAAAGATCCCAATTGCCAGCAAGGGTACACCCGCCTGACGCCACAGGTCTTTCCATTGGGCTTTTGGGTTGTCGCCGGCGGCAATCTTTAACAAAGGGACGAGCCAACCCAGTCCCAGCACATTCAGGGTGCCGGAAGCCTTGTTGATCCGGGTGTGCAGACGTTCCTTGCGCTGCGCTTTATCCAAGGCGGCCATCTCGGCAACATCAGCGGTACTGGATACGGTGCTCATCGCTTCATTCCTTCTTTGGGGCGCTTTTTTCTTGTCCGGTTGATGGAAGGGGGGCGACATTTAGATGCCGCCCCCCTTCCTCCCCCGCCGGCGTTGCGGTTAATTTGTTGCGACGACCTTGTCGCCCTTGATGGTTTCTGAATTTTTCAAACCGATCGGGAATTTTTTCAGGTAATCGTTGGGTTTGCGGCCATCGAAGGCGATGTTGTCGATGAACTCATTCTGAGGGGCGCGGTAGCCATCGCTGTCCCAGGGAAAGTCCTCTTTCTTCGCCTTGCCCTCGGCGACCAGCAACTTTGCGGCTTCAAGGTAAATGTCCGGGCGGTAAACCTTCTTGGCGACGTCGGCGAACCAGGCGTCAGACTTCTGTCCGGCGATTTGCCCCCAGCGGCGCATCTGGCTCAGGTACCAGACTGCATCCGAGAGGTAGGGATAGGTCGCGAAATACCGGAAGAACACGTTGAAATCGGGTACTGCGCGCTTGTCGCCTTTCTCGTACTCGAAGGTGCCGGTCATCGAATTGGCGATAACCTCGGCGTCGGCGCCGACGTATTCGGACCGGGCCAGGATTTTCACGGCTTCTGTACGGTTAGCGTTGTTGTTTTCGTCCAGCCACATGGCGGCGCGGATTAGCGCCTTGATCACGGCCAGGTGGGTCTTCGGATTTGTTTTCGCCCACGCGGCGGAGACACCGAAAACTTTTTCGGGATTGTTCTTCCAGATTTCGTAGTCGGTGATGACCGGCACGCCGATGCCTTTGAACACGGCCTGCTGGTTCCACGGCTCGCCGACGCAATAGCCGGAGATGGTGCCGGCTTCCATCGTCGCCGGCATCTGCGGCGGTGGCGTTACCGACAAAAACGCATCAGCTTTGATTTGGCCGGAAATGTCAGTCTTGGAATAGAAACCGGGGTGGATACCACCGGCGGCCAGCCAATAGCGCAACTCGTAGTTATGGGTCGAGACCGGGAAAACCATGCCCATGTTGAAGGGCTTGCCTGCGGCGCGGTATTTCTCGATCACCGGCTTCAGGGCGTCGGCCTTGATCGGGTGCTGCGGCTTGCCGTCGGGACCGGTCGGAATGTGTTTTTTCATCTCCGCCCAGACCTCATTGGAAACGGTGATGCCGTTGCCGTTCAAATCCATGGAGAACGCGGTGATGATGTGCGACTGGGTGCCGAAACCAATGGTCGCGCCCAGGGGTTGACCGGCCAGCATGTGTGCACCATCTAATTCGCCTGAAATCACCCGGTCCAGCAACACCTTCCAGTTGGCTTGCGGCTCCAGAGTGACGTACAGGCCTTCATCCTCGAAGAAACCCTTCTCGTAGGCAATGGCCAGCGGTGCCATATCGGTCAGTTTAATAAAGCCGAATTTCAGTTCTTCTTTTTCAAGCTTTAATTCGGCCTTGGCGGGCGATGTGATCAGGCCGGTGGCCAGGATGGCGGCGCCAAGCGCAAGGACGGTTCGGCGTGTCAGGCTGGAGACGAAACTAATTTTTTTGTTTTTCATGGGCCATTCCTTTTTTTGGTAGTTGGATCCGGAAAAGTGTTTTCTGAGCCGACAGCAGCAACGCGTCAGCAATACTTACTCAAGTTCCATGCCAAGCAGGAGGGTAATAAAAAATCTTTTTATTACAGAGAGTTATAGTGGTTTAATCTCGAAATTCGGCCCCTTGCTTGGAGCCTTATTGCTTAAAATTTAATCTATATTTTAAATAAGATTAAATTTTAATCATTCAAGGAGATTCCACCCCTTTGCGGATGGCCCCGGACGGCATTGTCAGAGGAAAGTCGCTTGAGCTTCGGGAAATCCGTCTCTAGCATCCGCCGAGGCTTTGTCAGAGCAAACTGGCTTGAGCCGAGACACGACAGTCCATAGCCTTCTTGAATGAAAAACCCATTCCGATATTTCAACAGCTCGCCTGATGTGATTCGGCTGGCTGTGATGATGTCCATCCGCTATCTTCTCAGATCAACCCACTTTCCTCTGACAACGCTCCCCATCACCTCATTTAGATCAGGCCGTTGATTGTTCCAATTTATATGACGACGGACACCCTGAATG
>JABMOG010000294.1 GCA_013204265.1 Rhodospirillales bacterium
ACCTGTTACAGACCGAAGACGGCCAGATACTGGACGGGCATTCGATTTCCGCCGGGCTCGACTATCCCGGCATCGGGCCGGAACATTCGTGGTTGTTCGACAATGGGCGGGTTGAATACGTGTCGGTCACCGACAATGAGGCGCTCTACGCCTTCCAGCTGTGCACGAAGATGGAAGGCATTATTCCGGCGTTGGAACCGAGCCATGCGCTGGCCCATGTCGCCAAAATCGCGGGTGATTTGCCGAACGACCATTTGATGGTGATGAACCTGTGCGGGCGCGGCGATAAAGACGTGTTTGCGGTGGCCCGGCTCTTGGGAATAGAGGTTGCCGAATGACCGGCCCGGCAGACTCCCGCATTAAGCGCCGGTTCGAGGCGCTGAAATCCGAAGGCCGCGGCGGCCTCATTACTTTTCTTACTGCGGGAGATCCGAATCTGGACACGTCCCGCGAAATTCTGTTTGGCCTGCCCGGCGCCGGTGCCGACATCATCGAGCTGGGCATGCCGTTTTCCGACCCCATGGCCGACGGCCCGGCGATCCAGGCGGCCTCGCTGCGGGCGCTTAAAAATGGGATGACCTTGAAAAAGACGCTGGCCCTGGTCGCCGAATTCAGGAAACAAGACGCCGACACCCCGATCGTACTGATGGGGTATTTCAATCCAATTTACATTCATGGGGTTGATGCGTTTGCCCGCGACGCCAAGGCCGCCGGTGTGGATGGTTTGATTATCGTCGACCTGCCACCCGAAGAGGTTGACGAGTTGTGGATACCGGCGCGCGACGTCGGCATCGATTTTATCTTCCTGACCGCACCGACGTCCGATGACGAACGCCTGCCGGTGATCATGAAACGGGCCTCGGGCTTCGTTTATTATGTATCCATCACCGGCATTACCGGCACCCGGTCGGCGGATGTCATCGACGTGGAAGCCGCCGTCGGGCGGTTGCGCCGCCACACGGACCTTCCCATCGGCGTCGGTTTCGGCATCAAGACGCCGGATCAGGCTCGGGGTATTGCGTCGGTTGCCGACGCCGCCGTCGTCGGCTCGGCGTTGGTCGATATTATTGCCGGAAATCTGGATGATGATGGTGTGGCCGGGCCGGGATTGGTCGGCGGGGTGTTGGGCCGGGTGTCCGAGCTTGCTGCGGGCGTCCGCCAAAGTGGCAAAATGGTAGCGTGATCCGATGAACTGGCTGAAAAATTTCGTTCGCCCGAAACTGCAAAAACTTGTTGGCGGCAGTAAGGATCTTCCGGATAACCTGTGGAATACATGCCCCGAATGCTCGCAGATGATTTTTCATCGGGACATGGAAAAAAACCTGCATGTCTGTCAGCACTGCGGGTATCACATGCGCCTGTCGGCAAAACGCCGGTTAGACATGTTGTTCGACGAGGGCGCGTACAAAACCATCGAAATCGGCGAGACCCTTGATGATCCGCTGAAATTCCGTGATCGGCGCAAGTATACCGAGCGCCTCAAAGAGTCTCGCGACAAGAACGGCGAGGACGACGCCCTGATGGTTGCACATGGCGCCATGGGCGGCGTTAGTGTCGTCGTTGCGGCGCTGGATTTTGGGTTCATGGGCGGGTCTATGGGGATCGCCGTCGGCGAAGGCCTGTTGGCGGCGGCGCGCCTCGCCGTGGTACAGGAGGCGCCCTTGGTCGTGGTGCCGTCGTCCGGCGGCGCGCGGATGCAGGAAGGCATTCTGTCGCTGATGCAAATGGCCCGCACCACAATTGCGGTGCAAGAGGTCCGTGAAGCCGGTCTGCCGTATATCGTGGTCTTGACGGACCCCACCACCGGCGGCGTGTCGGCGTCGTTCGCCATGTTGGGCGATATCGCCATTGCCGAGCCCGGCGCGATTATCGGTTTCGCCGGGGCGCGGGTGATCGAACAAACCATCCGCGAAACCCTGCCCGAAGGTTTCCAGCGTAGCGAATACCTGTATGAGCACGGCATGGTCGATATGGTCGTGCACCGCACTGAATTGCGCAGCACCCTGGTTCGGGTGTTGTCGCTGTTGCGTAACCCGGCGCCCGCAGCCACCGCGTTGCCGAAGCCCAATATTCATCCGCCGGGCAAGGGCGCATAGGCCTTCAAAGAGGGGCTTTCCTTTGGATCAACCTTGCGACCCTGTTCTAGAGCGTTTGACGCAGCTGCATCCGAAGCTGATCGATCTTTCGCTCGACCGGGTCCAGCGCCTGCTGGGCAAGCTCGGCGCGCCGCACCTGGCGCTGCCGCCGGTGGTGCATGTCGCTGGCACCAATGGCAAAGGGTCCGTCATCGCGATGATGCGCGCCGCCCTGGAAGCCGCCAATTACAAGGTGCATGTCCATACCTCGCCGCATCTGGTGCGGTTTAACGAGCGCATCCGCCTGGCCGGAGAGCTGATCGAAGACGAGGCATTGCTCGCCTTGTTAGAGGAGTGTGAGGCGGAGAACGCCAACGACCCGATCACCTTTTTCGAGATCACCACCTGCGCGGCCATGCTGGCTTTTTCGCGCAATCCCGCCGATATCGTTCTTCTGGAAACTGGTCTCGGCGGACGACTGGACGCCACCAATGCCATCCGGGACGCGGCGTTGACGGTGATCACGCCGGTCTCCCTCGACCACCAACAGTTTCTCGGTAGCACTCTGGCCGCCATCGCAACTGAGAAGGCCGGTATCCTGAAATCCGGCGTGACTTGCGTGATGGCCGAACAGTCGCCCGAGGCCGGTAACGTCATAATGGACAGAGCGGCCGAGATCGGCGCGCCGATGGTTATTGAGAATATGGACTGACTATTCGCCGCAGCCTTGAGGAATTTATTGTCAATAGCGCCGGCGTCATGCGCCATCTGGTCCCACCCAGCCTGGACGGCCCGCACCAGTTCCATAACGCCGGAGTAGCCGTGGTGGCGCTGGAAAACCTAAAAGGGTTCACTGTGCCGGACGCCGCCATTGTCGAAGGCTTCGGGAGAATTGAGTGGCCGGGGCGCTTGCAACGCATCCGCCGCGGGCGACTGCGCGCCAAGCTGGGCCATGAATTCGCCCTGTGGCTGGATGGCGGGCACAACGCCGCCGCCGCCGAAGCCATTGCCTTTTGGTTGTCGGAACGCGACCGCATGCCGCTGCATCTGGTTTTCGGCATGATCAATTCCAAAGACCCCGGAGAATTTCTCAAACCCCTTAAGGATCACGTCGATTCCCTATACACGGTGCCGATCCCCGGCGAGGCGGCATCGCTGTCCGCCGATGAGCTGGCCGCGTGCGCCCGTGACATCGGCATGATGGCGACGCCGGCGACCGACGTGGCCAGCGCACTGGCTGCCATCCGGCAATCGGAAGTCGGCCCGGCCCGTGTTTTGATTGCCGGGTCTTTGTATCTGGCGGGCAAGGTGCTGGCCGAAAGCGGCCTCGGCGGGGTAGAGTCCCAGGCGGAATAAATAAAAAGGAGACGGTCATGATCGTCGAACAAATCTGGACCGGAAATGCTTATAGAAATTTCAATTACCTGATTGCCTGCCCGGACAGCGGCGAGGCTATGGCCATCGACCCGCTGGATCATGTTAAATGTCTTGGTCTGGCCAAGGATCGTGGCTGGGACATAACCCAGGTTCTCAACACCCATGAACACCATGACCACACCGGCGGCAACGGGGCGGTGATTGCGGCCACCGGGGCGACGCTGCTGGCCCACGCCGGGGCCAAGAACAGTATCGAAGGTATTGACCGGGGGCTTTCTGCCGGCGACGTCATTTCCGTAGGCAAATCGGTCGAACTGGAATGTCTCGATACTCCGGGCCACACCATGAGCCACATTTGCATGTTATCGCGGACCGATCAGCCATCGCTGTTTTGCGGCGACACCCTGTTTAACGCCGGGGTCGGAAATTGCCACAATGGCGGCCATCCGGCGGAAATGTACGACACCTTCGCCAGTCAGCTATTCAATCTGGCTGACGACACCCTGATTTACCCGGGCCATGATTACATCGCCAATAACCTTGAATTCACACTCGATCGCGAGCCTGACAATCAACGCGCCAAGGCGTTGCTGGGGGAAGTGGGCAATCAAGACCCCGCAAAAGCGATGCTGACGACGCTGGGCCAGGAAAAGGAAATCAATACCTTCTTCCGGCTGCGCAGCCCATCGGTGATCGCCGCCTTGCGCGAGGTCTTTCCCGATCTCGGCGATGAGCCGACCCCGAAAGAGGTGTTCCTGAAACTTCGTATACTGCGCAACGACTGGTAGGCGGCGCAGGCTAGGAACAGGGGAGGCTTCCGGCTCATTGACAAACACATGAATATATGTTCAATTGTTTGTTATTGGCTTAATCAAGTGTGGCTGGAATGGTCGAAGATCAAACCGTTGAAATCGCCGAAATCTTTCATTTGCTGGGCGACCCCACACGTCTGCGGATCGTTACCAGTTGTCTCGATGAACCTCGCAATGTGGGGGAAATTGCCGACAGGGTCGGGATTTCTTCTTCTTTGACCAGCCATCATCTGCGGTTGCTGAAAGGGGCGCGTCTCGTTCGCTCCGAGCGCCGCGGGAAACAGGTTTATTACACCGCCGCCGACGAACATATCCAAAGGGTTTTGAAAGACATGAGGGATCATGTTGCAGAACCCGATCATGAGGGCTCCTGAGATGAGTGCCTGTTGCGATCATGATACACCGAAATCCCCGCCCATCGGCGCCTACCGGCGGGTTTTGTGGGTTGTTCTGGTGATTAACGCCGCCATGTTTGCTGTCGAAATAATCGCCGGTGTCTGGGGGCGGTCTGTGGCCCTGCAGGCTGATGCGCTGGATTTCCTGGGCGATTCGGCGACCTATGCGATAACCCTGATCGTTATCGGTATGAGCCTGCGCTGGCGTGCCGGGGCGGCCATGCTCAAGGGCCTGGCGATGACCGGGTTCGGGTGTTGGGTCGCGGGCGCCACGATTGTCCACCTGATGCGTGGCACGGTGCCGGATTTCGCCGTCATGGGGTCGATCGGGCTGTTGGCGCTGGTCGCCAACGTGATTTCGGCGGGATTACTGTTCCGCCACCGGGATGGCGACAGCAATATGCGCTCGGTGTGGCTGTGCAGCCGTAATGACGCCATCGCCAATGTCGCCGTGATCGGTGCTGCCAGCGGCGTCTGGGTGTCGGGGGCGGGGTGGCCCGATCTGGCGGTCGCCGCGGTGATCGCCGGACTGGCCCTCTCAAGCGGCGCTCAGGTCATCCTTCTGGCGCGCGGCGAATTACGCACGGCCGCGGTCTGACACGAAAAAACCCCGCTAAGGCAGCGGGGTTTTTAAAATTTTTCAAAATTCGGCGAAGCCGCTTAGAGAACTTCGTTAAGCCAATCGGCGATTTTGCTTTTGGGCAGCGCGCCGACTTTGGTTGCCGCCACTTCGCCGTTCTTGAACAAAATCAGGGTCGGAATCCCGCGCACCCCGTACTTGGACGGGCTTGAGGGGTTTTCGTCGATGTTGAGCTTGGCGACGGTCAGGCGGTCACCCATTTCGCTGGCTAATTCTTCCAGCGCAGGCGCTATCTGTTTGCACGGACCGCCCCATTCGGCCCAAAAATCCACCAGCACGGGGCCTTCCGATTTGAGGCCATCGGCATCAAAG
>JABMOG010000295.1 GCA_013204265.1 Rhodospirillales bacterium
CCTGTTGAGACCGTGCTGGACGACATCCCGGCATTGGCCCTGACAGAACCAGAGGCCCGAATGTTAAGCCGAGGACAGGGCGTTCCTGTTTTACCGGTGGCCAGCCGATCTCCTTTTAAAAACATCAGTCAGGGCGACGTCGTTTGCGCTATGGCCGGTGGAAGATTGGTGGCTTTGGCTAAAATTATGGGAGGGGAAATTCGCCCCTTCCGCGTAATGAACTTTTAGAGTCGGAGTATACGATGTCGATTACCGCAGAACGGAAACAGGAACTCATCAAAGAGTACGCTGTTAAAGAAGCCGATACCGGTTCGCCGGAGGTGCAGGTCGCGATCCTGACGGAACGCATTATTAACCTCACCGACCATTTGAAAACCCACAAGAAGGATTTTCACTCACGCCGTGGCCTGCTGATGATGGTAGGTCAACGCCGCCGCTTGCTCGACTATGTTAAACGCAAAAAGGTCGAGCGTTATGAGACACTGATCAAGCGTCTCAATCTGCGCCGGTAACGACGTGTCTGCCCGAAAGTGTTTTGAGAGGAACGGGGTCCGCCCATTGGGATGGCACCTGAAATACCCGCTGGCGTGCATTGGGCACGTCCGCTGTACGAATGTTGGATGAAGAGAACTTGATGTCCGCTGGGATGTGTAAGCTGTCTGTCCGTAGGAAGGAATGAAATAGATGTTTAAAGAGTTTAAAAAAGAAATTGAATGGGGCGGCCGCACCCTGGTCCTCGAGACCGGAAAAATCGCCCGCCAGGCCGATGGCGCCGTCATGGCGACATACGGGGATACAAAGGTTTTGTGCACCGTCGTTGGTGAATCAAAACCCCGCCCGGGAATCGATTTTTTCCCGTTGGCTGTTCACTATCAGGAAAAAGCCTTCGCCGCTGGCAAAATCCCCGGCGGCTTTTTCAAGCGCGAAGCCCGTCCGGCGGAAAAAGAAGTCCTGACGTCGCGCCTCATCGATCGGCCCATCCGGCCGCTGTTCGCCAAGGGTTTCAGCAACGAAACCCAGGTCATCTGCACGGTGCTGACCCACGATCTGGAAAATGATCCGGATATCGTCGCCCTGATCGGCACCTCCGCCGCGTTGACCATTTCCGGTCTGCCGTTCATGGGCCCCCTCGGCGGTGCCCGTGTCGGGTATATCAATGGCGAATATGTGCTCAACCCGCAGCTCGATGAAATGCCCTCGACCGACCTTAATCTGGTTGTCGCCGGCACCCGCGAAGGCGTGTTGATGGTTGAATCCGAAGCCTCCCAACTGTCCGAAGAAATCATGCTGGGCGCCGTCATGTTCGGCCACAGGGGGTTCCAGCCGGTGATCGACGCGATCATCGAGCTGGCCGAAGCCTGCGCCAAGGAACCCCGCGCAGTTCCGGGCGAACCCGAAGGCAAAGCGGCGCTTAGCGATAAGGTCAAGGCGATGGCCGAAGCCGACTACCGCGCTGCTTATAAGGAAACCGAGAAAACCCCGCGCGTTGAAAAACTCAGCGCCGCCCGCTCAAAGGTCAAAGACGCCTTGGCGGCTGATGACAGCGTCGACGCCGCCCTGGTTGAAGACGTTCTCGGCGACATCCTCAAGAGTGTTGAAAAAGACATCGTGCGCCAGGACATTCTCAAGACCGGCCAGCGCATCGATGGCCGCGACACCAAGACCGTCCGCCAAATCGCGGTCGAAACCGGCATCCTGCCCCGCACCCACGGCTCGGTGCTGTTCACCCGCGGCGAAACCCAAGCCCTGGTAACGGCGACCCTGGGCACCGGACAAGACGAACAGATCATCGACGGTCTGGCCGAAGACTACCGTGAACATTTCCTGCTGCACTACAACTTCCCGCCCTATTCGGTCGGCGAGGCTGGCCGTTTCGGGTTTACCGGGCGGCGTGAAGTCGGCCACGGCAAACTGGCGTGGCGGGCGTTGCATCCGCTGCTTCCGGCGAAAGACGATTTCCCCTACACCATCCGCGTGGTCTCGGAAATCACCGAGTCCAACGGTTCGTCTTCGATGGCGTCGGTGTGCGGTGCGTCTCTGGCGATGATGGACGCGGGCGTTCCGTTGGCCAAGCCGGTTGCCGGTATTGCCATGGGCCTGATCAAGGAAGGCGATGACTATGCCGTTCTGTCCGATATCCTGGGCGACGAAGATCACCTGGGCGACATGGACTTCAAGGGGGCCGGTACCGATGAGGGTATTACCGCCCTGCAGATGGA
>JABMOG010000296.1 GCA_013204265.1 Rhodospirillales bacterium
TCGAGTCTTCTCGACCGCACCAAATTCCGAGGCCCGCCGCATTCCGCGACGGGCCTCTTTTTTTAGCCCGGAAACAGGGAAAGTAATAGGGACTCTTGCCGTGACCGACGCGAAAGACAACATCGAAACGCCCGAGGAGACGGTGCTCGACCTTGAGCCGAAGGCCGAGCAGGTGTTCCTCGATGTCCTCACGTCGGGGGACGCGGGCCGGGTGCGCTCGCTCGTCGGCGATCTCCATCCATCGGACTCGGCGGATCTGCTGGAGCGCCTGAGCGCCGACGGGCGCGCCGGGGTGATCGAGTTCCTGCGCGACGACTTCGACCCGGAAATCCTGTCCGAACTCGACGAGACCGTGCGCGACCACGTCGTGGAACTCATGGGCATGGAAAATGTCGCGGCCGCAGTGCAGGAAATGGATTCCGACGACGCCCTGGATTTCATCGAGAAACTCGACGAAACCGAACAGCAACAGATTCTCGGCGCCATCTCCGCCGGCGACCGGACCATCCTCGAAGAAGGCCTGTCGTATCCCGAGGACAGCGCCGGGCGTTTGATGCAGCGCGAGGTGGTCACCGTTCCGACCTACTGGAACGTCGGCCAAACCATCGATTTCATGCGCCAGAGCGCCGACAATGAGGGCGAGGGCGTGGCCATCTTGCCGGACCAGTTTTACGATCTGTTCGTTGTTGACCCGGCGCACAAGCCTATCGGTTCGATCACGCTGAGCCGTCTGTTGCGCACCGGGCGCACCATAGCCGTGACCGACATTATGGGAACAGACCTGAAAATCCTGCCTGTGAGCATGGACCAGGAAGAGGTCGCTTTCGTGTTCCGGCAACGCGATCTGGTGTCGGCGCCGGTGGTTGACGGGGCCGGGCGTCTGGTCGGCGCCATTACCATCGACGACGTAGTCGATGTTATTCACGAGGAACATGAAGAAGACATTATGCGCCTCGGCGGTGTTAATGAAGACGATCTCTACGACGCCACCATGGCCACCACCAAGGCACGCTTCTTATGGCTTCTGATAAATCTGGCGACGGCGGTTCTGGCGTCCGTGGTCATCGGGCTGTTCGATGCGACTATAGAACAGATGGTGGCATTGGCGGTGCTGATGCCGATTGTCGCCTCGATGGGTGGCAACGCCGGAACGCAAACCCTGACCGTGGCCGTGCGGGCGTTGGCGATGAAGGAACTGACGCCGACCAACGCCGCGCGCGTTATCGGCAAGGAAGCCCTGGTCGGCGTGTTCAACGGGGTGCTGTTCGCGGGCCTGATCGGCGGCGTTGCCTGGGTTTGGTTCGGCAACCCGACGCTGGGCATGGTCATTGGGTTGGCGATGGTCGTCAACATGTTCGTCGCCGGGGTGGCCGGTACGACCATTCCGCTGGCCCTGAACCGGATTGGCATCGATCCGGCGGTAGCGTCGAGCGTGCTCCTGACCACGATCACCGATGTGGTCGGGTTTTTCGTCTTTCTGGGATTGGCGGCGCTGTTCCTTTTTTAGGCAGCCACCGTAAGGGGCTCCTTTACGTTAACGTCAACGTAAGATAATCTCCGCTGATGAGCGAAACCTATGGCATCGCCGCGCTGGCGCGGGAATTTGACGTTTCCACCCGGACCATCCGGTTTTATGGGGACAAGGGGCTGCTGTCGCCGATGCGCCAGGGCCAGCGCCGCATTTATGCGCCCCGCGACCGGGTGCGCCTGAGGCTGATCATGCGCGGCAAGCGTCTGGGGTTTTCCCTCGATGAAATCCGCCAGCTGATCGACCTCTACGATGTCGATCCGACGGAGGAAACCCAGCTCAGGCATTTCCTGGAAAAAATCCGCGAGCGCAAGGCGGCTCTGGTCTTGCAACAGGCCGATATCGTTGAGACCCTTGAGGAAATACAACGCATCGAAAGTCAGTGTTCGGCGTTGCTGTCAAAAAAACAAAAGAAGTAGGCCGCCGGACAAACGGCCGGACAATAATAAATAAGGGAGATTGCATGGGCGAACCCAAACAAAAGGTGCTTAACGTCGGTATTGCCGGGCTGGGCACCGTTGGCCTGCCTGTCGCGCGTTGGTTGGACGAGAAGCCCGAAGGGCTGGTTTTGGCGGCGGTGTCCGCCGGAAACCGGGAGCGTGCCTGCCAGCGAATAGGTGGGTTCCAGAATTCGGTGCCGGTGGTCGAACTGGCCGAGTTGGCAGACCTGTGCGATGTGGTCGTCGAGTGCGCGCCGCCCGGACATTTCCTCGATATCGCCGAGGCAACGCTGCGGGCCGGGCGGATTTTGATGCCGTTGAGCGTCACTTCGTTGCTCAAACATATGGACTTGGTCGATCTGGCGCGGCAAACGGGCGGGCGCATCATCGTGCCGACCGGGGCGATAATGGGCCTCGATGCGGTTCGCGCCGCCGCCCTGGGCACCATCCATTCGGTCACCATGATCACCCGCAAGCCCCCGTCGGGATTAAAGAAAGCGCCTTTTGTTATCGAACAGGGGTTCGACCTGGAAAATTTGCAGGAAGCCATCCTTTTGTACGAAGGACCGGTGAGTGAGGCGGCGGCCAAATTCCCGGCCAACGTCAACGTCGCCGTGGCGTTGTCCCTGGCCGGTATCGGGCCGGACAAGACCCAATATCAAGTCTGGGCCGACCCGGAGGTCACGCGCAACACCCATGTCATCAAAGTCGATGCCGACACCGCGTCGTTCGAGATGACCATGGCCAATGTGCCGACGGAGGAAAATCCGGCAACCGGGAAGATCGTGTGTTTAAGCGTTATTGAAACCCTGCGTGGGTTGGTCACGCCGTTCAAGGTCGGCACCTGATTATAGAAAAATATCTAGCTTCTATGCGATTTTTTTGGAATTTTTACTAGTATTTGAAATAATTCTAGAGCCATGATGCTGATTATACTGAGATTTCCTAGAGCTAGAAGCTTCTACTTCATGTAGAATAGCTTGTTGCTTCCATTCCGATAGATTTTCAACTTGATTTTTTGCTTGCTCTACTTGTTGAATTAACCAGCCTGACTTTTTCACAATAACCTCCCCTAAAAGCATTTCTAATTCCCAGTGCCCAGAAGGCCTAATCGCTTAAGTGATGCAGCATATCCTGCTTCAGTGTCAACATAATCCGGTGGTCTCAACTGATCGACGCAACACTTTATCTTAA
>JABMOG010000297.1 GCA_013204265.1 Rhodospirillales bacterium
CACCAATATCTGGCCCGGCTTTGTCGATGCCCTGGCGACGCTGTTGATGGTCATCATATTTTTGTTAATGATTTTTGTTCTGGCGCAGTTCTTTCTGGGCCAAGCGTTGTCGGGGCGCGACCAGGCGTTATCCAAACTGCAGGACCGGGTCGGTGAGTTGGCCGAATTACTGTCGTTGGAGCGCAGCAACACCGATACCCTTCGAAAGAGCTTCGCTCAGTTATCAGAGGAATTGCAGATTTCGGTCGCCTTGCGCGACAATATGAAAACCACCCTTGGCAAGCTACGCCAGCAGTCCCTGGAAACGGAACAGAAGCTGACTGCAGCATTGGTCGCCATTGAGGCCGATAAATCGAAACTTTCACAGCAATTGAATGAGATTTCCAGCCTGACACGGGATGTCGCGGCGCTTCGCGCCTTGCGCAGCGAACTTCAGGCTAAAATTGCAGAAATGGCTGGAAAGCTTGAACAATCTGGCAAAAAACTTTTGGCTGAACAGGAAATTTCCGAGAGCGGGCGGGCCAAAGTTGCCCTACTGAACCAGCAAATGGCAGCTCTTCGCCAAACGCTGGCAAAAATTTCCCAGGCTCTGGAGGTGTCCGAAAAACGCACCAAGGAGCAGAACGTTCAAATTGCCGCATTGGGCAAACGGCTTAATGCGGCGTTGGCCAATAAGGTACATGAGTTGAGCAGGTATCGGTCTGAATTTTTCGGTCGCCTGCGCGATGTTCTGGGAGCACAGAAAGGCGTGCGGATTGTCGGCGACCGTTTCGTATTTCAATCCGAGGTTCTGTTCTCCAAGGGCGCGGCAGACATCGGGGATGCCGGAAAAGATCAACTGCTACAACTCGCCCGAACCCTACAGGAAATATCCCTAAAAATTCCTAGCGATATAGACTGGGTCCTGCGCGTTGACGGGCACACGGACAAAGACCCTATCAAGACCCTGCGATTCCCGTCCAATTGGGAATTGTCTTCGGCGCGGGCGATTTCGGTCGTGCAATTCCTCATCAGCCAGGGGCTTGCGCCTAACCGCTTGGCCGCCGCCGGTTTTGGAGAGTACCAGCCGCTGGAAGACCGGGACGATGAAATCGCCAAGCGCCGTAACCGCCGAATTGAATTGAAATTTACGCAGCGCTGATCCATTTCCTTTTCCCGTCCGGTGCTGTAATCCTCCTTTTCCTCCCCTTCCCCAGGGCGCGGCCCGTTGTCAGGACTTTCAGAAAAACTTATGCCGGTTCTTTTCCTCATCGTTCTTATCGACCTGATCGGTTTCGGCATTATCATTCCGCTGTTGCCGTTTTACGCCGAATATTACCAGGCTTCACCGGAAACGGTCGGGCTGATGATGGCGACCTATTCGTTCACGCAGTTTCTGGCGGCACCCCTCTGGGGCCGGTTGAGTGACCGCGTCGGGCGCAGGCCGGTATTGCTGGTAAGTTTGGCCGGAGCGGCGGCATCCTATGTGTGGTTGGGGTTTGCCGAAAGCCTGTGGATGTTGTTCGCGGCCCGCGCGGTTGGCGGTGCCATGGCCGGAAACATTTCCGCGGCTTTCGCCTATGTCGCCGATATCACCACCCGCGAGAACCGTGCCAGGGGTATGGGAATGATTGGGGCTGCCTTCGGCTTAGGGTTTATCGCCGGTCCCGCCATTGGCGGTATCCTGGCCGGCTCAGACCCGATCAACGCGGATTTTCAAAGCCCGGCGTTTGCCGCCGCAGCCTTGTCAGTGGTGGCGCTGATTATGGGCTTCTTCATGTTGAAGGAATCCCTGTCTGTGGAAATTCGCCAGCGGCTGGCCCAAAACCCGCAGCAAAGGCGCTTATCCATGTTTCGCCAAGCTTTGAAGCGGCCTAATCTGGGACTGTTGCTGTCATTGACCTTTATGTCGACGTTCGTCTTTGCTGGCCTTGAGGCCACTTTTGCCATGTGGTCGACCCGTCAGTTCGGCTGGGGTCCGGAACAGAACGGCTATTTGTTCGCCTTTGTCGGCCTCCTGGGCGCCCTGATCCAGGGTGGCCTGATCGGACGCCTGGTTCGGCGCTTCGGCGAGGCACAGTTGATTATCCAAGGCGCATTAGCACTGGCGATCGGGATAGCGTTGATTCGCTTCAGTTCCAATATCGTGATGCTGGTCATCGCCATGTCAATTGCCGGATATGGCTTCTCCGTCATTTCTCCGGCCTTGAACAGTTTGATATCGCTGCAGGCTGGCGATGATGAAATGGGCGCAATCATGGGAGTGACACGTTCGGCATCCACCATGGCGCGGTTTACCGGCCCGGCCTGGGCAGGGCTTTTGTTCGGCGTGCTCGGCCGTGACTGGCCTTATTTTGGCGGCGCACTGATCATGTTGATCGTCCTGATTGTAGGCGCAAAAACCTTAAAGGCCTTAAAGGATTCCGAATAATTCCCGAAAACGTGGATAGCCCCTTGAACCGTATGAGAGCTTCACGTATATAGTGCGCCTTCCCGGAATGAAGAAGTATCATGAAAAAAGACATCCACCCCGACTACCATGAAATCACCGTCCAGATGACTGACGGCACGACCTATCAGACACGTTCCACGTGGGGCGCGCCTGGCGACGTGTTGAAACTGGATGTCGACCCGAAGACCCACCCTGCCTGGACTGGTGTACACCGTCTGCTTGATGGTGGCGGTCAGTTGGCAAAATTCAACAAACGATTTAAGGATCTGGGTCTCGAGTCCTGATTTTTGGGCGGGCCGACAACGGCCTGTTCTATATGCATTAAAACTTTTGTGTGATGGTGCGGTCGTAAAAATGGCCGGGCCTG
>JABMOG010000298.1 GCA_013204265.1 Rhodospirillales bacterium
CCGCTGATTAAGAGTCAGCTGCTCTACCAACTGAGCTAAGCGCCCTCAAGTGGCAAGGGCTGCGATATACCAGACGCACGCGGCTTTGTCGACAAGCGCGATTGCCCGACAGTTTAAGTTTAATCGTCGGCGGCGCCGCGACGGCCGATGGTTACGTCACGGTGCACCCAAACCCCCATCAACAACCCGAATCCGAACAACAGCGTCAACATTGCCGTCCCGCCGTACGAGATCAACGGCAACGGCACGCCGACCACCGGGATCAGCCCCATCACCATGGCCATGTTGATGAAGACATACAGGAAAAAAGTCGACGTCACCCCCATGCCGAGCAGACACCCGAAGTGTGAGCGCGACCGGATCGAGATGGAAATGCCATAAGCCAGCAGCAAAATATAAAGGCCCAACAGGAACAGCCCGCCGATTAGGCCCAGTTCCTCAGACAACATGGTAAAAATAAAATCGGTTTGCATTTCAGGCAAAAAATTCAAGTGCCCCTGGGTCCCCTGCATGAACCCCCGCCCCGACAACCCGCCCGACCCGAAGGCGATTTTCGACTGGATAATATGGTACCCGGCACCCAACGGATCGTTTTCCGGGTTAAGGAAGGTCAGCACCCGTTTTCGTTGGTACGAGTGCAGGAACTGCCAGGCAACCGGCATCGCCGCCAGGGACAGAACGCCGACCAAGGCAAACTTCCACAACCGCACCCCGGCCATAAAGAAAAGCCCGGCGGCCGTAATAAGAAAAATCAGTGCGGTACCGAGATCGGGTTGGCGCAGAACGAATGCCGCCGGCACCACGACAATCAGGATCGGGGGAATCAGAAACGTTATACGGCGAACGTCTTCCAGGCCACCGCCGTGGAAATAGCGCGCCAGCGCCAATACCATGGCGATTTTCATCAATTCCGACGGCTGCAGGTTGATAAACCCGAGATTGATCCAACGCCGCGCCCCCATGCCCATGGCGCCGCCCACATCGACAGCCACCAACAGCAACAAAACGGCAAGATAAAAGGCATACGCGTATCGCAGCCAGAGGCGGGTATCGATCACGGCGACCGTGATCATCAACACAATACCGGCGCCAAAACGAAGCGCATGACGCTTGGCCCAGGGGTCCACGTCGCCGCCGGCGGCAGAATACAGCATGGCAAAGCCGACCGAGGCGACCACCACCAACATCAGGACAAAGAACCAGTGAATTTGCCAGAGTTTCTGGCGAATGGTCAGTTCAGGGGCACCCAGCACATGGCCATTCATGTTTTGCGGCTCCTGGATTTCCGCTCAAAAAATGCCTTTAAGACATTTTTCCTGCCATCTCCAAGCGGATGGGACCGATCCTTTAAAACCTGTTTTACCGGGTCAGAAGACTCGGGCCTGGTGTCTTTGGGTAGAACCCCGGGGCGGGCCGAATCGCGCCGTTGCGCCTCGGCCAGTATATCCCGCGCGATGGGGGCTGCAACCGACGAGCCGCCGCCGCCGTGTTCGACGACGACTGAGATGCTGTAGCGCGGCGCATGAACGGGGGCATATGCAACAAACATGGCATGGTCGCGTTCCCGCCACGGCAAATCCTTGTTTTTATGAACCCCCTGTTCGCGCTCCGTCTTGCTAATCCGGCGCACCTGTACGGTTCCACTCTTACCCGCCATCTCCCGGCCCGGTTCCTTAATACGAGCCCGGAAAGCGGTGCCTTTTGGATTTGCGGTTACCGCCTCCATAGCGCTGCGCACCAGTTCCAGATGGGCCGGCAACAGGCCCAGGTTTTCTCCATCCACGGGCTGGGTTTGCGGGCCGGGCGCGGAATCAAACACGTCCTCGGGTGCGACCGGGGCCGGATGGGTCAGGCGGGGGGAAACGGTGACCCCGCCATTGGCAAGACGCGCCGTCATCACCGCCAGCTGCAGCGGCGTCGCCAACAGGTAGCCCTGACCAATTCCCGAAAGAACGGTTTCGCCCTTGTGCCAAGGCGCACGCAGGGTCTTCTTCTTCCATTCACGAGTCGGCACCAGTCCGGATTTTTCCCCAGGCAGGTCAATACCCAAAGGCGCACCCAAGCCCAAACGCCGGGCCATTGTCGCGATGCGGTCAATGCCGGTACGCAGGGCGACTTCATAAAAATAAACGTCACAGGATTGCATCATGGCGTTGAAGGAATCCATCCATCCATGGCCGTCCTTTTTCCAGCAATGGAAAGTCGCGTTGCCGAGTTCCATTTCGCCCGTGCAGAGAATTTTGTTTTCCGGCCCGATGACACCCTTTTCAAGCGCCGCCAGCAGGACGACCATCTTGAACGTGGATCCGGGGGCGAATTGCCCATTGATCGCCTTGTTGATCAACGGCGTTTTCGGATCACTCGTCAACGCCTGCCATTCCTTATGGCTCAGGCCACGATTGAAGGCGTTGGGATCGAACCCCGGCGTCGACACAAGGGCCAAAATGTCACCGTTATGGATATCCATCACCACGGCCGCCCCGCTATGGGACTCGAAGCGACGATTGACCATTTTCTGAAGTTCCAGATCGATGGTCAGGGCCACTTCCTCGCCCGGCAGGCCCTCTTGGCGAGACAGTTCGCGGATAACGTGGCCGAACGCGTTAACTTCGACCTGTGACGACCCACCGGACCCACGCAGTTGCAGGTCATGCACCTTTTCCACCCCGGCCTTGCCGATGCGGAAACCCGGCAGTTCCAGTAACGGATCACCAGTCACCTCCTTGGGCGATACGGCGGCGACATAACCCAGAACATGCGCCGTCTCCGGGCCAAAGGGGTAATGCCGGCTTTGTCCGACATCGATATTGATGCCGGGAAGTTCGGGCGCATTGACCTCAATCTTGGCGACCTGACTCCAATCGAGATTCTCGCGCACCGTCGCCGGAACAAAACGTCGGTTGCGTTTTACGTCACGCAGTATGCGATTCTTCTCGCCAGAACTGATCGGGATGATTTGGCTTAAAGCGTCCAGTGTAGCCTCCACATCGGTAGCGTCCTCGGCGTTCAGCAAAACCCGGTAATTCTGCTGGTTATCCGCCATGGCGACCCCGAAGCGGTCGATGATGTGCCCCCGGGGCGGGGCCAGAAGACGTAAATTGATGCGGTTTTCCTCGGCCAGCATCCGGTAGCGTTCGGCCTCGACAACCTGCAGGTAATACATTCGCGCCGCCAACCCCGACAGCAATAATGCTTTGCCGCCGACCAGAATGGCGACGCGGCGGCTGAACATGTTGTGACGTTCGGAATCCCTGTTCATGTCAGTCTAGCCTCAGGAATGCCCGTTGCCAGCGCATGAAAACCCAAGCCACCGCCGGGAAAAATCCCAACGTTAACAGGTACTGAAATACCGCCGTACGGATTTCAACGATGGTTACGCTAAGAAGGGAAACGGCCAGCCAGTTCAACGCCGCAGCACAAGCGACGATCAGGGCAAAGCCCAGCCAAAGAATGAGGAAGGGCCGGCCCGTGAAGAACCGCTTTTGCAACAGCACTGCGCCGTACACCAACAGAAAAATAAATGCATTCATGCCGACCGGCGCACCGGTCAGAATGTCCTGCAGGATGCCGATCAAGAAGACCGCATAGGCCGGCAACAGACGCGGCCGAAAAACTGCCCAGTGATACACCGCCATCAACGGCAACAGGGGCATAACGGTCGAAAATTCGAGAATTCGAAGCGGCACGACACCGATGATCACCAAAGCCAAGGTCAACATCGAGGGCGTGAGCTGGCGCGCCAACAGGTCCATGCGATGCCACAAACTGGGTCTCATCGTTTGCTCCTGCGCCCCCCCCTTTTTTTACTGTTTGGGGTGGATTCGAGGTGTGGCCCCTTGAGAATGCCATCCAGCCCGAAATCCAGCAGCCGGACATATTCCAATCGGCTGCGACGAACGAAGGGTTGTACTCTGATGCCGTTTTCGTTGACCTGGGTAACCACGCCCACCGCCAGGCCCGGTGCCAAGGCGCCGCCGTGTCCGGACGTCACGACCCGGTCGCCGACGTTTACGGTTTCACCCGATGGCAGATGCACCAGTTTGGGTTGGTCGGAATTGTTGCCGGCCAGGATGGCGCGGGTCGGGTTATCCCCGACCAAAACGGGAATACGGGAATTGAGGTCGGTAATCAGCAGAATTCTGGACGAGCGACTTCCGACTCCGGCTATTCGACCGACAAGTCCATGCCCCGTCATCGCGGCTTGGCCCTTAAGTACGCCGTCACGGGCACCGGCGTTAAGAATCAGGCTGTGGGCGAAGGCCCCGCCGGTATCGGCAATGACCCGTGCGGTGATGAAGCTGGGGTCCGGCCCGGGTTGGAAATTCAACAGATCGCGAAGGATTTTGTTTTCCGCCTCCAAATTCCGAGCCGCTGACTGCCACTGCATCAGGCGGGCCTCGTTTTGGCGCAGGCGAGTATTCTCCACCCGCAGGCGGCCCAGATCGCGGACCTGATCGATGGCGCGGGTTACAGATTCAGCGGGGCGCGACAGGGCGTCCAGAACCGGGGCGACGGTGTCCGTCACCTTGGCGCGGAAACTGTCCATCATCAAAACATCGATCTTGCCGACTACCATCATCCCGGCCGCCGCCACCACAAGACTAATATAGGCAAAGCGATGGGTCACCCCGCCGATGGGCTGAAATAATCGATTCGCGGATCGCGGATTTTGCTTCACGAGGGTGCTCTCCGAAGATCCCAGTACCAAACGCCGACAGCCGCAGCCGTCATAAAAAACAAAGCCAACTCCTCATCTTTTCTTTATCAGGTCATGGTTGACGCAAGGTTAACGCCCCGGCCAACGTTTCCCCTAATACATGCTCGACAAGACGTTCTTAAGTCGTTTCATTTCTTCCAGCGCACGGCCAGTGCCCAACACGACACAGCTGAGTGGGTCATCGGCCAGCGATACCGGCAACCCGGTCGCATGGCGCAACACAAAATCCATATTTCCAAGAAGGGCGCCGCCGCCGGTCAGCACGATGCCTTTGTCGACAATGTCGGCGGCCAATTCCGGCGCGGTGTGCTCCAAAGCCACCTTCACGGTCTCGATAATGGCGCCGACCGGCTCGGCCAGGCTCTCCGCAACCTGGCGCTCGGATATTATCAGTTCCTTGGGCACGCCGTTCATCAGGTC
>JABMOG010000299.1 GCA_013204265.1 Rhodospirillales bacterium
CGCCGAGCCTTCCTCGACCGTGCACAGTTTGAGCAGAAAATCGACCACTCTGAGCGTCGCAGAGCGGGTCTTTAACTGTTCGATTTCGGCGACATGCTGGTGGGCGCGCTTGGACATGGACGCCAGCATGTTCATGGCGATTTCCGGCATATCAGTGATATGGCTGCGGAACGGTTTGGAGAGGATCGGCAGCAATCGCGCCGCCTCAACGACCTGGGCGCTGGCCGGATAATTCATGCCCAGGAACGCCGCCGCTTCGGCCAGGGATTCCCCGCGCGCGAATACACCCAGAACGGCTTCGTCGCCTTCCTGGGTTTCCCGGTAAATTTTCACCCAGCCGCCGAGCACTATGTAAAAACAGTCCGCCGGCTCATCGCGAACGAACAACACCTTGCCCTTGGGGTATTCCTTGGGAAACGAGTGCCCAAGCAGCGTCACCAGCGCGTCGCCTGACATGTTCTCGAACAGAGGAATCTGTCGAATGATAGATAGGTCTTCGTCTTGTAGCATCCAGGGGGTCCTGTTTTGGAGAGCTGTCTCTCAGTATACATTTTTTTGGCGTTTGTGCACCGGTCGCCTACTGATCGGGGTGAAGCATCCTGTGCAACCGCGAGTCCTTTATCTTGAAATGCCCGACGAACCAGTCTTCGAGCCGCTGTTGCAGGGCGTCATCCATGCCGCCGAAAGTGCCTGCCTGACAATCGTCCATGATGTCGCGAATATCGTCCAGCAATCGTTCATGGTCATCCTTGTGATCCTGGAACTGATCATAGTTGTGGGATCGCATAATGGTTTCTTCGAGCGCGAAGTGAGCTGAAATCCAGGCATAGAGTTCGCCCAATTGATTAATCGTTTCATCGCTTGGGGCACCGACAAAGACATCGTTGAGGCGGTCAACAATGCTGCGGTGTTCGTGATCGATTTCCGCATTGCCGGTTTCAAACTCCGGCCTCCATTCAATCCTGGGCGATTGTTGCGTCATCATTGGTTCCTCGTTGCGTCCTTCATTGGACCACGAATCCTCCCTTGGCCGCATGAAATTCGACGGCCAGCACCTGTCCGGGCCGCAGGGTAACGGGCCGGGTTGTATTAAAATCAAAACCGTCGCCGCCGCGTTCCCTGAGCCGAAGGGCGAGGATGTGTGCACCAGAAGTCATCGGTTGCACATGGTAGAAAATGGATGGGCCGTCATGGGACAGCCCGTTCGGGGCTGCGCTTTTGCGCAGGATGGTTTTACCGTCAATGTCGATTTCCACATGCACTGGCCAACGCTCGCGCGGGCAGGATTTGGGGGCCCGCATGTTCGGGGGTAATTTGGCCAATTCTTGGGAGCTGCGTTGGCGGCATTTGACCTTGCGTTGGCCCGGATGGCTGAGGCTGAGCTTGAGCCGGGCGGTGCCCTCGGGGTTAAAGGCATACGGCGGCGAGGAGGCAAAAAATCCAATGATGGCGGCGAACCAGATGTAGGTCACGGTTTGGGCGAACAACCCGAACGGCGATTTATTGGCGCCCTTTGAGCCACCGGATATCCCGGCGCCGCGCTTGCGGGCGTGCTCCTGGCGGAAACGTTCGGCCTCTTCTTTATCCAGGGTTCTCTGGCGGCGGATGTCTTCGGGAATTTTCAACAGCTCAAGGACGCCGAAATTGTACAAAATCCACAAAAACAGTGGTCCGAACACCAACAGCGGCCCGATGATATAATAGATGTTGATGGAGTCAGACATCGCCTTGCTCCGCCCCAGCATTGATAATGGTCAGCTCAGTAGCGAATTTCTCGACCTCGCCTCGCAGCCTGTCGCTGCCGGTTTTTCCGGCCCAGCAGGCATGCAATCGCCCGCGCGGCACTCGTTTTCTCAGATAAGGGTCACGCAGCCCGGCCATGCGGTCTTCGGTCCACTGGATGCCGAAACGGTGGTAGCAATCGCCGTCACTGCATCCCGTCAATACCACACCGTCGACCCCCTGGCCTGACAGGGCGAAGTCCAGAAACGACGGCGGCAACATACCGATGCAGGGCAAGGTAAGCGTCGCGACATTGCCGTCGGCGACGCGGCCCAGGTCAGCGCCGTGGGCGCAGCCGATGACCAGAATGGCGGGATGCTCCGCTGCCTGTCCCTGGCGGGCGAGAGTGATGGCCTCATTCATGCGGGTTTGAAGGCTGTCCAAAGACGGTTTCTTGAAATCAATCCCGGTGACCAGATTGCCGCTGTGGCGGAACGGCGTCGACATGGGGCACGCGCCGACGCAGATGCCACAAGACGTACACAGATCGGGGTTGACCACGGCTTCCTTCTCGAAAGGCCGCCCATCGGTGCGCGGGCGCATGGTGACGGCGCTGTAGGGGCAATCTTCGAAACACCGGGTACAACCGTTGCACTGTTCCAGGTGAACCTCGGCGGGAACGGCCCGCTTCATCGGCGGCAGCCATGGCAGGATGCATATCGCCAACGACCCACCGAAAGCGATGGCCCACAACACACCCGATCCCCAGGCATCGAAGGCCGGGTATAGAAACATGAAAAACCAGTCCAGGTTCAACACTGGCGGAACCATGCCGAGGTCGGCGGGGGCGTGGCTGACCGCCGGATAGGCGAGAGACAACGCAACCAGCATGGCGAAGCTGCCAATGGCCAGACCGCGCGGCGGATTGGTCTTTGATGAGTTGATGCGCAGGATGTGAATCCACATCATGAACAACAAAAACAGTGGTCCGAAAATATGGACAAAGACCAGCAGGCTGAAAAAACGATCGTCCAGGCTGTCGCGGGCGAGAAAATTGTTGGCCACCGGTTCGCCGAATATGCCCAGCCAGTCGATCCATTCCATCGATCCGATGGCGACATATTGCGCCAATTGGTCCCACACCAGCCAGTAGCCGCTGATGCCCGAGAGGAACAACGGCCAGAGGACGGGAACGCCCGTAAACCAGGAAAACCAGCGAACGCCGCGATACCGGTCGAGCGAAAATTCGCGCAGCAGATGCAATGCCGCCGTCGCCACCATGGCGTCGGACGCATAGCGGTGCAGGCTGCGCATGACGCCGCCCAGGTACCATTGCTGCGTCATCGACTCGACCGAGGAATAGGCGCCGGCGATGGAGGTGTCGAACACAATGAAGACGTAAATGCCGGTGACGGCGGAAACCCAGAAAAAGAAAAACGCCAACGTCCCCGGTTGGCGCAGCGGATTCCACGCCGGGCCGAACGGTTTGTCGAACAGGCATTCAAACCAATCAAGAATGCGGCGTAAGGGTAACTGTAGGAGAGTGAGCATGGTCTTTTATTATTATGCGATCCGGCGGCGTCAGCAAAGCCGTTAAGCAGATCGTTCCTTGCCGTTATTCAGGCGCCGCGAATTTCGCACTTCCCGGATCAGAAACACGAGGACACCACCGATGACCAAAATCCCCGAAGCGATCTGGATGAACAGGGAATAATCGAACTGATAGCGCCCCGTCTTGGGGTCATAGAGGGTGCAGAACAGGCGGACCTTCTTGATCAGATCGCCTAAGCTGTGGAACGGCCGGGCCGTACCGAACACCATTTCCTTCAACGGCTCGATCAACAGAGGGATTTCGAACGTCGCGCCATAGACCTGAGTGTCGATAATGCCTTTGCCGTTGATGACCGTGACCTGATCGAGGTGGTCGAATCCCTTGGTCGATGGGGCATAGGAAAAACCCGCCGCCGTCATTAATGTCTTTGCGGTGGCGGCGTCGGCGCTGAGAAACCGCCAGCCAGGCGTGCCCTCGACGCCCTGTTTGCGGGCATACGACCGCATCCGGCCGGGCGTGTCGTTGGCCGTATCGAACCCGATGCTGACGGCGTTGAAGCTTTGGTTGCCTAGAACCTCGCGGGCATTTTCAAAGGCGTCGGCCAGCAACGTGGTCATCACGCCGCAGCTATGGGCGCAACTGGTGTAAAGGAAGTTCAGCACCAGCGGCTTGCCCAGATAATCAGACAAACGCACGGTGCGCCCGGAACTGTCGGTCAGGGTTGCCTCGCCGATGTTCCGGCCGAGTGCCGCCTGGCTAAGGTTAAGCGCTGTTTTTTCATCTAGTGTTTCGTCCAGCGCCTTGTCCAGCGCCAGGACCGGGAGCGGGGCCAACACCACCAGGGCCGCCAGAAGAAGGGCTGCAGTTGCTTTCATAGAATACTCCGGGCTCCCTGAACTGGACGGACCAGGACGGCGGTGCGGGACAGGAGAGGTATCCCGACCACCGTCCCGTCCATTCAGCTTAGCGGCCACACGCCAGCCAGATACTTCCAGTTCACGAAGTAGTAGAGAACGAACGCGACCAGGAATACCATGGCCAGGGTGAACGTTCCGGGCACCGCCATGGTGCCTTCGTTGCCGTATGTGGTGACGGCTGGTTCGGGCACGGGTGCCGGTGCGGGCGCCGCGGCCGGGGTCTTGGCCTTGCCCCACAAAATAGTGCCGACCATGTTGAGGATGAAGATACCACCGCCC
>JABMOG010000300.1 GCA_013204265.1 Rhodospirillales bacterium
CTGCGTCAGATACGGCGTGAACGAGGGCCATTGCCGGCCGTCCTCCGGGAAGGGTGCGGGCGCGGGGGTCGCCAGCGCGGGGGTTGGTGGAATGGCAACCGAGGGGGCCGGCCAGACGGGCGTAACGAACGTCGGCGCGGCTTTGGCCTGCGCGGGTTGAGGCGCGGGCTCGAACGGGAACTGAATGGATTCCGGATCAAAAGGCCGGGGCGCGGGTCGGGGTGCTGGGCGCGGCGCGGCAAGGGTCGCCTGGGACGGCGGCGCGGTGGCCTGGGGGGCGGCGCTCTGGTCTTGCAACCAGGCCGGTATTTTGGAACTCTGGCAGGCGCCCAGCAACAACATCACGGCCAATGACCATGTCACAACGCAACAACGCGAATTCAACACAAGACAAACGGTCATCGTCGGCAATAAGCCCCTCTAATTCATCCGGCGAACGGTCGGCGCCGTCCGCACCATCCGCGAAACAGCCCTTCAAAGGACTGGCCATCGTCGCCACCCCGATCGGCCATTCCCGGGATATTACCCTGCGTGCGCTCGACATTATAGAGCAAGCCGACACAATTGCCTGTGAAGATACCCGGGTAACGGCAAAATTGCTGTCGCTGCATGGACTATCACGGCCCTTGGTGGCGTACCATGAACACAATGCCGAAAAGATGCGCCCGGAACTGATCAAACGCCTGAAACAAGGCCAAACCGTGGCGCTGGTGTCCGATGCGGGAACGCCAATGATCTCCGATCCCGGATACAAGCTGGTGCGCGCCTGCCTGGATGAGGACATTCCCGTTGTCCCCATTCCCGGTGCGTCGTCGGTGCTGGCGGCGCTGGTCGTCTCCGGCCTGCCGACCGACAGGTTCTTTTTCGCCGGATTTCTGCCACCGAAAACCGTCGCCCGCAAAAAGGCGCTGGGTAGCCTTATTAACATCCCAGGCTCCTTGGTGGTTTTGGAATCGACCCGCCGCCTGGCCGGCTCCCTGGCCGACATGGCCGACGTGCTTGGCCCCAGGCCCGCCGTAGTCGCGCGCGAATTGACAAAAATGTTCGAAGAACTGCGGCATGGGCCGCTGCCTGCGCTGGCCGAGCATTACCGCAACCAAGGCCCGCCCAAGGGAGAGGTCACCATCGTCATCGGGCCGCCTTCGGACCATATCGTCGATGACAGAGACCTCGACCAACGCCTCGCGGATGCACTGAAAGATTGCTCGGTGCGCGATGCCGCCGATATCGTCGCCGCCGCCACCGGGTTGCCCCGCCGCCAGATCTATGCCCGTGCCCTGGCGCTGAAAAGCGTCCCCAATGGCTCCAACCGCTAAGCCGGCAAAACAAAAGGCCTGGCGCCTGGGCCATGTCGCCGAATTGTTCGCGACCTGGCGCCTAAGGCTCAAGGGCTACCGTATTATTACTCGCCGGTTTCGCAGCCGTGTCGGTGAAATTGACATCATTGCCCGGCGTGGCGATGTATTGGTTTTCATCGAGGTCAAGGCACGGCGGGACGCGGCCACCGCCGCACACGCCATCAGCGCGCGACAAAAACGCCGTATCACGCGCACGGCACAAGTGTTTGTTCAGGCACACCCCTCCCTGGCCTTGATGGACCAGCGGTTCGACGCCATTCTTGTCAGCCCGCGCCGTTGGCCTGTGCATCTTGTAGACGCTTGGCGTCCGGGACTTTAGAATGATGATTCGCGGAAACTTAAGCCCCGCCCTGGAGAACCCGACCCCGATGATGCGCGTCCAAAAAATCGTTTGCCATCCGTTTTTGATCTTTGCAGGGCTTGCCGCCCTGGCGATTGTATTTTTAAGCGGGTGTGCCGTCGTCGTCGGCGGTGGCGCCGCCGTCGGCACGGCGGCCTATCAGGAACGCGGCGTCCAGGGCGTCGCCCGCGACATTGCCACCGCCACCCGAATGCGCACCAACCTGCTGAACGCCGGCGGAGATTTCGTCACCGGCGTCGGGGTCGAGGTCTATGAGGGGCGATTGTTGCTGACCGGGATGCTGCCCAACGAAGACATGCAGGCGCAAACCGTGGGCATGGCCTGGAAAACCGAAGGCGTTAAAGACGTCCTCAATGAAATTCAGACCGGCAGCGCAACCCTCAGGGACTTCGCTAAAGATGCCTGGATCACCACACAGCTGCATTCGAAGATCACCATTGATGAAAAAATTCTCGCCATCAATTACTCTGTCGAAACCGTCAACGGATTAATTTACCTGATCGGCATTGCCCAGAATCAGGCCGAACTGGACCGGGTCATCGCGCACGCAAAAAACATTAGTTACGTTAGGCGGATTATCAACCACGTGCGGATCAAAAGGGGCGCGTCTTGAAGGCGCCGCGGAACACTCGCGCCCGCCTGATCGAAATCGGCAATGCTGAAGACGACGCCATCGACCTTGCCCCGACTGCTCTGATTGTCGCCGCTACGGAACGACCGGGCGTTTCCCTGGACCCTTACCGGCGGCATCTCGAACAACTGGCATCGGATGTGCGCGAGTACGCCCAGGGAGGCGAGCTGGATAATCTGGATTTTCAAATCGAAGCGCTGGTCCAGGTGATCATTCGGCGCTACGGCTACGCCGGTTCCGACGCCGTGTTCGACGACCTCGATGCGGCCAATCTGATGCGGGTTATCGACCATCGCTCCGGCCTGCCCGTCGCCATCGGTATTCTTTTTATCGCCACCGCACGCGCCCAGGGCTGGCAGGCGACGGGGCTGGATTTCCCCGGCCGGTTTCTGGTCCGGTTTGAGGCCGGGGGCCAGTGCAAAATCATCGACCCCTTCGGCGGCGGCGAGGTCGATGCGCCCGCCATGCGCGGCATGTTCAAGGCCATCGCCGGCAACCATGTCGAGCTGACGCCGGAGCACTACCGGGACATGGGGAACCGCGACATCCTGTTGCGCCTGCAGGGCAATATCAAAGCCCGGCTGTTGCAACGCGGACGGTTCGACGACGCCGCAGAGGTGATCGAGACCATGTTGCTGTTCGCGCCGAACCAAACCGACCTTTGGCGCGAGGCCGGATTGCTGCATGCGCGGCTCGATCACATCAATGATGCCATCCGGGCGCTTGAGGAACACATGCGCCGGACCGGAACCGAAGACAAACAGTACAAAACATCGGTATTGCTGCAGGAACTGCGCACCCGTTTAAATTAGGAAATTGAGGACGAACCCCATGGCTTTGAACGTCGCCATTCAGATGGACCACATTCGCACCGTCAATATCGATGCGGACAGCACTTTTGTTCTGGCGCTCGAGGCGCAGAACCGGGGCCATGCCCTCTATCACTACCTGCCCGAACAGTTGTCCTTTGAAGGTGGCCGGGTGCAGGCCCAGGCCGAGGCGATGCAAGTGCGCCGCAAGGCAAGCGACCATTTCACCCTGGGCGATGCGCAAACCATTGACCTCGCCGACATGGACGTGGTTTTACTGCGCCAGGACCCGCCGTTTGACATGGCCTACATCACGACGACGCACCTGCTGGAACGTGTCCACCCCGGCACCCTGGTCGTCAACGACCCGGCGGAAGTTCGCAATGCGCCGGAAAAATTGTTCGTCGCGCGCTATCCCGACCTGATGCCGCCGACGCTAATTTCCTGCGACCGCGACCGTATCCTGGCCTTTCGCAGCAAACACAAAGATATCATTATAAAACCGCTGTACGGCAACGGCGGCTCGGGCGTGTTCCATGTCACGCCGCAGGACGAGAACCTCAATGCGCTGCTGGAAATGTTTACCGAATTTTACCGCGAGCCGCTGATCGCGCAGGCCTATCTGGCCGATGTCCGCCAGGGCGACAAACGCATCATCCTGATCGACGGCAAGGCCGCCGGCGCCATCAACCGGGTGCCCGAAGAAGGCGAGGCCAGGGCCAACATGCACGCCGGGGCCGAGCCGATGGCCGCCACCCTGACCGAGCGCGAGCAAGAAATCTGCGACATCATCGGGCCGGACCTGAAGGAACGCGGCCTGATTTTCGTCGGCATCGACGTCATCGGCGGGTACCTGACCGAAATCAACGTCACCTCACCGACCGGCCTCCAGGAAATAAACCGGTTTGATAACGTCTGCCTGGAAGCGCAAATCTGGGACGCGATTGAGGCGCGGCTTTAATTCAAGGGTCCATTAATTTACTGGCGTTCTCTTTTCGTTCCAGCTACACTCCGCCCCATGGTTGCCAGGGTCAACACCGTTGCCTTTCAGGGCATTAATGTTCTCGACGTCGACGTGCAGGTGCAGACCACGTCGGGGTTGCCGGCATTCACTATCGTCGGGCTGCCCGACAAGGCGGTCGGTGAAAGCCGCGAGCGGGTGCGCGGCGCGCTGCATGCCATGGGTCTGGCGCTGCCATCGAAGCGTATCACCGTCAACCTTGCCCCCGCCGACCTAACCAAAGAAGGCTCGCACTTCGATCTGCCGATCGCGCTTGGCTTGCTGGCCGAGATGGGGGTGTTGCCGGTCGATGAGATCGCGGGCTACACGGCCTTGGGCGAATTGGCGCTCGACGGCGGACTTAGCCCCGTGGCCGGGGTTCTGCCCGCAGCCGTGCACGCAAACGCAAACGACCGGGGGCTGATCTGTCCCGGCGCCCAGGGGCCGGAAGCCGCATGGGCCGGGGGCGCCGAAGTTCTGGCGCCACTGAGCCTGTTGGCGCTGGTTAATCATTTCAAGGGCACGCAAATATTGGCAGCCCCGGAGGCGCGCATTGTCGACGCGCCCCCCAGCTATCCCGACATGGCCGACATCAAGGGCCAGGAAAGCGCCAAACGCGCGATTGAGGTTGCCGCCGCCGGGGGCCATAACCTGTTGATGGTCGGCCCGCCGGGGGCCGGAAAGTCGATGTTGGCGGCGCGCTTGCCGGGCCTGATGCCGCCATTGGACGCCGCAGAGGTTCTCGAAATCAGCATGATCCGCAGCCTCGCCGGGGAATGGCAGGATGGCCGGCTGACGGCGGAGCGGCCGTTTCGCGACCCGCACCATTCGGCCTCGACGCCATCGCTGATCGGCGGCGGCCACCGGGCCCGGCCCGGCGAAGTATCGCTGGCGCACCTGGGCGTGCTGTTCCTCGATGAGCTGCCGGAATTCCAGCGCAGCGCCTTGGAGGCCCTGCGC
>JABMOG010000301.1 GCA_013204265.1 Rhodospirillales bacterium
AAATCCTCTCTTATGCAATACCGCTAAGTTGTTCCATAGGCGCTGACGTTAGACAGTTTTTGTAAATTAGCATCGGGGGAATGGCTGTCGGCCAGCGCAACGGAAAACCCTGCCGCTCCGATGGTCCCGAGAAGGCTGAATACAAGAAAAAAGGCTACGCTGTTCCAGCGCCGCCAATTTATTTGCGATGATTTAGAAAGCATAAATGTGGTTTCTATATTTGAGACTGCCGTTCGATGTTTAAAGTACTCGAATTTTTTGTGATGGTGTGTGTCAAAACATATCAGTGTATGTCAGAACTCAGGGCTTTTAATCTTTGAGCCGGGCGAGATTGTCATCGAATTCGTCGAGGGACGGGAAGGTCAGGGGGGCGAGATCATTTAGCTGGCCGAGCCGTTGTTCATAAGCCTTGAGGTGCCCCTGCCTGGCCTCGTCTGAAATATAAGGTACGTGCCAGGCGACGAAGGGCGGCAGGACGCTCATGCCGGTGTAATAGAGGGTGCCGCGCAGCAGCGGTCGCAGCATGTCTTCGAGCGCGCCGTGGACACCGTCGTCGCTCAGCATATCCGGCCTGCCGCCGAGGGTCAGGGTGACCATGGCTTTTTTGCCGGTGAGCCCGCCCCGGTCATAGAACCGCTTGCCGCCATAGGTCAGGCCCGAAATCAGCACCCGGTCGATCCAGCCTTTCAGGATCGCCGGTGTGGAAAACCAGAACAGCGGAAAATTCAGGATCAGCAGGTCGCACCACAGAACTTTTTCGATCTCGGCCTGAATATCGGGCGCCAGCGTTGCGGTTTCATAGCCGTGGCGCTGTTCCAGCGCATAGACGAGGTAGTCCGGGTCGGCGCGGTCCAGGAAATCCGCCGAGCTGGCGACCGGGTTGAAGCGCATGTCGTACAGGTCCGACACCCGGACATCGTGCCCCAAATCTGCCAGAACGCGGACAGACAAGTCGCACAGCGCCGTGTTGAACGATTTGGGTTCCGGGTGGGCGTGGACGATGAAAATCTTCATGGTCGCCTATATTCTATCTTTGTCGTGAGGCGGTTAGTCTTCGTCGTATCCCTCGGGGAGTTTGTGGGCAACGCCTTTATGACACTCGATACAGGTTTCCCCTTTCTTGAAGGCTTTTTCCATCTTTTCCCCACCGCGACGCGTTTGTTTGTGGAAGTCCATTGCCTCGTAGGAATGACAGTTGCGGCATTCGCGGGAATCCGTCTCCTTCATGGACGCCCAAACGTGTTCGGCCAGTTCCAGACGCTTGGCTTCAAATTTCTCGCGCGTGTTGATGGTGCCGAGAATTTTGTGGAATAATTCGTTGGATGCCTTGATTTTGCGCACCAACTTTGGCGTCCATTCCTTCGGCACATGACAGTCCGAACAGATCACACGGACCCCGGACGCATTTTTGTAGTGAACGGATTTTTTGTATTCCTGATAGACGGTACTCTCCATCTCATGACACGAAATACAGAATTCGAGAGTGTTGGTGTATTCCATAAAGGTGTTGAACCCACCCCAGAAAATGACACCGCCGATACCGCCGACAATCAAGATTGCCCCTAACCCAAATTTCGAGTTCGGGCGCCAGAACCAGTTCCATAGCCGTTTAATCACTTTTCCCCCCGATGTCGAAAACGTCCGGACATGACAACTTCCTTTCGGAAGAGGTGTGCCGGATGGTCGACACAACAGGCTCCCGCCCCAAGGGTTGGGACGGGAGCCATTGTAACTTGGATTTTCTCTACTTTAGTTTTTTCTTAGGCAGGGTGTCGATGTGCGCCATGATGTCGAGCACCGGCTGCATGCCAAACTCGCGAAGGGCCGGCATTTTTTCGTCGGGTTGCCCGAAGACGATCTTGTGCATGACCTCCCACGGATTGCCCATTTGTGAGCCGAGCGATTTGCCCATATCCTTCGGTTTGCTGCCGTCTACGCCGTGGCAGTTTGCGCATACGGTATTGTAATACGCCGCGCCCTTGGCCGCGTCGCCGCCAATCACCTTTTTGGCTTTGGCGTCGATATATTTGCCGAAATCGATCTGGCCTTTACTGACGAACATGGCCAAATCCTGGAAGTCGGCATCGTTCAATTTGCCGGCCAGGCCGTGGGTTTTGTCCTTGAGGACGGCGGCAATCTTGGCCGTGTCAGTGCCAGCCATGCCATTAATGCCCTTGATTCCGGTGTTGTGCTTGCCGGATTTATAGGCACCGTCCTTACCCTGGTTGTCCCATCCATGGCATTCCTTGCAGCGCCAGTTGGAACCGGGTTTCTTGGCGTACTTCTTGTCTTTCGGATAAGCCGCATGGGAATCCTTCGGGGCCTTTTGGCCGACTACCTTGTACCATTTGTCATAGAGCTTTGCGCCCCGGACAATGCTGGATGCGGTTTCACCTGCTGCAGTCGGCAGCGGAGCCACGACCATGGCGCCGGCAACCATCGACAGCGCAACAGCCGAAGGAAGCAATTTCTTGATGAGCCCAAACATTGTGATCTCCCTCTTTCAAAAAAATCCGGATAAATTTTCCAGCGCCAAATAGTAAGGCGCTCATTAGGGAAAATACTAAAGGAAATAGAATCTTTATAAATTGACCGTGGTCAATCCGGTGTTTCGGCGTAAAAAAAACTCCGGGGATGGAATAAGGGTTCTAAACCAGACCTTCTGGTCTTCACTTGTACCGGATCTTGAAGCCCAGGATGACCCCCGCCAGCACCAGGGTGATGGCATTGCCAATGATCAGCGGGGCGTCGTTATTCAGGGCGCCGTAAGTGATCCACAAAATGATACCGGCGCACAGGGTGGCGAAGGTCCCGAGCGAGATGTCCTTGGTCGAGCGGGTGCGCCAGACCTGAATGACCTGGGGCAGAAAGGCCAGCGTCGTCAGCGTCGCTGCAAAAAATCCGATTAGCGTTATGCTATCCATGGGGTGGTTCCTTGTGTTTGCGGGGGCAACGTATCAGTTCCGGGCCGATGGTGAAATCGGCAGGATTGGCGCGGCAGAGGTTGTCGTCTATACCTCAGCGATGCAGGATTTTGACATCATTATTATCGGCGGCGGCGCGGCGGGGCTGATGTGCGCGGCACAGGCAATCAAACGCGGGCGCCGGGTGCTGGTGATTGAGCGTGCGGCAAAGGTCGGTGAAAAAATTCGCATCTCCGGCGGCGGGCGCGCCAACTTCACCAACCTGTATGCCTCGCCCGCCGATTTTCTATCCGGCAATCCGCGCTTTTGCGTCTCGGCCCTGAAACGTTACACCCCGCACGACTTTATCGCGCTGGTGGAAGCGCACGCCATTGCCTATCACGAGCGCGACCACGGCCAGTTGTTCTGTGATACGTCCGCCCAGCAGATTATCGACATGCTGCTGACGGAGGCGCAGGGGGCCGAAATACAGACGCAGATGAGCGTCAAACGTATTTCCAAAACCGGCGACCGCTTTAGCGTTGAAACGGATCGTGGAACATTTTCGTGCCAATCCCTAGTCATCGCCACCGGCGGGCCGTCGATCCCAAAAATGGGATCAAGCGGCTTTGGCTATGACATCGCCCGGCAGTTCGGCTTGGGCGTAATCGAGCCGCGCCCCGGCCTGGTGCCGTTGACGTTCGACGCCGCCATGCTGGCAAAGCTCGATGGGCTGGCGGGGGTTTCACTGGACGTGGCCGTAAAACTCGGCCGTGTGCGTTTCACAGAGGCCTTGTTGTTCACCCACCGAGGGCTCAGCGGGCCGGTGATTTTGCAGATTTCGTCGTACTGGCGCCCAGGCGAGGCGATCATCCTTGATTTGCTGCCCGGCATCGACGTGTTCCAGCATCTGAAGGAAGCCAGGGCCGACACGCCCAAGAAGGAGGTTCGCACAGTGTTGGCGGGCCTGATGCCTAAGCAACTGGCGCAAAGAATGGTCGAGTGGACGGACTGCGACAGCCGCCTGGCGGAGACCTCTGATAAGACCCTGAGACGCCTGGCCGAGCACATCAACGGGTGGCGGATTACGCCAAATGGCTCAGAAGGCAATCGCACGGCGGAGGTCACCGTCGGCGGCGTCGATACCCGTGCGCTGTCGTCGAAAACCATGCAGGCCCAATCGGTCCCCGGCCTGTATTTTATCGGCGAGACCGTCGATGTTACCGGCCATCTGGGCGGTTTCAATTTCCAATGGGCGTGGGCATCCGGCCATGCCTGTGGTCAGGTTGCCTAACGGCGCTTAGCCGCCTGCACGGTGGTTTCCAGGCGGTTGAGAAATTCCGAGCGGTCGGATTTGCTAAACGGTTTTGGCCCACCGGTGATCTCGCCGCTTTCGCGCAGGTCCTGCATCAGTTCGCGGTTGGCCAGCGCCATGCCGATGCTGTCGGGCGTAAACGGCTCGCCATTGGACTTGAGGGCCATGGCATCCTTTTCCAAGCACCGCGCGGCCAGCGGGATGTCGTTGGTGACGCAGATGTCGAATTTTTGAATGTGCTCGGCGATCCAGTCGTCGGCGGCGTCCGGGCCTTGAGTGACGATGACCAGTTCAACCCGGGGGTCCTGGCTTGGGCGGATGCCGCCATCGCAGACCAGATACGTTTTCAGGTCGTGCCGGGCGGCGACGCGGATGGTTTCGTCCTTGACCGGACAGGCATCGGCATCGATGTAAATGTCTACCATGTGGTTTCCGGATCAATTTCCAAATATACACAACCCCGCTTGCGCGGGGCCGTGCACGAGGCTTTCCATCAATGCGGTAAAGACTCTTCCGCTATCCGATTGGTCTTCAGTCTGTCGGATGCGGTCCATCCAGAGGATGGTCGCCGTCGTGAGTGTACGTATACATAGTAATTCTCCTATGTGTGTAATGCCATTCTGGCCCCGCGACCATAACGTAAATTCGTTAATCAATCGAGATGCAATACAATCGGAGGCCGGAAACCTAACTCGGATCAAGGTTTCCGCCACATTGCATTGTTAGTGTTAACAACATATTTATGGCGCCCTACGGCGGAATTTTCGAAGACAGGAACTTGAAAATCCATGACGTTCGAATTTCTGGTCAAAATCTTCGGCGAAGGTGGCGTTGTGGCGCTTAGCGGACTTGCCATCGGGCTCGCCTTCGGTGTGTTGGCCCAGCGCAGCCGGTTTTGTATGCGTTCGGCGACGGTCGAGTTCTTCCGCGCCGCCGCCGGGCCGAAGACGGCGGTCTGGTTGTTGGGCTTCGCCGCCGCCGTCGCCGGGACCCAAGGTTTGATTTCGGGTGGGCTGCTCGATGTTTCCAATGCGCGCCAACTGACGGGCCAGGGCAGCCTGTCCGGGGCCATCATCGGCGGGCTGATGTTCGGTGCCGGTATGGTGCTGGCGCGCGGCTGCACCAGCCGGATATTGGTGCTGTCGGCGACCGGTAACCTGCGCGCCCTGGTTACCGGGCTGATCCTGACCATCGTCGCGCAGTCCGCCTTGCGCGGCTTCCTGTCGCCGATCCGCCAGGGACTTGCCAGCCTGTGGACCGTCAGCGGTGAGGCGGCGCGGGACGTTACTGCCGTGCTCGGCATTGCCGACGGTATGCCGATAATCCTCGGCACGGTGTTGCTCCTGATTGCCGGATCCCTTGCGCTTCACCGGGGGGTCAGCCGCTGGGTAATGGTCGGCACCACCGGCGTCGGCCTGATGATCGCGGCCGGCTGGTGGACGACGTACGTTATCTCGTCTCAGTCGTTCAATCCCGTGGCCGTCAAAAGCATTAGCTTCATCGGCCCGTCCGCCGATACCCTGATGGGCTTTATCAACGAGTCCCACCTGCCGTTGGTGTTTGATTCTGGCCTCGTGCCCGGCGTGTTCGCAGGCTCATTCCTTGCCGCCCTGTTGGCGCGGGAATTGAAATGGCAGTGTTTCAGCATCGAGGAAAGCCCCATGCCGCGCTACATCATCGGCGCGGTGCTGATGGGTTTTGGTGGCATGTTGGCTGGTGGTTGCGCCGTCGGCGCGGCGATGACCGGCACCTCGGTGTTCTCGCTGACCGCCTGGATAGCCATGTTTGCCATGTGGGCAGGCGGCGGGATTACCGATTATTGGGTTGATCGGCGCAGTTCTGCCCCGGTGGTGGAAGGTTTTTCCGTCGAGGAGACCATTCCGGCGCGTTAATCGGCTCTCGCTTCACTTGTTTTTCCCCCTATTGAGCATTATCTCTTTGCCAGTGACTCAACAGGGGAGCGGTTATCCGGCATGCGTAAATATCTGCACATCAATTTGGCCGATAAAACGGTCGAAACCGAGGATCTGAGCGGCGAAGCTGTCATTCGCGCCGGGCGTAATTTCATCGTACGTACGATGCTGGAACGGGATCTGGCCGAGGTTGACCCTCTGTCGCCGGAGAATCCGCTGATTTTTTCCGCCGGGCCTTTTGCCGGGACCAATTTTTCCAACGCCAACCGCATTTCGGTCGGTTGTAAAAGCCCGCTGACCGGCGGCATCAAGGAATCCAACGGCGGCGGAACCTTTGCTTTCGCTCTGGGCCAACTGGAAATCGCCGGGTTCACGCTGGACGGCGCTTGCCAGGACTGGACCGTCATTCGCATCACCAAGGACCATGAAATCACTTTCGAGGATGCTGCGCCCTATCTGGGCAAGGGAAATTTTGAGGCGGCGGCGTTGCTGCACGAAAAATACGGCGACAAGGTCAGCTTGGCGCTGTGCGGCCCGGTCGGCGAATACCAGGGCCTGATTTCCGGCATCGCGTTCAGCGACAACGAAAACCGCCCGGTGCGGATTTCGGCGCGGGGCGGCGTCGGCGCGGTGAGGGGCATGAAAAAGGTCAAGGCCATCGTTTGCGACAAGGCCAAAATGCCGACCTTCGTCGACCGCAAAAAGGTAATGACCCTGGTGCGCGATTACGGCGCGAAAATCAGCGCCGACCCCGGCGCCCAGGCAATGGGCCGTAACGGCACGGCGCAGGTCTCGGACCTGACCAATCATATCGGCGGGCTGCCGGTGAACAATTTTTCCGCCGGCCAACAGGTCGATACCGCCAACGAAGTCCACAAAATGGGCGGCGATTATATTCGCGAACTTAACAAGTCGCGCGGCGGGGAAACCACCCATGCCTGCATGCCGGGTTGCCTGATCAAGTGTTCCAACATCTATGTCGACGAAAACGGCAAGGAACTGGTGTCGCCGATGGAATATGAGACCATCTGCCTGTTGGGCACCAACGTCGGCATCCGCGAGCCCGACGACATGGCGCGGCTCAACCAAACCGCCAACGATCTCGGCGTCGATACCATCGAACTGGGCGCCACCCTGGGCGTGCTG
>JABMOG010000302.1 GCA_013204265.1 Rhodospirillales bacterium
AATGCCGTCGCCTTGCCGGACAGGGCGTACAAGCCGAACATCTCGGTCCGCATCTCAACTGGGGCCAGGTGCGCCATCATCGACCGGCTGGCGGCCTGCGCCGGGCCGACGAAAATGCCGAGCGGCAGCGCGAACACCCAAAACAGGGTCTTGCCCTCAACCACCAGCAAGGCGCCGCCCATGAGGATCAGCCCGGTGACGGCAATCTGGATCGTGCGTTTCGGCCCGATCCCGTCATCGACCCAGGCGAACCCGGCCGCGCCCAGCCCGGCGGTCACGTTGATGGCAATGCCGAAAATAATCAATTCTGAAAAATCCATACCAAAAGTACCGGCGGCATAAATACCGCCAAAGGCGAACAAGGTGTTGAGCCCGTCGATGTAGATCATCCGGGCGATCAGATAGCGGGCGACAGGACGGAATTCGCGGACCCGGCGAAGGGTGCCGACCAGCGCCGACCAGCCCTGGCGGACGGCCTGGCCCGGCGGGATGGCGATGCGCGGCCGGTCCGGCGTCCACACAAAAAACGGCACGGCAAACAGCAACATCCAGGCCGCCACCAGCGGACCCATCGCCCGCAAATGCTCGGAAGTTTCCTTGGCCAGCCCGAAGGGCGGCGTCTCAGTCTCGACCAGCGTCACCAGCGCCAGGCCCAGGCACGCCAAGCCGCCGCCGTAGCCCAATCCCCAGCCCCAGCCCGACAAGCGGCCGATGCGGTCCGGCGTCGCCAGGTCGGGCAACATGGCGTTATAAAAAACCGTCGCCATCTCAAAGGCGAAGTTGGCCCCGCCGACCAAAATTAGCGCCAGCAGGACGAATGACGTGTCTGGTTTGGCGTTCCATAGCAATCCCGTCAACAACGCGCAAAGGATCGTAAAGGCGAATATCCAGGGTTTTCGCCGCCCGCCATGGTCGGCAATCGCCCCCAACACAGGTGCCGCCACCGCCACCGCTAACCCCGACAGGCTGAGCGCCCACCCCCATTGGCTGGTGCCGGTAATCTCATCGACTGCGATGGCCTTGGTAAAATAGGCGGAAAAAACGAACGTGGTGATCACGGTCGGAAACGCCGAGTTGGCCCAGTCGTACAGGCACCAACTGAACCCGCCCAACCGGGGTGGCGGCGTCACTGGGGTCACCGCCCGGTCATAATTTTAAGAACCGCCGGCAGTCATCGTACCCAATGAGCGGCTGGCGACGGCGATCATGCTGAGATCGTTTATGTCCGTTCCCCACAATTCAGACAAAAGCTGTTCGGTGGGGCTCACCCTGGCCTGGTTATTGTCCAGCCAGCGCGCAACCGCCGTATCGGGATTGCGCGCCCCCTTTGGCCCGATAACCAGATTGGCCAACGCAAGTTGATGGCCGTAAATTTCTTCGGTCAGGGCTGCAACAGCCAATTTCTGCCAATGACCGCCGGCTGCCATTGTCTCGGCTGCGGCGCGTAGCCGGCCCAGATGGAAATACGTGCCGATACCGAAATATATTTTCGCGACATTTCCGACGGCAAGCTTGCGCCGGTTGGCCAGACCCACGATGTCACTGGCGGAATACAGATTGACCAGATTGGCAATCCGCAACGCCAAACCTTCGGGCGCGCCTTGGTCGATATAGGGTTGGGCGCGTTTTTTCACGTCCTTCATATACTGGACCGGAAGGGAGTGGGCTAGCCCATCGGACAGGGCGCTAACGCCGTCGCGGAATTCCCGGACGTGGGCACCGATGTCGAGCCCCGGCTTGCCGTTACGCAAGAACCACAAGGTCACCCATTCGATCAGATGATTAATGTCGAGCGTCATCGCGGCCTGAACCTTGGCCGGGACCCGGTTGTCCAGTTTCTCGATTGCCCCCCATAATCCGCGCAGCTTGAATACCTCGCGCGCGATGGTAAAGGCGCGGGTGATTTCGGCGGCGCTCTTGCCGGTCTTTTCCATGTATTCGCTAACAAACGTGCCGCCGACACGGTTAATCATGGAATTGGTAATACGGGTGGCGATGATTTCCCGGCGCAGACGGTGGCCTCGAATATCATTGAGGTACGTTTTGTGGAGCGGAGTCGGAAAATAATTGACCAAATCTTCTTCCAGCCACGGATCATCCGGCACGTCGGATGCCAACAACTCGTCATACAACCAGATTTTGGAATACGACATGACGATGGCGATTTCCGGACGGGTCAGGCCCTGCTTCGCCGCTTCGCGCTCACCCAGAGTTTCGTCATCGGGCAGAAATTCGACCGCCCGGTCCAAACGCCCGCTGCGTTCCAGCATCCGCATCAACCTGATTTGGTTGTCCAAGGCCTCGCTGCCTTTGCTCTCGATCATCGATATCGCCTGGGTCTGCAGGTAATTATGGCGCAGCACCAGCAGACCGACCTCTTTGGTCATCGACGCCAGCAGTTTGTTGCGCTTAGGCCCGGACAAGCGGCCCTGGGCGACCACGGAATCGATTAAAATCTTGATGTTGACCTCGTGGTCCGAACAATCCACACCGG
>JABMOG010000303.1 GCA_013204265.1 Rhodospirillales bacterium
AGGCCATTTATGACGCCATGGTCCGTATGGCGCAGGTCTTTTCGCTCCGCCTGACGCTGGTCGACGGACAGGGCAACTTCGGTTCCATGGACGGCGACCGGGCGGCGGCGATGCGCTATACCGAGGCCCGCCTGGCCAAGTCCGCCCATGCGTTGTTGGACGACATCGACAAGGAAACCGTCGATTTCCGGCCCAACTATGACGAAACGGTGTCCGAGCCAACCGTATTGCCGGCCGGATTTCCGAATCTGCTGGTCAACGGCGCCGGTGGTATCGCCGTCGGCATGGCGACCAACATTCCGCCGCATAACCTGGGCGAGGTTATCGATGCGTGCTGCGCCTATATGGACGATCCCGAAATTTCCATCCAGCAGTTGATCGACGACCACGTACCGGGACCCGATTTTCCCACCGGCGGGCTGATCATGGGGCGCACCGGCATTCATAAAGCCTTCCACACCGGCCGCGGCTCGGTGATTATGCGCGGCAAGACGTCCTTCGAAGAAGTCCGCAAGGGCCGTCAGGCGATTATCGTGCACGAGGTGCCCTATCAGGTGAACAAGGCGCGCATGGTCGAAAACATGGCCGATTGCGTGCGCGACAAGAGAATCGAGGGTATTTCCGACCTGCGCGATGAATCCGATCGCAACGGGGTGCGCGTGGTCGTCGAGTTGAAGCGCGATGCCGAACCCGAAGTGGTGCTGGCGCAATTGTTCCGCTTCACGCCCCTGCAGACCAGCTTCGGCGTCAACATGCTGGCAATCGTCAACGGTCGGCCGCAGTTATTGAACCTGAAAGAGATTATCGTCGCCTTTATCGAGTTCCGCGAAGTGGTCATCCGCCGACGTACCATCTTCGAACTGGGCAAGGCGCGGGATAAGGCCCATGTGCTGGCCGGTTTGGCAGTCGCGGTGGCCAATATCGACGAGATCATTGCCTTGATCCGTAAAGCCAAGGACCCGACCGAAGCGCGCGAAGGCCTGATGCGCAAGGCATGGCCGGCATCCGATGTCGAGGCGATGATAAAATTGCTCGATGAACCCGGTCACGGGGTCATCAAAGGCACGTATACCCTGAGTGAAGCCCAGGCCAGGGCCATTCTGGAACTCAGGCTGCACCGCCTGACCGGCCTGGAACGCGATAAAATCGGCGATGATCTAAAGGTACTGGGCGACGAGATCACCGTGCACTTGGAACTTCTTGGGTCGCGCGAAAAGCTGTATGCCATGCTGCGCCACGAATTGCTGGAAATCCGGGAGAAGTTCGCCGACGAGCGGCGCACTTTCATCGACGATTCGGAATTTGAGCACGATATTGAGGACCTGATCCAGCGCGATGATATGGTCGTCACCGTGACCAACACCGGGTATGTTAAACGGGTGCCGCTCAGCACCTACCGCGCCCAGCGCCGTGGCGGCAAGGGGCGCACCGGCATGAACACCCACGAAGAGGATTTCGTCACCCAGGTGTTCGTGGTTAATACCCACACCCCGGTGTTGTTCTTTTCCTCGAACGGCATTGTCTACAAACTCAAGGCTTACAAATTGCCGTTAGGCACGCCGCAGGCCCGTGGCAAGGCGCTGATTAACGTGCTGCCGCTGAGCGAGGGCGAAACCATCACCACCATGATGCCATTGCCGGAAGACGAAGAAGCCTGGAGGGGCCTGTTTGTCATGTTCGCGACGGCGTCGGGCGGGGTGCGGCGCAATTCTCTGTCGGATTTCACCAATGTGAAGGCCAACGGCAAAATCGCCATGAAGCTGGACGAGGGCGACAAGTTGATCCGGGTGCGCACCTGCACCGAGGACGACGATATCTTGTTGTCGGCCCGCGGCGGCAAGTGCATTCGCTTTCCGGTCACCGATGTGCGGGTATTTTCCGGGCGTACCTCGACCGGGGTGCGCGGCATTCGGCTGGCCGAGGGCGACGAGGTCATCGCCCTGTCGGCCCTGCGTCACGTCAAGGTCGAGACCGAGGAACGCGACGAGTATCTACAAGCCGTCAATGCATCGCGGCGCCTGGCCGGCGGGGATTACACGGACCGCCCCGACGACAAGGCCCGCGATGAGGAATTGGCGGCGAAGCTGCAACAGGAAAATTTTGTGCAAATGGCGGCGGATGAGGAATTCCTGCTGACTATTGTGGTTGACGGGTTGGGTAAGCGCACCTCCGCCTATGAATACCGGATCGCCGGGCGCGGCGGCCAGGGCATTGCCAATATTGATGTCTCGCGCGGCAAGGACAAAACCAGCGTCATCGCCGCGTTTACGGTCGTCGATACCGACCAGATCGTGATGGTCGCCGACAGCGGCCAGATTATCCGTTGCCCCATCGATAAGGTCAGCATCGTCGGCCGTTCGTCGCGTGGCGTGACCATCTTCAACACCGGCGAGGGGGAGCAGGTCGTCTCGGTGTCCAGGCTGCGCGATATGGACGACGAGGACGACGAAGAAGTAGGCGAGGACGGCGAAAAATACAGCGCCGAGGCGGTGCCCGAAGATGACAATCCCGATATCGCCGAAGACGAGGGCGGAGAGGAAATGCCATGAGCCGAACCAGAAACGGTGTCTACCCGGGGACTTTCGATCCCGTCACCAACGGCCACACGGATATCATTTTCCGCGCTGCCCAGGTCGTAGACACCTTGATAGTCGGGGTTGCGGTAAACGCGGGCAAGGATCCGCTGTTCAGCCTTGATGAACGCCTGGACATGGTGAAAAACGAAGTCGCCGCCCTGGATCCCGAGACGTCCAAGCGCATAACCATCGTACCATTCGGAAATTTGTTGGTGGACTTCGTCGAGGAGCAGAACGCCAAGGTCATTATCCGCGGTCTGCGTGCGGTTTCCGATTTTGAGTACGAATTTCAGATGGCGGCTATGAATGCGCGCCTCAACAAACGTGTGGAAACGGTGTTTCTGATGGCATCGGACCGCCACCAATTCATTTCCAGCCGCTTTGTTAAGGAAATCGGGAAACTCGGCGGTGATGTTGAGCACTTCGTTTCAAAAGCGGTTCGTGACCGCCTGGCCGATCGCCAGGGTCTGGGAGACTAAGGCGAAAAATACCGGATATTGCCATTTTAAAAAGACATTGACCGACCGGGTGCCCCTTCCTATGTTCCCGGCTTGCCGCCATGCTCGGCGGACAAATCCTAAGGGCGCTTAGCTCAGTTGGTAG
>JABMOG010000304.1 GCA_013204265.1 Rhodospirillales bacterium
GATGATGCGCAGGCCTGAAATCAACGGCTTCATCGCCGTCGCCCCGCCCGCCAGCCAGCATGATTTTTCGTTCCTGGCGCCCTGCCCCGCATCGGGGATGATCATACACGGCGACAAAGACGAAGTCGTCCCCCAGGCGTCCGTGGACAAGCTTGCCCAGAAACTTCAAAACCAGAAGAACATCAAAATTGATTACCGGACCATTTCAGGCGCCGATCATTTCTTCCAAAATCATATTAAGAAGCTGGACGACAACGTCACCGACTACTTAGATGGAATGCTGGCGACGAAAGTGGCTTAAAAACCAAAAGCTGGGCCCCCAGCCGCTACCGGCTTCGGCTGAGGGCAAGGATTCGGGACTTAAAAACGTTCCGAAAGGCTTTTAGCGGGTTTCCCCGTTCATCAGAAAGATCGCCTGATTGGCGAGCGACCGCGCCCACCTTCCCTTGCGCACAGAATCGCCGTGCATAAATTTTCCATTATCACCGGTATGAGGTTGGTTGGCTTTTTTGTGGCTGATAATCCCGGCGTCGGCGATTCCCTCAGCCTCAGTGATCATCGCCAAAATACGCGAGTCGGTATCTGCCTTCACCATGGATTTGGCTTCAGAGATAAGTTTTTCTGCGGCTTCATATTCCGCCCCACAAGAATAGGCCATTGCCGACGTTGTTCCGACAGCAGCAAAACCAAAGCCTGCCAATGCCAGTGCTAATATCAGGTTTTTTCCTTTTAACATTTTATCAAGTGCCTCCACGAATGAGTATGAATGGCATGATTGCCGCTTTCATTGACTCGGGATGCGCCGCTTTATTCCCTTTCGTTCAAAAAAATTACTTCCATGGGGAATAAACCCCGCGCCTGGGAGTCTATAGTCATGGATGAAAAGGAGCATGCGTGTCCAAAAAACGGTCCCGTGCAGAATTTGAGCGCGTGATGCTTCCGCACCTTGGGGCGGCCTACAACCTTGCGGTTTGGTTGCTGCGCCATCCCCAGGACGCCGAAGATGTCGTCCAGGATGCCTATTTGAAGGCATATAAGGCTTTCGACCAATTTGAAGGTGAATACCCGAACGCATGGCTGTTAAAAATTGTTCGCAACACGTGCCTGACTTTTCTTGGAAGGAAGGCCGACAAGGGAAAGATTGTCAGTCTCGATGCTGCATTGGATGGGGCGGAAGCGTCCCGGATATTACCCTTTTTGCATGACAAAGAACCCTTACCTGACGCGACCTTGTCCTTGAAACAAGAGCAGGCCCTCGTTTACGGGGCAATCAGTCAACTACCTGTCGAATATCGCGAAATCATCATTCTAAGGGAGTTTGAAGATTTGACCTACCAGCAGATCGCCAAAATTACGGAAATTCCCATCGGTACGGTGATGTCGCGTATTTCCCGCGCCCGCAGAAAATTGCGCGAACTGCTTCGCCCAGAAATAATTGGAGGCCAGCGAAATGAACTGTGATGAAGTGCTGAACCTCATGGACCCCCTCGTAGACCAGGAACTCTCTGACAAGGACGAAAGCGCGGTAAAGCTCCATCTTGATGGGTGCCCCGATTGCCAACACGAACTTCGGCAAATCAGTGAACTGCGGGAAACGTTGAAACGAACGCCCCGCCATGTCCATGCGGAAACCCTGGAGGGCGATGTCAGAGAGCGGATTGGCGGTGCCGCCAACTTGCCCGCACACCACCCTTTTTGGGGTAAATGGGTTAAGCCCGCGCTCAGCCACGCGATGGCGGCATCCGTGGGCGCGATACTCATTTATGGCGCCACCCAGTATTCGCAAGCCCCAGACTTAGCGGCCCAGGAGATTGTTACCGCCCATGTTCGCTCTCTTATGGATAGGCGGTTAACCCAGGTGGCCTCTAGCGATACCCATACGGTCGGCCCCTGGTTTGCGGGGAAAATTGATTATGCCCCCGGCGCTATAGACTTAAATGAAGACGGGTTCCCTTTGTTGGGGGGCCGGGTCGATTATCTTCAGGAAAGAAATGTCGCGGCCTTGGTTTATCTTCGCCGAAAACACCGCATCAACCTGTTTGTTTTGCCGAAAACCGGAAAAACGCCGGAGAAATTGGTCCAGTGGAGCCGCAATGGGTACAATATCGTTGGAAAGCCCCATAAAGATTTCATGTATTGGGCCATTTCGGACCTCAATCCGAAAGAGCTTGAAGACTTTTCTAGGCTGGTAACCAGCAAGTAAAAAACCATTGGAAAAGTCCAAATCAGTTCGGGCGGTGCAGGGTTCCGCCAGGCATGGGCTTGCTCACCCCGGTGGTTGACGGCAGGCTCAAAGGCAGGCCTTTAAGCGAGCGCGCCGCCAAAAACCCGAAGGCCTGCGCCTCAAGCGCATCGCCCTGCCAACCGACAATTTCCACCGGCTCCACCGGCTGCAACAACTGAGCGCGCAGCGCTGCCATCAGCGCCGGATTGTGCCGCCCGCCGCCCGTCACCAGCCAACGGTTGGGCAGGGACGGGAACAGGTGTGCCGCCTTTTCAACGGCGCCGGCCGTAAACGCCGTCAACGTCGCCGCCCCATCGGCGATCGATAAATGCTGCACGGCATTGGCCTCAAATTCGTTCCGGTCGAGCGATTTCGGATACGGTTCGGAAAAAAACGGATGGTCCAGCAACCGCGATAATGCCTCTTCATCGACAGCACCGGCATGGGCTAGC
>JABMOG010000305.1 GCA_013204265.1 Rhodospirillales bacterium
AGGAAGACCGGGGCCAGCGCCGATCCTCCGGCCCGCAGCAGCGAAGCGGGCTGATGCAGGGTGTTCCACCAGTCGACGGAAATCTTGATGATCGGCACATTGACGACACCGACCAGGGCCAGGATCGACGACGCCTTGGCGCCGCGCCCCGGATCGTCGAAGGCGTTGTTCAGCGCCATGTACCCGAGATAGAGGAAAAACAGCACCAGCATCGAGGTCAATCGTGCGTCCCAAACCCACCATGTTCCCCACATGGGTTTGCCCCACAACGACCCTGTGATCAGGGCGAGGAACGTGAAACTGGCGCCAATCGGCGCCGTCGCCTTGGCTGCCAGATCGGCCAGCGGGTGTTTCCAGATCAGCGCCACGGCACAGGAAATGGCCAGCCCTATGTAACAAAACAACGCCATCCAGGCCGCCGGTACATGCACGTACATCATGCGCACCGTTTCACCCTGTTGGTAATCCGCCGGTGACGCCAACAGGCCGAGATACAGCCCAAGGCTAAACAAAATCACCGTGACCCCGGCGATCCAGGGCTGGACGACGGTGGCGAAGCGTAAAAAGCGGGCGGGATTTGCAAAACGGTGAAACATGAATTTCCTAGTCTAGCGGCTTGGTGGTCTGTGTCTCATTGATCTGTGTCAATTTTATGAAGACCTTGTGTTTCTATTCTATTCCTCATTCAATCCCTTGGCGTACCGCCGCCGCACCGGCCCACGGGCACAACGCCAACGCCCCCACCAGAAGCCCCGAGAGAACCAGTAACTGCGGCGTAGCAGGGAATCCGCCGATAACGGCATCGACCGCGCTAACCCCGAAAATCAGCACCGGAATATATAGCGGCAGGACCAGCAGCGAAAGCAGTATGCCGCCGCGCCGGGATCCTAAAATCAGCGCTGCCCCGATGGCGCCGATCAAACTCAACGTCGGGGTGCCCAGCAACAGGGCGATCAGGAAGGGCCGGAAGCCTTCTTCGGGCAGGTTCATCAACACCGCCAGCAGCGGCGTCGCAATAATCAGGGGCAGCCCGGTGGTCAACCAGTGGACGGTGACTTTGGCCATCACCGTGATTTCCAGCGCGACCTGCTGCAACGCCAGCAATTCCAGCGACCCGTCCTCATAATCGGCCTGAAACAGCCGTTCCAGCGATAACATGGACGCCAACAGCGCGGCCACCCAAATGACGCCCGGCGCGATACGGGCCAGGGTATTGGGTTGCGGCCCAATCCCGAACGGAAACAGCACCACGGCGATAACGAAAAACGCCACCACCATCATGCTGTCCATGCCCTGGCGAAAGGCCAGATGCAGGTCGCGCCGCACGATCGACAAAAACCGGCTCATGACGCGGCCGCCTGGAAGGTTTCGCGGAACTGGCCGAGATCGATTTTCCGGGCGCCGGCCAAAGTGTCTTCGCCGTGGGACGATATCACCACCATACCACCGCCGGCACGGTGCTCAGAAATCGCGTCGTTCAAATTTTCAACTGCGAACCGGTCGAGCGCCGTCTGCGGCTCGTCCAACAACCACAACACCGCCGGGGCCGCGAGGATGCGAGCCAGATTGACGCGGCGTTTTTGTCCCGCCGACAGGAACCGCCCCGGCACCTCGGCGAGATGATTGATGCCGAGTTTGTTCAAAGCCGAAGTGATAGCATCCCCACCGTCACCAAAGTCGGCGCGCAGGGAAGACCAGAACCGCAGGTTCTCGGTCACCGTCAACACCGGCTTAACCGGGTCGGCGTGGCCGATGTAATGAAGCCGGGCGTTGTGGGCTTCCGGGTCGTTGCCAACGGGCTCACCACCCCAGGCGATGGTCCCCTGCAATGGCTGGCTCAGCCCCGCCATCAGGCGCAATAGGCTGGATTTACCCGACCCGTTGGCACCGCGCAGCATCAGCGCCTCGCCCGGACTGACGGTGAAGTCGAGTCCGGAGAATACTGTGCGCCCGCCGCGAAAACAGACCAGATCGGTGCCGGTGAAAGGGATCAAGGGAACTCCGGGATATTCCTGTAGGGCAAGGAGGGCGAAAGGTATCTCAATTCGGCGGAAAAAAGAAGAACGGCGGCAGATGTTTACAAAAGGGTCTGCTCCGTTCATATAGAAAATCCAAGCTTATAAGAAGGATGACCGATGGATTTGACAACCAAAACCGCCGCGGAACTATCAAAGCTGGCCGGTGAGCTGGCCCAGGCCTATGACGGCTTGCGCGGGCGAAACCTGAGCATCGATATGACCCGTGGCAAGCCGTCGCCCGAGCAACTGGACCTCAGCAATGGGCTGTTGTCGATGGTGACGGAAGACGATTGCCACGGCGAGGACGGCACGGATTACCGCAATTACGGCATTCTCGACGGGATTCCTGAGGCCAAGCGTCTGTTCGCCGAATATATGGAAGTAACGCCCGGCGAAATCATCGTCGGCGAAAACGGCAGCCTGCCGATGATGTACGATACCCTGGCCGCCGGTGTCCTGTTCGGCATGCCGGGCGGTGACGCGCCGTGGAAGGACCAGGCGCCGATAAAGTTCCTCTGCCCGGTGCCCGGCTATGATCGCCATTTCACCATTTGCGAGCGCCTCGGTATCGAGATGATTACCGTTGATCTGGGCGATGATGGCCCCGACATGGATGCGGTCGAGGCGGCGGTTTTGGGCGATCCTTCGATCAAGGGTATTTGGTGCGTGCCGAAATATTCCAACCCCACCGGCGTCACTTATTCCGACGCCGTGGTTGACCGCCTCGCCGCCATGCCGGTGGCGGCGGCGGATTTCCGGGTGATCTGGGACAATGCCTATGCCGCCCATCATCTCGGTGGCGGCCCGGCGACGGTCAAAAACCTGCTCCAGGCGTGTAAGGATGCGGGTAACCCCGACCGGGTGTTGATGTTCGGCTCAACCTCGAAAATGACCATGGCCGGGTCCGGGATTGCAATGATGGCGGGCTCAGCAACCAACATCAAAGATGCGCTGGGCAAGCAATTCGCCGCCACCATCGGGCCGGACAAGATCAACCAGCTACGCCATGTCCGCTTTTTCGGCGACATGGACGGCATCCGCGCCCACATGGACAAACAGGCGGCGATCATCGGGCCGAAGTTCGCGGCGGTGGACGCAATTCTCGAACGCCGCCTGGCGGGCAAGGGCATTGCCACCTGGACCAAACCCGAAGGCGGCTATTTCGTCAGCGTCGATGTTCTGGACGGGTGCGCGGCGGAGGTCATTCGCCTGTCCTTTGAGGCCGGGGTCAAGCTGGTGCCGCCGGGCTCTACGTTTCCCTACGGCAATGACCCGAACGACCGCAACATCCGCCTCGCCCCGACCATGCCGTCGGTCGGCGACATTCAGAGCGCCATGGAAATTTTTTGTACCTGCGTCGAGTTGGCGGCGGTCAACACGTTGAAACAGGCAAAATAAAACGGCCGGACTCGAAAGTCCGACCGTTTCAGGTCTCGGCTACAGGAGAGCCGATACGGGGGACCAGAGAAAGGGGGGGCCTTCTCTGGGTCATAGACTAGGTGGTCTATGGTTTACATTTAAGCCGATGAATGTGGCGAGATTATGCTCATGGCAGGGAAATTTCAGGGCGCGCGGTTCACCGCCCTGAACCGAGCTTGTAGAGCCGGATGGCGTTTTCGTGCCCGATCCTGGCCTCAAGGTCGCCGGGCTGTTGTTTCCGGCAAGGGGACTCCCTGCATACGGTGCCAATCAACCGGCTATACCTTGTTTTTATGAATTAATTTGACAGGTTTTTTTGATTCCTATTATGCTTTATCCGGTTTCGGGGGATTTTTTGGAATTCGACTATAACAGGGGGTTTGAAAATGCGTTTTTTGACCATTTCGGTTTTTCTTGCAGCTTTTTTTATCATCGGTTTTACGCCTGATCCGGCCTCGGCGAATTGTCACGCAAAAATCGAAGCCGCTGAGGCCAAGCTGGAAAAAGTTCCGGAGGCCAATCCCAAGCGCGAAAAAATTGCCGACCTTATCGCCAAGGCGAAAAAATTTCAGAGCAACAAGGAGAAGAAAAAGAAGTGCGGCAATTTCATTAAAAAAGCCAACAAACAATTAAAAGCGGCTCTAAAGAAAGGCGGCGGTGGTGGCGGTGGCAAATGCGCGGACCTTATCCTGAATGTTGAAGCAAATATGAGTGCCTTCGAAGCGCGCAAAAAAAAATACGACCTTATTATGGACGACGTTCTGGAGGCCAAGAAATTGCTGGGCGAGGGCGATGAAAAAGGGTGTAGCAAGGCCGCGAAAAGGGCTATGAAAAAGACCCAGTAGCCAGCCTGTGAGGACTCCGGTTGCCGAGTCCGGCGGCGGCTTGCCTTATGTTTTGACAAAATTCTGGAGGGGGGATGTTAAAAAGAATTACCTTTTGTCTTGCCGTGAGTACAATCGCGTCATTACCGTTTTTGATGATGCCCGAGCTAGCCAAGGCAGGGTCTCATCAGGATCGTGGGTTTCCGGAAGAAATCGATCCTTCCAAAAATTACGCCTTTTATTTGCATGGCGCCGGAATCGAAAACAAAGGCCCCAGCGACGATAATAAATATTACGACATACTTGAAGCCTTGGAAGCTAAAGGGTTTGTCGTTATCGGAGAGGTCCGCGAAGCGGTTCCAATGGGGAAGTCTGTAAAAAAGGTGGCCAAACAGGCTCGCCGTTTGCTCAATGCAGGTGTTCCCGCCGGTAATATTTTGATTTCCGGTCACTCCCGGGGCGGGAAAATTTCCATGCGGGTTTCCACCATCCTAAGAAAGCCGAAGGTCCGCTATGCAATTCTTGCTTCATGCGGTGTCAAAAAAGGGCATACATCTTACAACAATTACCAGAAATTTTTGGCCGGTCGCGCAAGCAAAATGAAGGGTGTTTTTCTGTCCATGTGGGAAAAAGACGATTACACCGTCGGCCCCTGTGACGCGGCGATGAACCTGGCGGGCGTGGAGACTTTCGAGAACAAGATTCTTACCGTCGGTGGTGGACATAAACTTTTTTACAAGCCCGTGCCCTCGTGGATCAATCCGCTGGTCGAATTTGCCCTGCGAAAATAGTTAGCCCTTATCGTCTGGAAACGGCCTAACCCGGCGTCCGCTTGTCCTCAATAACCAATCCGTCGTTGGGCAGGTGGCCGGGCTCGACGACAACGGCTTCACCCTTGAGGTTGCTGAGGTGTTTCAGTGTTTCTGAGATGGCCGGGGCCAGATCGTTGTGTGCGCCAGCGACCTCGCACAAAAGCGTCATTTGATCTGCGCCGTCTGCCATGTCTACCACAAGCCGCGCCTTGGCGATTTCGGGGTGGCGCCGGACGACTTCGCCGATCTGCTTCGGTGTCACGAACATGCCACGAACCTTGGTCGACTGGTCGGCGCGGCCTTTCCAGCCGGTTAGCCGCATGGCGGTGCGCCCGCACGGGCTGGTGCCGGCCATTACCGATGACAGGTCGCCAGTGGCGAAACGGATCAGCGGATAATCCCGGTTCAGGGTGGTGACGACGACTTCGCCGATTTCGCCCTCCGGCACCGGGCCGGAGGTGCCGGGGCGAATGATTTCGACGATCAGGCGTTCATCGACGATGAGGCCGTCCTGGGGTTTTGATTCATAGGCGATCAGGCCCAGATCGGCGCTGGCATAGGCTTGGAAACACCGGATACCGGCGCCCTGAAATTCTTGGCGCAGGGCAGCGGGCAGAGCCTCGCCCGAGACCAAGGCCTTGGTCAGGCAACTGATATCGGCGCCGGTCTCGCGGGCTTTGTCGAGCAGGATTTTCAGGAACGACGGCGTGCCCGTATAGGTGTTGGGACGGATGTGTGCGATGGCCTGGACCTGTTGCTCGGTCTGTCCGGTGCCGGCGGGAACCACCGTGCAGCCGATGGCCTGGGCGCCGGATTCGATCATCATGCCCGCAGGCGTCATGTGATAGGAAAATGTGTTGTGGACGATGTCGCCCGGCCGCACCCCGGCGGCGAACAGCGCACGGCCCATACGCCACCAATCCTTGCCCTTGGCTTCGGGTTCATAGGTCGGGCCGGGGGACTGGAAAATGCGCAGAAAATTGGCCGGCGCCATGTTGGTCATGCCGGCCAGCGGCGGCGTTGTTTTTTGCAGGTCGCTCAAATCCGACTTGGCCGTGATCGGCAAGGTGGCGAGATCGGCGCGGGTCTTGATGTCGTTTGGATTTATGTCTTTCAGCAGGTCCTGGAAATAGGGGGAGTCTTCGCGCGCCGAGCCCAAGTGCCGGGCCAGGGATTCAAACAGCAGGATTTCGCGTTCGTCCGGGTCCTGAATTTCCAGTTCGTCGTAATATTCGGAATCCAGCATGGTGGGCAGGCCCCGGCCTATAGCCAGCGCTTGCGGCGGCGGTAATGTTTGACGTCACGGAAACTACGCCGCCCGCCGGAGCTAAGGCCCAAGTAGAATTCCTTGACGTCTTCGTTCTCGCGCAGGTTTTCGGCATCGCCGTCCATGACGACGCGGCCGTTCTCCAAAATATAGCCGTAATCGGCAAATCTCAGGGCGATCATGGTGTTCTGTTCGGCCAACAGGAAACTGACCCCTTCTTTTTGGTTGAGGTCGCGCACGATCTCGAAAATTTCCTCGACCAGCTGCGGGGCCAGTCCCATGGACGGCTCGTCGAGCAGGATCATCTTGGGATCGGCCATCAGCGCCCGGCCCAGAGCCGTCATCTGCTGTTCGCCGCCGGAGGTGTATCCGGCCTGGGCGGTGCGGCGTTCTTTCAGCCGCGGAAAATAATGATACACCTTTTCCAGCGATAAGGCGACGTTGGCCCGCCCGTCACCCCGGGTATAGGCCCCGGTCATCAGGTTGTCCTCGACCGACAGGTGCTCGAAACAATGGCGGCCTTCCATGACCTGGATAACGCCGCGCCGCACCAACTCGTTAGGGCTGAGCTTATCAACCCTGCCGCCCATGTATTCGATGGACCCCTTGGTGACTTCGCCGCGCTCGGCGTGCAACAGGTTGGAAATGGCCTTTAGTGTGGTCGTCTTGCCGGCGCCGTTGGCCCCGAGAAGGGCGACGATGCCCCCCTCGGGAACCGATAACGACACCCCCTTCAACACCAGGATCACATGGTCGTATATGACCTCGATGTTGTTGACGGTGAGCAGGGCGGCGCCCAAATCGGCGCCGGCCTCCCCCTCAATAGTGGTCTCAGCGTTCGTCATTAGCATTTACGAGGAGTGATCTTGTTCTCCTTGGCGAAGTTGGCGGCGTCCTTTTCGATCATCGGACGCACGATGTCGCGCATCGGTGCTATCCAGATGGATGAGAACGACCATTTGGAGCCGTCCCACTGTTGGAACATCACCGGACCACCGGATTCATGGTCCTTGCAGGATATCTTCACCGGTTGGGTGAAGCCCTTCATGCCAAGTGCCTCCAACCGTGCCTCGTTGACGTTGAGGTTTTCCAGGCCCCAGCGGACTTGTGCGCCGGTCATCGACTTGTTGCCGTACTTTTTCATCGCCGTGCGGATGGCTTCGACCCCGAACATGGCGTTGACCATGCCGCGGTTGTACAGCACTTCGCCCATTTTGTTTTCCTTGGCTTTGGCCTCGTCGCCGCCATAGATGTGCTTGACGATAGCCTTGTGCACATCCCAGCCTGCGCCTGCGCCGTGGAAGGTCGCAGACTTGTAGCCCTTGGCGCCATCGCCGGCGGGGATCACGTCGGCGTCGGAGCCAGCCCACCAGTTGCCGACGAAGTGATCCATCGGGTAGTTGATGTTGGCGGCTTCTTTAATCGCCACCTGGTTCATGACGCCCCAGCCGGACATGAATATCCAGTGCGGGTTCTTACGGCGGATCTGCAGCCATTGGGCTTTCTGTTCCTGACCGGGATGATCGACGGCCATCAGGGTCAGTTTGAAGCCGTATTTTTTGGCCAGGATTTCAAGCGTCGGGTTGGCTTCCTTGCCGTAGGCCGAGTTGTGATAGAGGTGGACGATTTTTTTGCCCTTCAGCTTGTCCATGCCGCCTTCCTGACGACCGACATACTTCACAAAGGCCGATGCCTGGCTCCAGTACGTCGCCGGAAAGTTGAAGACCCATTTGAATACGCGGCCATCAGCAGCCGACGTGCGGCCATACCCCATGGACAGGATGGGAACCCCGTCCACTGCCGATTTAGGGATCAACTGATAGGTGATACCCGTGGAATAGGGATTGACCAGCGAGGCGCCCGTCGGGCCCTTGTTCTTGAGCTTTTCGTAACATTCAACGCCTTGCTTGGTGTTGTATTTGGTTTCGCACTCTTCGAAGGTGATTTTGACGCCATTGATGCCGCCGTCACGTTTGTTGACCAGCGTGTAATAATCCCTGAACCCGTTGGCCACCGGAATGCCGGACGGCGCATAGGGGCCGGTGCGGTACACCAGCATGGGGATGAATTGTTCGGCAGCAACAGCTGGCTTGGAAACGGCAACCCCGGTGATGCCAATGACGGCTCCCAGAGCGCCCAGTAACAGTGAGCGGAACTTCATTTTTAGTCTCCCTTAGGTTAAATGCAGGCCGTTATTCGGCTTCTTGAGTATTTTGTTAAAATGACACTAACACGTTGATAAACCACTGGCCAATGGGCTTTATTTGTATTTCCCGAGGTTAATACGGGAACGGCCATTGCCTCAGTTTTTCCTTGGTGATTTGCCACAAACGGGCGAGCCCGTGCGGCTCGACGATCAGGAAATAGACGATCATGGTGCCGAAGATGATCTCTTCGAGATGCTTTTGCAGGTCGGTTGCTATGTGGATGCCGATCATCGGCGGGAAATTGGTCAGGAAAATCGGCATCACGGTGATGAACGCGGCGCCCATGATCGACCCCATGATGCTGCCCAGTCCACCGATGATGATCATGAACAACACCGGAAACGAGACCTGCAACAGGTCGAACGCCTCGGTCTCGGCGCTGCCGAGCCACACGAAGATATACAACGCGCCGGCGACGCCGCAGTAAAAGGACGAAATGGCGAAGGCCATCAACTTCGTCGGCAGCGGCCGGATACCGATGATTTCGGCGGCGATGTCCATGTCGCGGATCGCCATCCACGACCGCCCCAGGCGTCCGCGCACCAGGTTTTTGGCGACAACGGCGCCGACCACCAGGAAGGTCAGCGAGACGAAGTAGCGCGCCTCCGCCGTTGCCCGGGGGCCGGTGATCAGGACATCGAATATTTCGCGTGGTGGCGCGGTGATCGTGCCCGACGGGTTGTCGTTGTAAAACCACCCCACCTTGTTGAACAGCCACAGCACGAAGAACTGCGCCGCCAGGGTCGCGACGGCGAGGTAAAACCCCTTGATGCGAAGGCTGGGGATGCCGAAAACAATACCGACGGCAGCGGCCATAAATCCGGATATCAGGAAGGCTACGATGATGTTGAGGTCGGGAATGTTTGTCGTCAGCTTGTAACAGGCATACGCCCCGACCGCCATGAAGGCGCCGGTGCCCAGGCTGACCTGCCCGGCGTATCCGGTCAGGATGTTGAGCCCGATGGCGGCCAGCGCCAGGATCAGGAACGGGATGATCACCGCCTGCAACCAGTATTCGTCGGCGACCATGGGCACCACGACATAGGCGCCGATGATCAGGGCGGCGATGAACCAGCGGTCCTGGGCGATGGGAAAGACCGACTGATCCTTATCGTAACTGGTTTTGAACTGTCCGGCTTCGCGGTAGAACATACCCTATACCCTCTCGATAATTTTTTCGCCGAACAGGCCCTGTGGGCGGAACATCAGGAACGCCAGCGCCAGCATATAGGCGAACCAGTTCTCGATGGCGCCGCCGAAGGCAGGGCCCCAATACACTTCGGCGACCTTTTCACCGACGCCGATGATTAGCCCGCCGACGATGGCGCCGGGAACCGAGGTAAATCCGCCCAAGATCAGTACCGGCAGGGCTTTGAGCGCGATCAACACGAGCGAGAACTGAACCCCCGCCTTGGCCCCCCACATGATGCCGGCGACCAGGGCCACGATACCGGCCACCGACCACACGATGACCCAGATGGTTTTCAGCGGAATGCCGACGGAAAGCGCAGCCTGGTGGTCGTCGGCGACGGCGCGCAGCGCACGGCCTGTCGGCGTGAACTGGAAAAACAGCGTCAGCGCCATCACCATGGCGGCGCCGATGAAGGAGGCCGACAGGTCGAAGGTGTTGAGCAGGATGCCCTTCCATTCGAAGGATCTGTCGGGCAGTCCGACGTCGAGCCGTTTGACGTCGGAACCGAAGGCGATCTGGCCGACCCCTTCGAGGATGAAATTCAGCCCGATGGTCGCCATGAACAGGATAATGCCTTCCTGGTTGACCAGTTTGCGCAGCATGTAGCGTTCAATCGCAAAAGCCAGCGCGATCATCACACCCAGCGTCACCAACAGCCCCAGCCACAGCGGCGCGCCCCGTTCCATCAGCCCGACCAGCGTCAGGGCCGCAAACAGCACCATCGCGCCTTGCGCGTAGTTGAAGACGCCGGACGCCTTGAAAATCAGCACAAACCCGAGCGCCACCAGCGAATACATGACGCCGGACATCAAGCCGCCGATCACCACCTCGGCAAAGAACACCGGGCTGTCGGCAATATCGAGGAAGGGCAGAACAAAAACGGCGTTCAGGAATTCCATGGTGCGGGCGTCTCCTGTAGCGATTTCATTCGTGGCTGATCCCGAGATAGGCGTCGATGACGCTCTGGTTGGCGCGCACCACGTCGGGCGTGCCATCGGCCAGCTTCTTGCCGTAATCCAGCACCACGACCCGGTCGGAAATATCCATGACCACGCTCATGTCGTGCTCAATCAGCACGATGGTCGTGCCGAACTCGTCGTTAACGTCGAGGATGTAACGGCACATATCTTCTTTTTCTTCATGGTTCATTCCGGCCATGGGTTCATCCAGCAGCAGCAGGTCCGGTTCGGCGGCCAGCGCCCGGCCCAACTCGACCCGTTTTTGTAAGCCGTATGGCAGCGTGCCGACGGGGGTTTTGCGGATCGCTTCGATTTCCAGAAAATCGATAATTTCCTCGACCTTGGCGCGGTGTTCCAGCTCTTCCTTCAGGGCGGGGCCGAAATACAGCGCCTGCCAGAGGAAGTTTTTTTTCATTTTCAGGTTACGCCCGGTCATGATGTTGTCGAGCGTCGACATGCCTTTGAACAGGGCTATGTTCTGAAACGTCCGGGCGATGCCCTGTGCGGCGGCCTCGTGGGGCCGCATTTGTTTGCGCGCCTGACCCTTGAAGGTGATGGTGCCTTCCTGGGGGTGATAAAAGCCGTTGATACAGTTCAGCATCGAACTTTTACCGGCCCCGTTGGGGCCGATGATGGCGAGAATTTCATGTTCGCGCACATCGAAGCTAACGCCGTCCAGCGCCTTGACCCCGCCAAAGGAAATGCTGATGCCATCCACGTCGAGCAGTACGTCGCCGATGTTTCTGGGTGCTGCCATAGTGCCTATTCCGCCGCCTCGGCCCGGGGGCCGGGGGCTCGCTCGACTTCCTGAATTTTCAGGTCGGCGTTGATAATATCCGTGCGCCCGTCCTCGAAGGTGACCTCGGCCTGAACGGCGCAGCGGTCGGCGCCGGAATACAGCGCAGCAATGAGTTCGGCGTATTTTTCCGCAACCGGTGCGCGCCGAACCTTGCGGGTGCGGGTCAGTTCCCCGTCGTCGGCGTCGAGTTCCTTGTGCAGGATCAAAAATCGTTTGATTTGCGAGCCATGCAGTTTTTCGTCGGCGCTCAAGTCACGGTTGACCTGGGCGACGCATTCACTAACCAAGTCATAGACCGCGTCCTGTCCGGCCAGATCGGTATACCCCATATAGGCCATGTTGCGGCGTTCGGCCCAGTTGCCGACCGATTCCAGGTCGATGTTGATGAAGCATGCTACGTAGTCCCGGTCGTGGCCGAAGGTGACGGCTTCCTTGATGTGGGGGAAGAACTTGAGTTTGTTCTCCAGGAACTTAGGCGCGAACATGGTTCCGTCCTTGAGCTTGCCGACGTCCTTGGCGCGGTCGATGATGTGCAGGTGGTCGTCCGCGTCCAGGTAGCCGGCGTCCCCGGTGTGCACCCACCCGTCCTCGGTCTTGGTCTGGCGGGTGGCTTCTTCGTCTTTGAAATAGGCCTGAAATACACCGGGACTGCGGAACATAACCTCGCCGTCGTCGGTGACCTTAAGCTCGACGTCGATAGCCGCCGTGCCCGAGCTCTCAGGCCGGACATCACCGTCGGGCTGGATGGTGATAAACACGCTGGCCTCGGTCGAGGCGTACATCTGTTTCAGGTTGAGGCCCAGCGAGCGGTAAAAAATGAAAATGTCGGGGCCGATGGCTTCCCCCGCCGTGTAGGCGACGCGCACGTTGGATAAGCCCAGCACGTTTTTCAGCGGCGCATAGACCAATATATTGCCAAGCCAGTACCGCGCCCGATCGGCAAAACTAACCGGCTTTGCTTCCAGGATATCCATGCCGACACGCCTGGCCACGGCCATAAAGTAATGAAACATGTACTGCTTGATTTTGGCCGCGTCCTCGATACGGATCATCACCGTCGTCAGCAGGCTTTCATAAATGCGCGGGGGCGCGAAGAAATAGGACGGGCCGATTTCGCGCAGGTCTTCGAGCACCGTATCGGAACTTTCCGGGCAACTGACACAGAACCCGGTGACAAAAGACTGGGCGACGGAAAAGATGTTGTCGCCGATCCACGCCATCGGCAGGTAGGCCAGCATGTCTTCGTCTTCGCCTAACCCTTCGCGGATGGCGCCATTGCGGCCGGTAATAATCAGGTTGTCGAAACTCAGCATCACACCCTTGGGCCGCCCGGTGGTGCCCGACGTATAGAGCATGATGGCTGTATCGGAACCTGCGGTCCGGGCGACAGAGTCCTCGTAGAAATTTGGGTTTTCCGCGTCGAACGCACGCCCCCGTTCCTGGACGTCGGCCATCAGGCTGAGGAACGGCTGGTCGTAATGGCGCATGCCGCGTGGAAACTTGTAAACGATGTGTTCCAGCTTCGGCGTGCGCTCCCGGATTTCCAGCAGCTTGTCGATTTGCTCCTGGTTTTCGACGATGGCGAACCGGGCTTCCGCGTGCTCATAAATATATTGCATCTCGTCGGGTACGGAATCCTGATAGACCGGCACCGGAACGGCGCCCAGGGTTTGCACCGCCGTCATCGACCAGTACAGGTGCGGGCGGTTGTCGCCGCAGATGGCGACCTTGTCGCCGGCCTTAACACCCAACGCCGCCAGACCGCAGGCCAAAGCCCGGGTTTCGTCGGCGACTTGGCTCCAAGTCCACGACAGCCAGATACCAAAATCCTTTTCGCGGCTGGCCGGTTTGTCGCCGCGCACGCGCACGTTTTCAACCAGCAGCTTGGGAAAAGTATCAAGGGTTCCTGAATTCGGCGTATCGCCGGACATATGTACTCCCACGGACGGTTTTGTTATTCGTTTTTGATCTTGAACGCAGCCCGCCGCCGATTTTTTAACCGTGCGCCGGAATCCCCCGCGTCTGTCGCCATACTGAGCCACAACCCGCCCTCGCCTTCAAGCCGAAAAGGCCAATTTACAGATCTTCACGCCAACGTGTTTGTTCATAAGTCGTTGCGGGAATGCGTCGGTCATCATATATCCCTTCATAGTGACAAACTTCAAACGAGACTGTTTTTTGGCCCGTAACGAGAAAATATTGATTATCGAAGACGATGGGCTGGTGGCGGACCTCATTGCCGTTACCCTGAAGCACGCCGGGTATGTGACGATGATCGCGGAGAATGCCGAGGATGGGCTCAAGGATTTCCAGACATTTAATTTCGGCGTCGTGGTTACCGATATCTTCATGGAGGGCATGGGCGGAATCGACGGCATAACCAGAATGCGCGAACTGAATGCCGATATTCCCATTATTGCCATGTCGGCGGGCTACAAGAACCTAAATCCTGCAATGGCCTTGGCCGCGGCCAAAAAAATCGGCGCGTCTTTGGTTCTGGCCAAACCCTTGAGTCTGGACGACGTGGTTGATGCTGTGAAAATCGTGCTGGAAAAAGACTAAGTCCCGGCGTTCTTTGCCTAAATTCCAAGCGTGCGGATTCAAAGACGACGGGGAAAAGCCAAGTGGGGCTTGTCAAAGGCCGTGAAAGGCCCAAAATATGGACAAATCGGATGAACCATGGTGTTTCATGGTTTCAAACCGGCCCCAAAATTCTTGAGGAGAGACACCTTGCCAGTCACCGGCCAAGACACCCTGAAAGTTCGCCGCACCCTGACGGTCGGTGGTAAGGACTACGATTATTTCAGCCTGGAGGCCGCACAGGAAGCTGGCCTCGGTGATGTGTCGCGGTTGCCGTATTCGTTGAAGGTTCTGCTGGAAAACCTGCTGCGCTATGAAGATGGCCGCACCGTCACTGTTGATGACGCCAAGGCGCTGGCCGGGTGGCTGGACAAGCGGTCCTCAAACCACGAAATCGCCTTTCGCCCGGCGCGCGTGCTGATGCAGGACTTTACCGGTGTGCCATCGGTTGTTGATTTGGCGGCGATGCGCCAGGCAATGTCCGACATGGGCGGCGATCCCGACCGGATCAACCCGCTCAGTACGTGTAATCTGGTTATCGACCATTCGGTGACCATCGATTTCGCAGGCACCCCGGATGCCATGGGCAAGAACATCCAGCGCGAGTTCGAGCGCAATGGCGAGCGTTATGAATTCCTGAAATGGGGCCAGGGCGCGTTTACCAATTTCACCGTGGTGCCACCGGGAACTGGCATCTGCCATCAGGTCAACCTGGAATTTCTGGCCAAGACCGTTTGGACGGAAGAAGAAGACGGTCGCACCATCGCCATGCCCGACACCCTGGTCGGCACCGACAGCCACACGACAATGGTCAATGGCCTGTCGGTTCTCGGGTGGGGCGTTGGCGGAATCGAGGCCGAAGCCGCCATGCTGGGCCAGCCGGTAACCATGCTGATCCCGGAAGTTGTCGGCTTCAAGCTGACCGGTAAATTGCCGGAAGGCGCCATGGCCACCGATCTGGTCCTGCGGGTGGTGCAGATGCTGCGCGAAAAGGGCGTGGTCGGTAAATTCGTCGAATTTTTCGGGCCTGGTCTTGGCGAGTTGTCGCTGCCCGATCAGGCGACATTGGCCAACATGGCGCCCGAATACGGCGCGACCTGCGGCTTTTTCCCGATTGATTCCGATACCCTCCGCTATCTGGACCTGACCGGCCGGGACAAGGCCACTATCGAACTGGTCGAGGCCTATGCCAAGGTCCAGGGGTTGTGGCGGGACGATTCCACCCCGGACCCCGATTTCTCTGACACCATCGAATTGGACATGGCCAGCGTGGTGCCGGCCATCGCCGGGCCGAAGCGGCCACAGGACAGGATCGACCTGACCGGGGCCGCGCCGGCTTTCGCTGAGGCGCTGAAAGACATGGGCGGGGTGGATACCCCCCGGCGCATGGACGTGGACGGCGCCGATTATTCGCTGGCGGACGGCGACGTGGTCCTCGCCGCGATCACGTCGTGTACCAACACGTCGAACCCGTCGGTGCTGGTCGCCGCCGGATTGCTGGCGCGCAACGCCGTGGCGCTGGGCCTGAAATCCAAACCGTGGGTAAAAACGTCGCTGGCGCCGGGCAGCCAGGTGGTCGCCGATTACCTGAAAAAAGCCGGCCTGCAGGGCGATTTGGACACACTCGGCTTCGCCATCGCCGCCATCGGGTGCACCAGTTGCATCGGCAATTCCGGGCCGCTGGCGGACCCTATCGCCAAGGCCATCGACGACGGCGATCTGG
>JABMOG010000306.1 GCA_013204265.1 Rhodospirillales bacterium
AACGGTGTTCCAAAGGCTCAATTCGGCTTATATTTGAAGGAATGTGAGTGGCGATTTAACAACAGTGACCTGTCAGTTCAATTATCACTGATAAGACAATGGGTTAAACGATATTTGAGATAGTTATCTGGGTCAGCCCCTTTTTATATATGGCTATTGCCATAGTTGAGACGCCGTTCCATGCTTTCTATTCTTTTCGGGGGAAGAAGGCATGAAGGCCTTGAGAGTCAAAAGAAAACGGCAAAAAAATCCATGGAACATCCCTACCTCAGCAAAATCCGAATTTTAATCGTCGATGACCAGTCCTTCAGCCGCCAGTTGCTGCGCCGCATCCTGGGCGTGCTGGGCTGTCGCCGCGTGACCGAAGCCAAAAGCGTAGAATTGGCCTGGAACGCCCTTCTTCTGTCGCCTCCGGACATGTTGATCGTCGATTGGGAGATGGAGGAAACCGACGGGCTGGAACTTGTCAGGCGAATTCGCCACGAAAAGGACAGCCCCGACATGTACATGCCGATCATCATGCTGACGGCGCATTCCGAACTTCCGCGCATCGAAACCGCGCGAGACGCCGGGGTCAACGAATTCATCATCAAGCCGCTTTCGGCGGAAACCCTGTTCAAGCGCCTCGACGCGGTGATCGAACACCCGCGCAGGTTTGTTCGTATCAAAGACTATTTTGGCCCCGACCGCCGCCGCCATACCGGGTCCTTCCCGGGTGAGGATCGCCGCACAAAGACTCCCAAACCGGCTCCCACGATTGTGGAAGAAGCCCCAGCCTCATAATACCACCAGGGCAACATCCCTCGAAGATATTCCCCAATCCAAAAAACGCTTGACCGCGATTGCCGAACCCAAGGCCAACGCCTATATGTGGGAAACCTTTTATTAAACCAAACCCGGGGCGGCGATGACACCTTACGAACAACTGGAAAAACGCTTCAAACGCCTGTCGGCGCTGGGCGAGGCGGAGGCTGTGTTGCACTGGGACATGTCGGCGATTATGCCGCGCGGCGGGGCCGAGGCGCGGGCCGAACAACTGGCGGAACTGAAAGCCGTGCAGCACGGGTTGATGACCGCGCCCGAGATGGCCGACCTTTTTAACGACGCCGGAGAGGCCGGCATGGACGACTGGCAGCCGGCCAACCTGCGTGAAATGAAACGCCGATGGATCAAGGCCACGGCGCTATCCGAAGACCTTGTGGTGGCATTATCCAAGGCCTGCTCGGTGTGCGAGACCATCTGGCGGACGGCGCGGGCCGAGGCCGACTTCGCCGCCGTGGCGCCGTCACTGACAGAAGTCCTGGGCCTGACCCGTCAAGCGGCGCAGGCGAAGGCGGAAGCACAGGACTTATCCCTGTACGATGCCCTGCTCGACGATTATGAGCCTGACGGGCGGGCCGCCGACATCGACCCGGTGTTTGATACCCTGGAAGAATTTCTGCCGGATTTTTTAGGCTCCGTGCTCGACGCTCAGGCTTCCCGACCTGCCCCGATCCTCCCCGAAGGGCCGTTTCCCGAAGCCACGCAAAAGGCGCTCGGCATCCAGTTCATGGAGGCGCTCGGCTTCGATTTCGATCACGGTCGGCTCGACATCAGCCTGCATCCGTTTTGTGGCGGCACGCCCGATGACGTGCGCATCACCACACGCTATGACGAGGCGGATTTTACCTCCAGCCTGATGGGGGTGCTGCACGAAACCGGCCATGCGCTCTATGAACGCGGCTTGCCGAAAGCCTGGCGCGGCCAGCCGGTCGGCGAGGCGCTGGGCATGAGTATTCACGAAAGCCAATCCTTGTTGGTCGAGATGCAGGTCTGCCGCTCCGATGGGTTTCTCAGCTACGCCGCCCCTTTGATGCGGGCCGCATTCGATGGTTCCGGTGCGGCGTGGCAGGCTGATAATCTGTACCGCCTGTACACCCGCATTAAACCCGACTTCATCCGTGTCGACGCCGACGAGGTCACCTATCCGGCCCACGTCATTCTGCGCTATCGGCTGGAACGCGCGCTTATTGACGGCGACATGGAAGTCCCCGATATTCCCGCCGCCTGGAACGAGGGGATGCAGCGGATGCTTGGCCTGACGCCGCCCAGCGACCGCGAAGGCTGCCTGCAGGACCTGCACTGGTATGACGGCGCATGGGGCTATTTCCCGACCTATACCCTGGGCGCGATGACCGCGGCGCAACTGTTCGCCGCCGCCAAGACCGATGAGCCATTGATCGAACCGGGCATTGCCGAGGGTAATTTCAAACCCCTGTTCGCCTGGCTGCGAAGCCATGTCCACAGCCAGGGGTCGCTGTTGTCGGCGAAAGACCTTCTTGTCGAAGCGACCGGAAAACCACTTGATCCCGAGGTCTTCAAAGCCCACCTGACAACTCGGTACCTGGCATAGGCGCGAGGGTGTTGCCCGCGCCTTTGGCCGAGGTTAGGTTAAGGCCGATTGGAAGGGTTTTCGTTGAAATATATTTCGACACGCGGGCAGGCCCCGGAACTGGCCTTTGACGATGTGCTGCTGAGCGGGCTGGCCCGCGACGGCGGCCTCTACGTGCCCGATGGCTGGCCGGTATTTTCCAGCGACGAAATCGCGGCGTTCCGTGACCTGCCCTATGCAAAACTGGCGTTCCGCGTCATCCGGCCCTTTGTCGGCGGCACCATCGACGACGACGCGCTGGCCGCAATGCTCGACGCCGCCTACACCCGTTTCTATGCGCCCGACGTCGCCCCGATGACAAAAATCGGCGACAACGAATATCTGCTGGAACTGTTCCACGGGCCGACGCTGGCCTTCAAGGACATGGCCATGCAGATCCTCGGTCCCCTGTTCGACCATGTCCTTAAAGCCAAAAACCAGACGGTCACCATCGTCGGCGCGACCTCGGGCGATACCGGGTCGGCGGCTATCGAAGCCTGCCGCGACCGCGGCGCCATCGAAATTTTCATGCTGCACCCGCATGGCCGGGTCTCCGACGTGCAACGCCGCCAGATGACCACGGTGCAGGCGCCCAACGTCCACAACATCGCCGTTGAGGGCACTTTTGATGACTGCCAGAATTTGGTCAAGGCGATGTTCAACGACGAGCCATTGCGCGACCGGCTGGCCTTAAGCGCCGTCAATTCCATCAACTGGGCCAGGATCATGGCGCAAACGGTGTATTATTTCTTCGCCGCCGCCAAAATGGACGCCGGCCCGGTGTCGTTTGCCGTGCCGACGGGTAATTTCGGCAACGTGTTCGCCGGGTACGGCGCAAAATGCATGGGCCTCGACGTCGATCAATTCGTTATCGGCTCGAACAGCAACGACATCCTGACCCGCTTTTTCGAATCCGGCACCATGGCATTGGGCGACGTTCATGCGACCATCAGCCCGTCCATGGACATTCAGATATCGTCCAATTTTGAACGGCTTTTGTTCGACCTGTTGGGCCGCGACGCGGACCGCCTGCGCGCGACCATGGAAACGTTCCGCGATAGCGGGCAGTTTTCCGTCGACAACAAGGCGCTGGAATCCGCACAAGCCCTGTTCTACGGCGCGTGTTTCGACGATGAAGCAACCAGACGCACGATCGCCGAAGTTTATCAGGCATCCGGTGAACTGATTGACCCACACACCGCCGTCGGCATCGCCGCTGCCCGCGCACAGCGCCGTGACGCTAAAACCCCGATGATCGCCCTGGCGACCGCCCATCCGGCTAAGTTTCCCGACGCCGTCGAAGCCGCCACCGGTGTGCGCCCAGGCCTGCCCAACCGCATGGCCGGGCTGTTTGAGCGTGAGGAGAACTGTGACGTGATGGCCAACGATTTCGGCACGGTCAGCGCCTATATTTCCGAACGCGCGGGGCGCACCGCGTGAGAGTCAACGTCAGCGAACTCAAGAACGGGCTGCGCGTAGTCTCCGATTCCATGGACCGCGTCGAAACCGTGTCGCTGGGGGCCTGGGTCGGAGTCGGCACGCGCGACGAAAGTGCCCCTATTAACGGCATTTCGCACCTGTTGGAGCACATGGCCTTCAAGGGCACCAAACGCCGCGACGCCAAACAGATTGCCGAGGAAATCGAGAACGTCGGCGGCCACCTCAACGCCTACACGTCGCGCGAATCCACCGCGTATTACGCCAAAATCATGAAAGACGATGTCGCGCTGGCCGTCGATATGATCGCCGACATCCTGCAACATTCGGTCATGGATAAAACCGAACTGGCCCGCGAACAGGACGTCATCGTTCAGGAA
>JABMOG010000033.1 GCA_013204265.1 Rhodospirillales bacterium
CGACCCGCTATCAGGTCGATAACGCCCGCGAACGCCGCCACGTGGCGCGCCGCCGGGCGGCCTAGACGGGCCGCGGGGAGGGATCGCCCATGGCCGCCGAATTTGAAACCCCGGAACTGCGGGACATCCCGGTCAACCCGCGCCTGCAGCCGGGCGCCATGGCCCATTCAAAACCCTTCATTGCCGCGCCCGAACATCAGGAAAGCCTCGGCTACCCAGGCAAATTGATCGACGATTGGCACGATGTGGCGGTCTCGAAACTGGGCGATCTGGTGGCGGGCTCCCAGACTCTCAAGGTGTCGCTCGACAGTTGCGTCAAATGCGGGGCGTGCTCGGACAAGTGCCACTATTTCCAAGGCACGGCCGACCCCAAAAATATGCCGATCGGGCGCCAGGATTTGTTGCGCAGCGTTTACCGGCGCTACTACACGGCGGCCGGCAAGATGTTTCCTTGGCTGGTCGGCGCCCGCGATCTGACCCGTGAGGTGCTGGACGAGTGGTACAGTTACTTTCATCAGTGTTCGCAATGCCGGCGCTGCGCGGTTTCGTGCCCATTCGGTATCGACACGGCGGAAATTTCCATGGCCGCGCGCGAAATCATGGACAGCGTCGGCCAGGGCCAGAAATATTGCAACGAGATCATCGGCAAGGTGCATGAGAAGAGCAACAACTTAGGGCTGCCCGAGAAGGCCCTGAGAGCCACCCTCGAAGACCTCGAAGAAGATATCGAAGACGAAACCGGTCTGCCGATAAAGCTGCCGCTGGACGTCCAAGGCGCGGATATCCTGCTGGTCACACCAAGCGCGGATTTCGTTGCCGAGCCCCACGTCGATGGCCTGATCGGGTATGCCAAGGTGTTCCACCAGGCTGGCGTCAACTGGACGCTCAGCTCCTATGCCTCCGAAGCCGCAAACTTCGCCATGTTCATCGGTTCCTACGAGCAGATGCACGACATTGCCGAGCGCATCCGCAAGGCGGCCCAGGATTTGGGCGTCAAACGCATCGTCGTCGGCGAATGCGGCCACGCCTGGCGGGTGGCGTACAATTTCTCGAACACCCTGGCCGGTCCTTTTGATTTTCTCGATCCCAATTACCCGGCGCCGCAGCACATCTGCGAATTCACCTATGACCTGATTCAGGAAGGTAAGCTGAGGTTCGACAAGTCGGCCAACGACCACATGACGCTAACGTACCATGACTCGTGCAACGTCGCGCGCGCGTCCCGCATGGGCGACAAACCGGGTGGGCAGTTTGAGTACCCCCGCGAAATCATCAAGGCGGTCTGCAACAACTATGTCGACATGGACGCCGACTCCATTCGCGAAAACACCTATTGCTGTGGCGGCGGCGGCGGGCTTCTGACCGACGACCTGATGGAATTGCGGGTCAAGGGCGCCAAGCCTCGTATGCAGGCTTTAAAACAAGTCACCGAAACCCACGGCGTCACCCACATGGCGGCCATCTGTGCTATCTGCAAAAGCCAGTTCTCCAAGGTCATGCCCTATTACGGTTTTCAGATGGATGGCATCGTTAGCGTCCATCAACTGGTCTCCAACGCCCTGATTCTGGACGGCCAGAAAACCGACGACCCCATTGAGCTAGACAACGACACCGGTGAGGAGCCCACAGAGGCGCCCGCCGTGGAAACGGCTAAGGATCCCGAAACCCCCGAACACTCTGAGGCGCAAGGAACTTAGGCACATGAACGACATGGCGGATACCACGAAACTCACTAACCGGCGGTTCAAGGACGGCGACAACACGCCCGTTCCCTTGGCACAAAAAATCTTTCTGGCCGATGCCAGTCATAAGTGCCCGACCTATGTTCACCGCACACCGCCGTGCCAGGGCAGTTGCCCGTCCGGCCACGATGTCCGCGGCTGGCTCTCCATTGCGCGCGGCATCGACAAACCGCCGGTCGAAGGCATGGCCTGGGAAGAATATGCTTTCCAGCGCATGGCCGAGGCCAATCCTTTCCCCGCCACCATGGGCCGCGTCTGCCCTGCACCGTGCGAAGACGGTTGCAACCGCAACGAGGTCGATGATTTCGTCGGTATCAATGCGGTCGAACAATATGTCGGCGATTGGGCCATCGACAAGGGCTTGACCCTGCCCGTCCCGGAAGTGGAAACCGGCAAGAAAATCGCCGTCGTCGGCGGTGGACCGGCTGGCCTTTCGGCGGCCTTCCACCTGCGCCGCCGCGGCCATGCAGTCACCGTGTTTGAAGAACACGACGAACTGGGCGGCATGATGCGCTACGGCATCCCCAGCTACCGCACGCCCCGCGACATGATCGACTCTGAAATCAAGCGCATTATGGACATGGGCGTCGTAGCCAAAACCGGCACCCGCGTCGGAAAAGATATTTCCATGGAACAGGTCGAAAAAGATTTCGACGCGGTGTTCTGGGCGATCGGCGCGCAAACGGGACGGCCACTGCCGATCCCCGGTGCCGACGCGCCCAACTGCCTGACCGGTGTCGATTTCCTGGAGGCCTTCAACAAGGGCCATCTGCAACACACGACGAAAAAAATCGTCGTCGTCGGCGGTGGCGATACCTCCATCGACGTCGCCTCGGTGGCCCGGCGCATCGGTGCTATTGAGAACGCCCATGAAAATGATCGCCCGGAATACGTCGTTCTGGGGCACACCGCCCACGACGTCGCCGGCACCATGATCCGCGAAGGCGTCGAAGTTGTCCTGACCTCGCTGTTCCCGATTGACGAGATGACGGCGGCGGAGCGTGAACGCGAAGACGCCCAGCGCGAAGGCATCGACCTGCGCGGAGGCATCCTGCCTTTGGAAGTCCTGCTCGATTCCGACGGCCGCGCCATCGGGATCAAAATGTGCGAATGCACCATGAACGGCAATACCCCGGTACCCACAGAAGGCACCGAGTTCGAAATCGAATGCGACCTGGTCGTCTCGGCCATCGGCCAGATGGGTGATATGCAAGGCATCGAGGCGATCGACAATGGCAAAGGCTTCATTGACACCGACCCGGTATATCACGTTAACGGCCATGAGAAGCATTTTGCCGGTGGCGACATCATCCGCCCGCACCTGCTGACCACAGCTATCGGACACGGCGCCATCGCGGCGGAAAGCATCGACCATGCGCTGGCCGGTCACCCGCTGGACAAACGGCCCAAGGTCGACGTGTTTCATTTCAACCTGCTGGCCGAATTACACCAACGCCATCTCGACCCGCAGGAACATGACCACTCTCCGACCCGCGGCACGGCGGAGGGCGATTTCGCCATCCATAACTACGAAGACCGCTCAGCCACCCAGATCATTCCGCACACGGACCTGTTTTTGGGGCATTTCGGCTATGACGAACGCTCCCGCCGACCGGAACATCATATTTCCGCCGACCAGGTGCTTGGTAACTTCGATGAGCGTATTGAAAATCTGACCGAACAACAGGCCATTCACGAAGGTGAACGCTGCATGAGCTGCGGCATGTGTTTCGAGTGCGACAACTGCGTCGTCTATTGCCCGCAAGACGCCATTTTCCGGGTTAAAAAAGATAGCCACGCGATCGGCCGTTATGTCGATACCGATTACACAAAATGCATCGGCTGCCACATCTGCGAAGACGTCTGCCCATCCGGTTATATTCAGATGGGATTAGGAGAATAAACAGAGCGAATAAGGCAAAAACCGCGAAAAGCGGGTGCCATTGGAGAGGAACACCAACAGGAAGAGTGAAGTCATGGACAATACAAAGCTGAATTTCCGGCGCTACAAAGACGGCGACACCGAGCCGCTTCCGCTTCAGAAGGAAATTTTCCTCGCCGATGCGAGCCACAAGTGCCCGACCTATGTCCACCGAACGCCGCCGTGCCAGGGCAGTTGCCCATCCGGCCACGACGTGCGCGGCTGGTTGAGCATCACGCGCGGGATCGATAAACCCGCCGAAGGCAAAGACTGGCAGCAATATGCGTTCGAGCGCATGGTTGCGTCCAACCCCTTCCCATCGATCATGGGCCGCGTCTGCCCAGCCCCCTGCCAGGACGGCTGCAACCGCAACGAGGTCGAAGAATTCGTCGGCATCAATGCGGTCGAACAATTTGTCGGTGACTGGGCCCTGGAGAATAAGGCCGAACTGCCCAAACCCGGCAAAAGCACCGGCAAGAAAGTCGCCATCATTGGCGGTGGCTGCGCCGGGTTGGCGGCGGCCTATTTCCTGCGCCTTAAAGGCCACGACTGCACCATCTTCGAGGAATATAAATCCCTCGGTGGCATGATGGTGTTCGGCATCCCTGGCTACCGTACGCCGCGCGACATCATGGATGGCGAAATCCAGCGCATTCTGGACATGGGCGTCGAGGTCAAGCTCAACACCCGCGTCGGAACAGACGTCATGGTCGAGGATCTGGAAAAAGATTTTGACGCGATCTTTTGGGCGATCGGCGCACAAACCGGCAAGCCGCTACCGATTCCCGGTGCCGAGGCGACCAACTGCGTCGACGGCATGTCTTTCTTGAGGGCCTTCAATGAAGGCCGCCTGCAGCACCTCGACGGACGGGTTCTGGTTGTCGGCGCCGGCGATACCGCCATGGACGTCGCCGCCGTAGCCCGCCGCATCGGCCACATCGAAGCGGTTCATGAAAAAGACCGTCCCGACAACGTCATTCTCGGCCACACCATTCACGATGTCGCCGAAGCCGCCCGCCGCCAGGGCGCCGATGTCTGGGTCGTCTATCGCCGCCCCATCGACAAGGCGCCGGCGACGGAACACGAACTCAAGGCCTGTATCGCCGAAGGCGTCGAAATCCACGAAAGTCTAGCGCCCCTGGAAGTCATTCTCGACGACAACGGCCGCGCCACGGCGCTGCGGGTGGCCCCGGTGGATTGGTCCGGGCCGGAGATGAAAGTTCTCGAAGACGAAGCCTTCAACATCGACTGTGCGCTGATCGTCGGCGCCACGGGCCAAGCCGGTGACTTCACCGGGATCGAGGAATTCGATAACGGTTGGGGCCTGATGGATGCCGATGGCGTTTACCAGGTTCCTGAAAAGAAGGGACATTTTGTCGGCGGGGATGTCATCAAGCCGCACCTTCTGACGACCGCCATCGGTCAGGCCTCGATCGCCGTCGAAAGCATCGAGCGTTATCTCGTCGGCGAAAACCCGAAAAACCGCCCCAAGGTTGACGTCCACCATTTCAGCCTGCTCAACGAGCTGCGCGTCCACGAACTGGAACCCGCCAAATACGACCATGTTCCGACCGATGGAACGGATTCGGCCAAATTCGCGATCCACAATTACGAGGACCGTTCCGCTGTCGAGATCATTCCACACGAAAAGCTGTTCCTCGGCCATTTTCCCTATTCGCCCATGCACCGCCGCAGTGAGGTTAAAATCGACGCCAACGCAGTGCTCGGCAACTTCGATGAACGCTTCACCGGGCTGGAAGAACAAGACGCCATCGACGAGGCCGAACGCTGCATGAGCTGCGGCATGTGTTTTGAGTGCGATAACTGCGTCATCTACTGCCCGCAAGTCGCCATCTTCCGGGTCAAGAAAGACGTGCACGCCATGGGCCGGTATGTCGTTACCGATTACAACAAATGTATCGGTTGTCACATTTGTGAAGATGTTTGCCCCGCCGGTTACATCGATATGGGATTGGGAGAATAATTAGACTATGCGTTGGTTGCCGAAACTCTCGTTGAATTTTGTGCTGGCGGCTGTGTTCGTGATCGGGTTAGCCGCCGGCTTGGTCACCGCGCCAGTAGAGGCTGCCGAAGGTGGCCGCGTTTTCGTGCCAAGCCCGCCCAAGGGCAAGGGCAATCAATGTGTCCGCGACACCGCCTTCATGCGCGCCAATCACATGAACCTGTTGTTACACCAGCGCGATGAGACCATGCGCAAGGGCGTCCGCACCAAACAATACAGCCTCAAGGAATGCATTGCCTGCCATGCGGTTCCCGGCAACGACGGCCAGCCGGTCAGCTACGAAGACCCCAAGAATTTCTGCCGCTCGTGCCACGATTACGTAGCGGTCAAGCTCGACTGTTTCGAATGCCATGCGTCTAAACCGCCGCAAGGTAAGGGGCACGCCAGCACCCTTCCCAATGCCAGAAATGCCTACCGGGTCAGCGGAGGGTTACCGCAATGACAACTGAACAATCACCCGACCGGCGGCGATTCTTAGGCAATGCGGCGGCGTTAGCAGCCGGCATTACCATTGCGCCGGGGGTAACGCTGTACGGTGTCGCCCAGGCCAAGCCGCTGGACCAGCCGGTCACCAACACAGTGCGCTGGGGCATGCTGATCGACGCCAACCGCTGCGCCGATGGCTGCACCGACTGCGTTACAGCGTGTAACACGGAAAACGGCCTGAACGGACATGGCCGCCCGGAAACCGACGCCCAGTGGATCCGCAAGGTCAACCTGCGTGACCCCAAAACGGGCGCGAAAAAATCCCTGCCGGTGTTATGCATGCACTGTGCCGAGCCGCCCTGCGTCGATGTTTGCCCGACCGGCGCCTCGTTCAAGCGCGACGACGGCATCGTTCTGGTCGACAAGCACACCTGCATCGGGTGCCGCTATTGCATGTTGGCGTGTCCGTACAAGGCGCGTTCGTTCATCCACGAAACCCTGACCGATCAGGTGCCCCACACACCGCGCGGCAAGGGTACGGTCGAAAGCTGCACGTTCTGCGTCCACCGGGTCGATGACGACCGCTCGCCGGCCTGTGTCGAGGCTTGTTCCAAGACCACCGGCGCCTTGACCTTCGGGGACATGAACAACCCCAACAGTAAGATTTCCAAGGCCCTGGCCGAATATCCAACCAGCCGCATCCGCGCCGACCTCGGCACCGAGCCGGGCGTGCGGTACCGGGGCCTGTAAGGGATCACGAGTATGAAAGACGTCATCTATTCAGAACTCAAAGCCGATGGCACGGGCTTTTACGCCACCCTCGCCTGCGTCGGCGCGGTCGTTGGCATTGGCCTGCTGTCGGCATGGTACATGGAACACAACGGCCATTATGTCACCGGCATGTCCAATCAGATTGTCTGGGGCATGCCCCATGTGTTCGCGGTATTCCTGATCGTTGCCGCCTCGGGCGCGCTGAATGTCGCCTCCATCGGCTCGGTGTTCGGACGGCTGGCCTATAAACCACTGGCGCGGCTGTCGGGCCTGTTGGCGATTGCCCTGCTGATCGGCGGCTTGACGGTGCTGATGCTTGACCTCGGTCGTCCCGACCGCCTGATCGTCGCCATGACGAATTACAATTTCAAATCCATCTTCGCGTTGAACATCTTCCTCTATACCGGTTTCGTGGGCATTGCGGCGGTCTACATCTGGACCTTGATGGACCGCAAAATGAAGGCGTTCAGCTTCCCCGCCGGTGTCGCCATGTTTATCTGGCGACTGGCCCTGACCACCGGCACAGGCCTGATTTTCGGTTTTCTGGTGGCGCGTGAAGCCTATGACGCCGCCATGCTGGCGCCGTTGTTCATCGCCATGTCGTTTGCCTTCGGATTGGCGATTTTCATTTTGGTGATGATTGCCACCTATGCCGCCGACGACCGGCCATTGGGCGACTACATCATCCAGCGCATGGGCAAACTGATGATCATTTTCATCGCCGCCAACCTGTATTTCGTCACCGTCCAGCACCTAACCAGCCTGTATGCCGCCGAACATTCCGGTGTCGAGGCCTTCATCCTGACTTCGGGCAATACCTTCACCTGGCATTTCTGGCTTCTGCAAATCGGCGTCGGCGCGGTGTTGCCGCTGGCGATACTGATGCGGCCGGTAAAATCCCTGAGCAAGACCGCAGTAGGCCTAGCGTCGGTGTTTGTTATCATCGGCGGTCTGGCCCAGGTCTATGTCATCATTATCGGCGGACAGTCCATTCCTCTGGTTCTGTTCCCGGGGATGGAGGTGCAAAGCAGCTTCTTCGATGGCGCCATTCCCCGCTACGTTACCAGTGTGCCCGAAGTCGGCCTCGGCGTGGGCGGTATCGCGATCGCCGCGATCATGGTCATCATCGGCATGAAGGCGCTGCGCTTCCTGCCGGTCAGTCTTGCAGATGCGGACATTGATCCCCATTTCAAGCCTGTGGAAACTGTCGAAAAAACTTCCAAGGCAACCTAAATGACCGAAGAACATCCCTTCGCGCAATACGTCCGAATTATCGGCCGCGGCCCCAACCTGTCGCGCCCCCTGACCGAAGACGAAATGTACGCCGCCGCCGGCATGATCATGCGGGGCGAGGTCGAAGACCTGCAACTGGGGGCATTTTTGTGCATCCTCCGGCTGCGTACCGAGGTTCCCGAAGAAGGCTTAGGGTTTGTCCGCGCCGTGCGCGATACCTTGGAGTTGCCTGCCAATCCGCCTACAGTGGACTTGGACTGGCCGACCTATTCCGGCAAGAAACGCCAACTGCCGTGGTTTTTGCTCTCGGCTCTTATATTGGCGCAAAATGGCGTCAAAATCTGCATGCAGGGCACCGAAGGCCACACCGAAGGAAGGCTCTACACTAGCGAGGTTCTGACATTCTTAGGCCTGCCCATGGCCGGGTCGCTGGCTGAGGCCGCCGATATGATCCGTGCCACTAACTTCGCCTATCTGCCGCTGCGCGTCCTGAGCCCGAAACTTCAGGACATTATCGAGCTGAAATCGATTATCGGCGTGCGCTCCCCGGTCAACACGTTTGCCCGCATGATCAATCCATTTTCCGCAGCTTACGAAATCCACACGGTGTTCCACCCCAATTACCGCGACGTCCATCTGGAAACGTCCCAGTTGCTGGGCCAGGGCCACATGGCCGTGTTCAAGGGCGAAGGCGGCGAGGCCGAACGCCGCCCCAACAAGCCGGTGTTGGTGCAAAGCCTGCGCGACGGGGAAAAGGTCGACGAGGAATGGCCGCCGATGGTCGAAGATTCCCAGACCGAGAAGGACGAGACCCTGGACCTGGACCGCTTCAAAGCGGTGTGGGACGGAGAGGTCGAGGACGAGTACGCGACCAACGCCGTCGTTGGCACCATGGCCATCGCGCTGAGGCTGATGCAGCGGGCCGACAGCATCGACGAAGCGCAAAGCGCCGCCCTGAAAATGTGGCGTGACCGCGCCCGTGGGCTTCCGGGTCTGGCTGCCTAGCAAAACCGTGAACACCCTTTTCATCTCGGCGTTGAACAAGTCGTCCGGCAAGACGACCGTCAGCATCGGGTTGGCCCGCGCCCTGGCGGACCGGGGATGCACCGTGCAGCCATTCAAAAAGGGGCCGGATTACATCGACCCCATGTGGTTGGGCCGCGCAGCCGGGCGGCCTTGCGTTAATCTTGATTTCCACACAATGGGCCACGACGACATCTCCACGACCTTTGCCGGTACTACCCGTGGTGCCGATTTCGCCCTGATCGAAGGTAACAAGGGGCTTTACGACGGCCTCGACCTGGAAGGTAGCGACAGCAACGCGGCTTTGGCAAAACTGCTGGGCGCGCCGATTGTGTTGGTCATCGACACGCGGGGCATGACCCGGGGTATCGCCCCCGTCATTCTCGGCTATCAGGCTTTTGATGAGGATTTGGAAATTGCTGGCGTTATCCTCAACCAGGTTGGCGGCCCGCGTCACGAAGGCAAACTTCGCGCCGCCGTCGAGCACTACACCAACGTGCCGGTGTTGGGTGCCATCGGGCGGCACCGGGAAATGGAGATTTCGGAACGGCACCTGGGGCTGGTCCCGACCAATGAGGCTGAGCAAGCCGATGCTGTCATCCAAGACATCGCCCGCATCATTGCCGACGGCGTCGATATGGACGCTCTGCAGGCCACGGCCCGTCCCGCCCTACCCTCGGTCCCGGCCAAGGTGGACCGCCCCTTGCCCGCGCCCGATATCCGCATCGCCATCGCACAGGACGCCGCCTTCGGGTTTTATTACCCCGACGACCTCGACGCCTTGCGGCGCGCCGGTGCCGAGTTGGTGCCCTTCGATGCGCTCACCGACACCGCCCTTCCCGACGCAGATGGGCTTTTGATCGGCGGCGGATTCCCAGAAACACAGGCCGCCGCCCTGTCGGCCAACAAGGCATTACGCGGCGATATCCGCGCTCGTTTGATTGCCGGAATGCCTGCTTATGCGGAATGCGGCGGGCTGATGTACCTTGCCCGCAGCCTGACATGGCGGGGCGAGACCTACGAAATGGTCGGCGTCATTCCCGGCGACGTGGCGTTAAGCGCCAAGCCTGTCGGGCGAGGCTATGTGGTGTTGCGCGAAACCGGCGACAGCCCTTGGGAGCCCCCTGAACGTTTTGAGCCTGCTTCCGACATCCCGGCCCACGAATTTCATTACGCATCACTGGAAAATCTTCCCCAGGGTCAGACCTTCGCCTATGACGTCAAACGCGGGGTTGGCATCGACGGCGACCATGACGGGATTGTGATCGGCCATCTATTGGCCACATTCTCCCATCAACGTAGTATTGGCGCGAACCGCTGGGCGGACCGCTTCATAGCGTTCACTCGCAGCAAAAAAGGGCTATAATTCCATTTGGTTTCGATATTCTTAAATGAGGAGCTAACCCCATGACTATTCGCTTAATCGCAAGTTTATTCGTATTCGTCATTGGCCTGGGCATGACAACAAGCCCGGTATGGGCGGAAAAGGGTGAAAAACGGACCGACCTTCTGCCCTTTGTCGAGCCCAACGAAGAAGGCTTGCACGTGCAGCCCTGGTTCAAGCAAACCTTCCTCAATC
>JABMOG010000307.1 GCA_013204265.1 Rhodospirillales bacterium
CCCATGGCGATGCCGTCGGTGACGGTGATGGTGGTAAACTCCCGGGGCGTGCCGCCGGCGGCATTGACGCCGATCTTGGCGGCTGCGGCCTGGCGTTGCAGAGTGATGTTGCAGGGCGCGGTTTCGTTCCAGCAGGTGACGACGCCGACCAGGGGCTGGTGAATCTGTTCTTCGGTCAGACCCATGGCATACAGGAACGAGCGGTGCGGCGCACGCTCAGGCCCTTCGGTGACATGCCGGCTGGGCATGCGGGATTTATCAAAAACCTTGGCGTTCATAGGGTTCCTCCGTCACGAGAACAGTGTTTTCGGCCCTTACGCGACCATCGTTTCATTATGGTTTAAGACGAAGGGACAGACGGTGCAAGGGTGAACCCGTTGGGTTTTATGTGGGGCTGAAACTTATACGCCAAGGCCGATGGTCAGGCAGGTGCCCGCGCCAATGACAATGGCGGTAAAGGTCAGGATCATACCCGAGCGCCGCGCAAACATATTGGCGTCTGTCAGGGCCAGGGCATAGGCGTGCAGCAGGCGACCACTCAATAACGTGGCGCCGATCAAGTGGATAATCGTCTTGTCGGCATTCGCCATTTCGGCAATCACCATCAGCAGTAACGCTATCGGTACGTATTCGGAAAAATTGCCGTGCCCCCGAATCATCCGGTTTAATTTAGTGTGCCCTCCGTCTCCGAGGCTGACTTCAAAGCGATATCGGTTTCTGATCACGCCATAAGCCAGGGCGATGTAGACAAATGCGAGAATGGAGGCATACAGCGGAGTAACGGCCATGACGATCAAGGCTCCAAAGGTTTGAAGGTGGACGGCAACGCACCAGGAGTATACAAATATATAAGTTACTATGCAAAAAATAGTTACTTATACATTCTATGAAAACCGGATACCCTATCGGGCATGGTCAAACTCTTTGATATGAACTGCCCGGTGGCGAAGACGTTGGATGTGGTGGGGGAGCGCTGGACCTTACTGATTTTGCGCGATTTGTTTCTGTTCGGCCCACGGCGTTTCAAGGATTTTGAGCTATCGCTTAACGGAATTGCCCCCAACACGCTTTCGGCGCGGATCAAAGTGCTTGAGGGCCAGGGGATCATTGTCAGCCGCCCTTATAGCGATCATCCACCCAGGTCCGAATACGCGCTGACCGACAAAGGCGAGGCGCTGGGGCCGGTATTGACGGCCCTAAAAGAATGGGGGGAGATTTTTGGCTAAGCGGTCGTAGGCGGATTAAAAAGACTGCCGGTCAGAACGGCCCCAGAACTGAGGCCATCTTACCTTTGAGAGTTTCAGCATTGAAGGGTTTGACGATGTAGTTCGAAACCCCCGCCTGTTTAGCAGCGATGACGTTTTCGGTTTTGCTTTCAGCGGTAATCATGATGAAGGGAATGTGTTTCAGCTTATCGCTGGCGCGCACTTCCCTCAGCAGTTCGATGCCGGTCATTGGCTCCATGTTCCAATCGGAAATGACGAAGTCGAACTTCTCGCCATTAAGCTTGCTCAACGCCTCGGCCCCATCCATAGCCTGATCGACATTGTTGAAACCCAGTTGTTTCAACAGGTTTTTTAGAATCCTGAGCATCGTGTTGTAGTCATCAACGACCAGGATTTTCATATTCTTATCAACAGCCATATTCTTTTCCGGTTAAGAGCCTTCATGTATTCAGCAAGAAATGCTGAACAGGCTATGTCATTATAAACAGTAGACCATTTTATGCCAAAATTCCGGCACGTCACGCAAGTAATCTAACGCCAATAGGTATCCGTAATGTGTCATGGGCGTGTTATTGTATGTCGAGTTCCCTGTAGAGTGAAACATAGGGCACCGAATCCATTTACGATTTCTGGCCCAAATCCTTTAAAATACGATAAATTTTTCGATTTCTAAGCAGACGTATGAGCGACTTTCAGTTGGCGGACCAATGCTACTCTCGGCGGTATTGGATTGAAAACTGGAAAAATCCACCCTGCGCGATCAGGATCGCAGCACGTCAATGATCTTGGTTTCGTTTAATTCCTCGAATCCTGCATCCGCCAGGCGTTGAAAGGCGTCCCGCGCTGTTTGCCCAAATGGCGTTTGCTGGCCCAGTTTGTCTGCCAGTTCAAGTGCGTAGAGCACGTCTTTCAGGCGCAGTTTTCCGGAAAATATAATGTTTTTATCGTGCCTGCCTTCGGCCATGCGCTGTGTGGTGCGGATGACCTGTGGGCTGGCGGCGGCGCCCCGGGCCAGGGCATCGGCCACCAGCGCTGGTTCAAGCCCCGCCTTTTCGGCCATCGCCATGCCCTCGGCGGCCCCGGCAATCTGCACAGCCCCCATCAGGTTGACCATCAGCTTGTACGCCGTCCCCGCACCGACGCCACCGAAACGGATGATGTCTTTCGAGATGGGCGCCAACAACGGCCGGGCAGCGGTCAGGGTATCTTCCTCGGCACCGACCAGCAGGGTCAGCTCGCCGGCTTCGGCCTGGCTGGGAATTCCCGTCACCGGACAGTCGATATATCGCAAGCCCAATCTCCGGGCTGCTCCTGCCAATTCCAACACCCAGTCGTGGGACAGGGTCGAGCATTCGATGACAATGGCGTTGTCGGCTATGCCACCGGCCAGGGCACCACCCTCGCCAAGCCACACGGACCGGGACGCCTCAATGTCACTGAGCATGGCGAACACCGCGTCGGCGCCACGGGCGGCGTCTTGCGGGGTGGCCGCAATTGTTGCCCCCCGCTCAGTCAGTGGTGCGGCCTTATCTGGGTTGCGGTTATAGACCCGCAAGTTGTGCCCGGCACCGATCAACCGCCCGGCCATGCCGAGGCCCATATTTCCGGTACCCAAGAAAGCAAGTGTGGCCATTACCCGTCCATCTCACACCATACCGGCGTGTGGTCTGAGGGCTTTTCTTTACCGCGCGGCGTTTTGTCGATGCCCGAAGCTTTCAGGCGGTCGGCGGCTTGGGGGCTGAGCAGCAAATGGTCGATCAACAGGCCGTTGTCCTTGGACCATGCACCGCGCTGATAATCCCAATAACTGTACAGGTGCGGCGCCGTGTTGAAGGTGCGAAAGGCGTTGGTCAGGCCGAGGTGCATGAGGCGGCGGAACCGGGCCCGGCTTTCCGGCCGACACAGGGCGTCGTCTTTGAACCCAACCGGATCATAGAGGTCATCATCGGTCTCGCAGATATTGTAATCGCCGCCAAGCACGAAGGCGTCCTCGCCTTTCAGCAATTCCTCGGTGTGCGCAACCAGGCGGTCCATCCAGCCCAGCTTGTAGAGGTATTTTTCCGAATCTTTGCCATCCTCATCACGGGTCGGGTTGCCGTTGGGAAGATAAATAGAGGCGACACGGATAACATCGCCGCCCTCAGGCGTGATCAGGGCCTCGATATAGCGCGCATGGTCGTCGTCTTCATCACCGGGAAGGGCGCTCAGTTCCACTTCGATCGGGGTTTTCGACAGGATGGCGACGCCGTTATAGGTTTTTTGGCCAGCGGTGGCAACGTTGTAGCCCGCGTCGCCGATTTCCAGCGCCGGGAAGGCTTCGTCGACGCATTTCAGTTCCTGCAGCAAGGCCACGTCGGGCTGAAATTCGACCAGCCATTCCAGCACCCTCGGCAGCCGAGCCTTGATGGAATTCACATTCCAGGTTGCGATTTTTATCACAATTTGTTCCTTCGATTGTATAGTTTCTCTGTTGAGAATTGGAGGTAGAGAGATGATTTTATTTCGGGCCTTTATCGTTTCATTGTGGGTGATTTCCCTTGGCGTGTCGACGGCTGAGGCCGAACAGGTCCTCAAGATCAAACCCCGGGACGGTGTTACTTTGAAAATGCTGGCCATTGAGCCCGGCGATGCCAAGGCCATCGCCGTTTTGTTCCCTGGCGGCAGCGGCAAGGTTAACGTCAAAAATGACGGCACCTTTAAGGGTACCAAAGGGAATTTTCTCACCCGGTCGCGCGAGAAATTCTCGGCCCACGGTTTGGTCACGGTTTTGTTCGATGCGCCGTCCGACCACAAGGACAAGAAGGGCCTGACGTTCGAATATCGCATGACCGAAGAACACGCAGGCGACATCAAATTGGCAATAGCCAAGTTGCGCAAGGCCTTCCCGGGGCTCCCTGTGTGGCTGGTTGGCACCAGCCGGGGTTCAACGTCGGCGGCCAACGTGGCGGCTAACATCAAGGATGGCGGCCCGGACGGGGTGGTGCTGACTTCTTCGGTCGGGGTTTCCAGCAAACACGGCGGCAATGTTCTCGATTTTGACCTGGCTGGGATCACCCTGCCGGTATTGGTTACCCATCACCAGGAAGATGGCTGCGGGGTCACGCCGGTGTCCGGGGCCAAGGATATCAAGGTCGCCTTGACCGGGTCGAAAAGCGCCGAACTGATGATTTTCGAAGGCGGCGACTCAGGAAGCGGAAGGGAATGCGGGGCGACCAGCCATCACGGCTATCTGGGGATCGAACAGAAAGTCGTCGACGCCATTGCCGCCTGGATCAAAAGCCACTAAGAGGCACTTTTAGATTGAGAACGACGCGCCGCAGCCGCAACTGGATGTCGCGTTGGGGTTGGCGATCTGGAAAAAGGACCCGCCCAGGTCGGTCTTGAAGTCTACTTCCGAGCCTTCCAACAGGCCCAACGAGGTCTCATCAATGACCACGATGACGCCTGCGTGCTCAAAAGCGCAATCGTCGTCAGCCCGGTTGTCGTCGAGGCTGAAGCCGTACTGGAATCCCGAACACCCGCCGCCGGAGACTGCGATGCGCAACATAAGGCCGTCATTGCCTTCCATCTCTCGCAGCGTCTTGATGCGGGCCGCACAGGAATCGGTAATGGTCAGCGTTTGCGTGGGCTCTAATGTTGTTGTGTCGGGCATACCGTAAAACCTTTGAATGTAGTACTTAACCTTATGTAGTCGGCTCTGAGCGAATGTCAATTGGGATCAGGGTTTTAAGAAGGACTTTATCGCGGCTTCGGCGCATTGCATGTCCTGTTCGACGGCCCCGCCCGAGACCCCGATGGCGCCGACGATGGCGCCCTTCACAATCACCGGATAGCCGCCGCCGTCGGTCGAAAACCGGCCCCCTGAGGACGTATGGATACCGAACATCAAATTACCGGGCTGGCACATTTCATTGTATTCGTGGGTTGGGCGTTTTGATATGGCGGATGTAAACGCTTTATCAGCGGACAGATCGACACTGAGAATTTTGGCCCCGTCCATGCGCTCGAAAGCGATCAGGTTGCCCGCCTCGTCGGTGACGGCAATGCACACGGGCACCTTGATTGCAGCGGCCTTGCGGGCGGCTCCACGGATTAGTGTCTTGGCCTCAGCCAGGGCCAGGCGTTTGATGGTCAACACGGGCGACGTCCTCCAAAAATCGTAACGCCCGGTTGATATACCAGCCTTTGCCCGTAAACGGTATAGGGGGGCAGTGAAGCTGACGTTTTTCCCCTGAACCTATTTGTCAGGCGACCACTTGGCTGTGGGCGAGGGAGGTCCGGTCTGCCGAGGCATTTTCAGAGACGACTCTGCGCTGCGCCGTTTCGATCACCATGCGCACGAGGTCGGCGTACCGGTAGCCTCCGAATTCAGCCATCAAATTGAGCTTTCCATCCCAACACCAGCCAGGGTTCGGATTGACCTCCAACAGTTTGACGATGCCCGCCGCATCGGTGCGGAAATCAATACGGGCATAGTCACGGCATCCCAGGCGCTGGAAAAGGATCATCGACCAATCAACCAGCATTCGCTGTAATTCGTCGCCGATTTCGGCTTCCCGATAGCGGATGTCGCTCCAATATGGAGATTCCGGCAGCCATTTCGATTCATAACCGAGAATGCGGGGTAATTCGGGGGCGAGGTTTCCATAGTCGACTTCCAAAACCGGAAGCGCCATCAGGTCGGCCCCCGGGTTGCCGATCAGGCCGACGCTGTATTCGGCGCCCGACAAAAACTCTTGCACCAGTACAGGCC
>JABMOG010000308.1 GCA_013204265.1 Rhodospirillales bacterium
CAAATACGCCGCTTAATATGATCAACCAGATGAGCCAGATCCTCTCTTAGATCAGGCCGCCACCTGTTCCAATTTATATGACGACGGACAATTTGGCACCCTTTCCGGCTTCTATCAGAGCCAGACAAAAAGTTTCAAAAGCATGCTCAGCAACGTTTTGGGGATTACCATTGAAGCTTGGGACAATCGTCCGTATATACCAAACGTAACAGTATTAGAGTTTTTCTAATTTCAACCTTATGGACTTAAATTATAGAGGAGATGGATGAACAATGTCAGGCATCCTTAGCAATCTGAAATCGACGGTAATCGCCGGTTTCGTACTGACCATCCTGATGGTCGCGATCGTTATCGGTATCACCGGCCAAGGCATGCCGGGCGACGCCAACTGGATCGCGTTTTTGTGGCGTTGGCTGCATGTGCTTAGCGCCGTTATGTGGATCGGTCTGCTGTGGTACTTCAACTTCGTACAAATTCCCAACATGGCCAAAATTCCGGATGACCAGAAACCGGCCATCGGCAAGGTCATCGCACCAGCGGCGCTGTGGTGGTTCCGCTGGGCTGCTATGGCAACCATCATCACCGGGTTGTTGCTGGCGCTCGGAAACGGTTACCTGATGCAGGCGATGACGCTCGGTCTCACCGACGGGGTCGCCAAGCACACGGCCATCGGCATCGGCATGTGGCTCGGCATCATCATGTGGTTCAACGTCTGGTTCATTATCTGGCCGAATCAGAAAAAGGCGCTCGGTATGGTCGAAGTCGCCGCCGATGCGAAGGCCGCCGCGGCGCGCACCGCGATGTTGTTCTCGCGCACCAATACAATGCTTTCGTTCCCCATGCTCTACGCCATGGTTTCGGCGCAGAACATATTTTAAAGGGGAAGCGGACCCTGGGGAAAGCGGGGCCTTCGGGCCCCGTTTTCTATTGTGGGGAGGCATTATCTATTCGACAGCAATCAGCGCCGCCGCGCAGGCGCGGTCCTCGGCCAACAGCACGTTGAAGGTGCGGCTGGCGGCGCCGGTGTCCATCCATTCAAGCACCACCCCCCATTCGCGCAACCCCTCGCGCAGCCCCTCGGGCGGCGCCTGGAATTTCGGCCCACAGCCGAGAACCAGAATTTCCACCGCCGCCTCGCCACCACTCATCAGGGCTAGGCTATCGAGTGTAATGTCGGCCACCTCAGCCACCGGCCAGGCGATGGTGCGGTCCGGGAAAACCAGGACCGAACCCTGGTGGATGTCGGCGGCAATATGAAACTGCCCGGACCCGTAGCTGCGAATGAGCTGGCGACCGGCGGGAACCTGAGGCGTGATGTCCAGTCCGGGGATGGAATTACGGCGACGCCGGGGCCACCGTCTCCTTATCACTATCTTGCCTACTACTGCGGCGAATATTCATGTACAGCAACAATGGCACGGCCAGACAAACCGACGAATAGGTCCCGATCAACACACCCCAAATCATCGCAAAACTAAAATCACGGATGACTTCGCCGCCCAGAAAATACAGGGCCAACAACGCCAACAACGTCGTCAGACTGGTTATGACGGTCCGCGACAAGGTCTGGTTGATGGAATTGTTGAGAAGCTCCGGCAAAGCCATCTTCTTGAACTTGCGCAGGTTCTCACGCACCCGGTCATACACGACCACGGTGTCATTGATGGAATACCCTGCGATTGTCAGGACCGCCGCCACCGTAGACAGGTTGAATTCCAGGCCCATCAGCGCGAAGATTCCGATTGTCGTCACCACGTCATGCAACAGCGCCACAATGGCGCCAAGGCCGAACTGCCATTCGAACCGGAACCAGATGTAAATTAGGATCGCCAGGATCGCGAAGCCGACCGCCATCACCCCGTCCAGCAGCAATTCAGACGACACCTTGGGACCGACAAATTCGGTGCGCCGGTATTCAACGCCTGGACCCAACGCCTGTTTGACCTTGGTCAGAGCTGCTTGCTGGCCTTCTTCGCCGCCCGGTTGGCGCTGGATACGGATCAGCACGTCGTCGGGTTGGCCGAATTCCTGCAAGGCGACTTCACCGAGACCAAGTGCGCCCAGTTCGGAGCGCATGGCACCAAGATCGGCAGGGCCGCTGGTGCGCACATCAATCATAATGCCGCCCTTGAAATCAATGCCGTAGCTCAGGCCCTTGATGGAAAATACGGCAACCGATAAGACGACCAACAATAATGAGAAGGCGAAAAACACTGTCTTTCTCGAGATAAGCCCGAGATTGATATCGGCCGGTATCAGATTAAATCCGCGCATACGTCTCAGGTTCCCTATAGCGGCAGTGACGCCGGCTTGGCGCGCCGGAGCCAAATAATGACCATCAGCCGGGTCAGCATGATTGCGGTGAACATGGAGGTGACGATGCCGATGGACAGCGTCACCGCAAAACCGCGCACCGGGCCGGAGCCAAAGCCATACAACAACAGCGCCGCAATCAAGGTCGTCAGGTTGGCGTCAATAATGGTGGTAAAGGCCCGGGAATACCCGGCGTCGATGGCGGAAATTGGCGTGCGCCCGCCGCGAACTTCCTCACGGATACGCTCGAACACCAGCACATTGGCGTCCACCGCCATACCAACGGTTAGAACAATCCCGGCGATACCCGGCAGTGTCAGCGTCGCCTGCAGGAAGCTGAGCGCACCCAGAATCAACACCATATTGACGACCAGAGCGGCGTCGGCAAAGAAACCAAAAAGCCCGTAGGCGAGCCCCATGAAAATGACGACGGCGATAATGCCGATGATCGAAGCGATTTTACCTGCGGCGATGGAATCGGCGCCGAGACCGGGTCCGACACTGCGTTCCTCTAAAATCTTCAACGGCGCCGGCAATGCCCCGGCGCGCAGCAATAACGCCAGATCCTGTGCACCCTGAATGGTGAAGGACCCGGAAATCTGGCCGCTGCCGCCCAGAATGGGCTCGCGGATGACCGGCGCGCTGATGACCTTGCGGTCGAGCACAATGGCGAACAGCTTGCCGACGTTTTTCGATGTCGCAGCACCAAACCGCTTGGCGCCGGAGGAATCAAAACGGAAGGTGACGACCGGCTCGTTGGTGCGGGAATCGTAAGATGGCTGGGAATCGACCAGGGTGTCGCCGGACACCATGACCCGCTTGCGGATCAGATACATGCGGCCCTGCTCGCTCGCGTCGTCGGACGGCAACAACCAAGACCCCGGCGGAATGCGCCCGGCCATAGCCGATTCGACCGAATTGCGCTGGTCGACCAGATGGAAGCTCATCTTCGCGGTCTTACCCAGCAAACGTTTAATCCGGTCTGGGTCTTCAACGCCGGGAAGCTGCACCAAGATCCTGTCTTCGCCCTGGCGCTGGATAGTCGGCTCGCGGGTGCCGGTTTCATCGACCCGGCGCCGGACGATTTCAATAGACTGCTGCACTGCCGAGGCCTTGCGTTCGCGCAACGCCTGGTCGCTCAACGTCAGAACGATTTTGTCTCCGTCGTTCGACACCGTGGCATTGGGATCGATTCCCCTCAGAAGTTTGCGCGCTTCATCCAGCTTCGCCGTATCCTTGATGGTGACCTGGGCGCCGTCCGCGGTGACGCCCAGCCCGCTATAGCGAATGCGCCCCTTGCGCATCTCGGAGCGCATGATGTCGACCATGGCGTCCAGGTATTCCCGCACCACGGCCCGGGAATCCACTTCCAGCAGAAGATGTGAGCCGCCCTGCAGATCAAGACCCAAGCTGACTTGTTTATTCGGCATCCAGCCCGGCAAGGCGTCGGCGTTTTTGGCGCCCATGAAGTTGGGCACAGCAAAGGCGAGGCCCAGCAGGCACACGACCAACACCATTACTATTTTCCATTTAGCGAAATAAATCATCGAAAATCCCGGACCAAAAAACCGTTTTTTTATGTGTCACTCAACTTTTTAGGGTCGGCTTTTTTATCCGTCTTTTCATTCTTTTCATTCTTTTCTTTGTCGTCGTTGATCGGCTGAGTCTTGGACAGGACCGAAGAAATCAGGGCGCGCATCACTCTAACTTTCACGCCGTCGGAAATTTCGACGGAAACTTCCTCATCATCGATAACCTTGCTCACGGTGCCGACAATGCCGCCGCCGGTGACCACTTTGTCGCCGCGCCGGATGGCGGCCAACATCGCTTTTTGTTCCTTCATTTTTTTCTGCTGCGGGCGGATCAGCAGAAAATAGAACACGATGAAGATCAGAATCAGCGGCAGGAAGGCCTCGAGGCCACCACCTCCGGCGCCTCCGGCGGCTTGGGCATAGGCTGGCGAAATAAACATCAAAAACTCCTAAAAATCAGACGCCCTGTGGGCCTCCACCGGGGCCGTTAAATTCCAGCCGGACTATAAACGCCACGGCCCGAGTTGCAAACGCAAAGGCGCGTGATATCAACCCCTTTCGCGTTCCTGTCAAATTCCCGCAGATGAACCACAGAGCACACAGAGATCACAGAGAAA
>JABMOG010000309.1 GCA_013204265.1 Rhodospirillales bacterium
GGATGATTCCATCCGCTCGGGATTTGCTCTAGCCGAACGCGCCCTTCAGCGCGAAGAAAATAACACTGGAGAGCATCGCCGACAGCGGTACCGTAATCACCCAGGCGGCGATGATGGTCCACAGGTATTGGCGGCGCACCAGTTTTTTGCGCCTGGCCTTTTCCGCCGACGGCAGCAAATCCCATTTTGAAGGCGGTCGTTCGCTCGCTTTTTTCTCGTAGCCGCCCATATGATCGCCGCGGGATCCGTGAAATTCGCGGAAAAACCCGATGCCGAACACCGCGCCGACGGCGATGTGGGTCGATGACACCGGCAGACCCAGGCCTGAGGCGACAATCACCGTGATGGCGGCGGACAGGGCGACGCAATAGGCCCGCATCGGGTTCATGCGGGTGATTTTGGTGCCGACGGTGCGGATCAGCTTCGGCCCGAACAGTAACAACCCCATGGTGATGCCGGCGGCGCCGACGAACATCACCCACGGCGGTATACCGACCTTGGCCGTGGCGGCCCCGGTCGAAGCGATGGCGACGATGGCGGCCAGCGGGCCGACGGCGTTGGCGACGTCGTTGGCGCCGTGGGCGAAGGACAATAGCGCCGCGGCGCAGATCAGCGGCAGATGGAACATGTTGCGGATGGTCTTTTTGGTGTTTTCCATGCCGTCTGCCCGCTTGGCGATCACCGGTTTGACGATGGCGTAGGTGATGGCGAAAAAACCGGCGCCGATGGCCGCGACCATCCAGGGTTCCGGTTTCCACAACTTTTTCAATCCCTTGACCGACAGATAGGCGGCGAACACCCCGGCCATCAAGGCGACCAGGATTGGCACCCATTTTTTGGCAGCCGATATGGTGTCCTTTTGGTAGAGCACCTTTTTCTTGATGAAGGCCAGGAACAGGGCCGCAATGACGCCGCCGAGAACCGGCGAGATGACCCAGCTTGCGGCGATTTTACCCATCACCGCCCAGTTCACCACCGACAGTCCCGCTGCCGCCACACCGGCGCCGAGGACGCCGCCGACGATGGAGTGGGTGGTCGATACCGGCGCGTTGACGACGGTGGCGAAATTGATCCAGAGGGCTGCTGCCAACAGCGCCGACATCATCAGCATCAGGAAAATTTTAGGATCGGGAATCAGCGCCGGGTCGATGATGCCCTTGGAAATGGTTTTGACCACGTCGCCGCCGGCGATCAGCGCGCCGGAAGTCTCGAAAATGGCGGCGATGACCAGCGCGCCCAGCATGGTCAGGGATTTAGCGCCGAAGGCCGGGCCAACGTTGTTGGCGACATCGTTGGCGCCGATGTTCAAGGCCATGTAGCCGCCGATGACGCCGGCGGCGACGATGAAGGCCTGGTTCTCGATGCCGGCGGTAAGGGCGTGGGTGGCAAGCCAGATGACGGACAGGAAGACCGCCGCGATGCCGATGCCGATCACCGGCTTGGCCGATAAATCGTGGATCGTGCGTTCCAGTTTGAAAAACTTGCTGAGGTCTTTGGTGGTGGTTTCTTTGAAGCCGTTCGGCGTCTCTGTCATGCTATTTCGTCCCTTATTTCGTTCCTTGGGCGAATGGCCAAAACCATAGACTGTGTTCCTTGGAAGTAGCCTTGAATTGTTACAGAAAAAAGGACTTTTTGTGACCCTCGCCGGAGAGCGTGGGAAAGCCGGGTGTTACGGGCCTTTGCGCCGACTTGCGTGCCGGTGCTCAGGCGCAAGGCAGCAACCGAATGCGGCCGAATCGGGCCTTCTCCCGCTTGCCGGAGCGCGGGCCGTCGGCCAAGATGCAACAGGGAGCTCACCGACGTGCTTGAAATCCAAAATTTGACCCGGCCCGGCCTCGCTCCGGTGGACCTCAGCCTGCTGCGTGGGGAGTGCATCGCCCTCAGCGGTCCGTCGGGGTCGGGGAAATCGATCCTGATGCGCGCCATCGCCGACCTCGACCCCAATACCGGCGAGGTCTCACTGGATGGCCGTCCCCGCGGTGCGGTTTCGGCGCCGGAGTGGCGGCGCAATGTCGTCTATGTTCCAGCCGAGGCTGGCTGGTGGGCCGAGCGGGTGGCGGACCATTTCTCGGAGCCTGAAATTGCCGCTGTGCTGGCCGTGCGGCTGGGCTTGCCGGAAGACTCTTTCGCGTGGGAGATCGCGCGTCTGTCGACCGGCGAGAAACAGCGCCTGGCGCTGGTACGGGCGTTTATGACGGCACCGAAGGTGATGTTGCTGGACGAGCCGACCTCGGGCCTCGACCCTGAGGCCACGGCCAAGGTCGAAGGCCTGTTGCATGAACGCATCGGCGAAGGCGTGGCGATGATCGTGGTGACCCATGACGGGGCTCAGGCGGCGCGTTTGGCGGCGCGGCAATATGCCATGGAAAAAGGCGTGCTGCGCTCAATTGATGCACCGGGGCAAAAAGCATGAATTTCATCGAACTCAGCTATTGGGATATCGCGCTCGCTTCCTTGCTGCTGTTTTTCAATGCCGGCCTGTCGCTGGCGTTCCGGTTGGGGCTCGGACAACGGATGCTGATCGCGGGCACGCGCATGGCGGTGCAGCTGACCATGGTGGGGCTGGTGCTGAAGGCCCTGTTCGCGCTGTCCTCGCCGCTGTTTACCGGGCTGGCGGCCCTGGTCATGGTGCTGTTCGCCGGGCGCGAGGCATCGGCGCGTCAGGACCGCCGCTTTAAAGGTTTGTGGTCGTATGGCATCGGCACCGGGTCGATGATGGCGGCGGGGTTGATCGTCACCGTGTTCGGGCTGACCACCCAAATTCACGCCGACCCCTGGTACGATCCGCGTTTTGCGCTGCCCATTTTGGGCATGATCCTGGGCAACACCATGAACGGGGTCAGCTTGGGCCTCGACCGGCTGATCTCCGGCGCCGTCCAGCAACGCGGCGCCATCGAGGCGCGGCTGATGCTGGGTGCCAATATGAAATTGGCCATGCGCGGCGTTATGCGTGACGCCATCCGTGCCGGGATGATTCCGATCATAAATTCCATGTCGGCGGCGGGGCTGGTGTCGTTGCCGGGGATGATGACCGGCCAGATTCTCGCCGGCGTTGCCCCGGTGGAAGCGGTCAAATACCAAATTCTGATTATATTTCTGATCGCCGGCGGCACCGGGCTCGGCACTTTCGTCGCCGTGATCGCCGCATCGCGGCGGCTGACCGACGAACGCCAGCGGCTAAGGCTGGACCGATTGGCGGCGAAAAAAGCGGCCTGACATCTACCCTCCGGTGGCCGCGCAGACGGGAAAGGGCTTTTCGTGCCACGGGCTGGAAGGTATACCAGCCGTCAATACCGACAGGAAATTTCATTTTGAATGCAGACGCCCCAGACACTGGATCGCAATCCGGCCCCGATTTAGCCCCCGGCGTTAGCGTCGTCGTGCCCGTGCGCAATGAGGCCGACAACATCGCCCCCCTGATTGCCGAAATCCGGGCTGCCTTGGCTGGCCATGCGCCTTTTGAAATCGTCTATGTCGATGATGGCAGCAATGATGCCACGCCGGACGCCCTCAAGCGCGAGGCGGAAACCTGCGCCGAGCTTCACGTCTGCCGCCATGCGGTTTCGGCGGGACAAAGCGCCGCCATCCGCACCGGCGTCCGCCACGCCCGGGCACCGGTGATCGTGACCCTGGACGGCGATGGCCAGAACGACCCCGCCGATATTCCGGCCCTGCTGGCGGCCTATGCGCAAGCCCCGGACCAAAGCCGCCTGATGATTGCCGGGCACCGCGCCGATCGCCGTGATCCGTGGCTGAAACGGATTTCCTCGCGCATCGCCAATGCGGTGCGGGCCGGGCTGCTGGGCGACGCCACGCCGGACACCGGTTGCGGGCTGAAAGTCTTTGCGCGGGGTACCTATCTCGACCTGCCGGCGTTCGATCACATGCACCGGTTCCTGCCGGCGCTGATGATCCGTGGTGGCGGGCGCGTGGTCTCGGTGGTGGTGCATCACCGGCCGCGTGAAAGAGGTGTCAGCAATTACGGTCTGTTTGACCGCCTAGGGGTAGGCATCACCGACCTGTTCGGCGTGCTATGGCTGAAACGTCGGGGGTTAAAGACGCCGCCGGACTCCGACGCATGAAGCCGGGTGTTCTGCTTCGCGGGCTGGCGCTGTTTGCCTCGCTGGTGCTGGTCGGCTTCGTGCTCAAATCCACCGGGCTGGGGGCGATATTCGACGAAGCCTGGATCGACGCCTATGTGCGCGGCCAGGGGCCCAGCGGCATGGCAGTGTTCCTGAGTCTGGGGCTGGTGTTTACGGCGCTCGGTCTGCCGCGACAGATCATCGGTTTTCTCGCCGGGTATGCGTTTGGTTTTGTCGAAGGTGCGGGTCTGGCGCTGGTGGCGACGACGTTGGGCTGTGTCGCCGCGTTTTATTATGCGCGGTTTCTCGGGCGCGATTTCGTTGCCCATAAATTTCCTGCCAAGGTCCGGCGTATTGACGTCTTTCTTCACCAAAGCCCGCTGGTTATGACCTTGTTGATCCGGTTTCTGCCGCTGGGCAGTAATCTGGCGACCAATTTGGCCGCCGGTGTGTCCGGGGTGCGCGCCATACCGTTTTTCACCGGCTCCCTGATCGGCTATTTACCGCAAACCATCGTTTTCGCCCTGGTTGGCAGCGGCATCAGCTTCGACCCAGCCTTTCGCATCAGCCTCAGCGCCGTCCTGTTCGCGCTATCCGGCGTGCTTGGCGTTTATTTGTATCGCCGGTATCGTCACGGTATGACTTTCGATGACGACATTGACCGCGAACTGGGCACCAGGACGGACCCATGACGTTGCCAATTAACCGGGCGCCGCTGTTGTGGAGTGGCTTGTGGTTGGCGGTGATGGCGACAGCCCTTTTCACCCGGCCGTTGTTGCCGATGGACGAAACCCGCTATCTGGCCGTCGCCTGGGAGATGTGGCTGAACGGTGATTATTTGGTCCCGCATCTTAATGGTGAGACCTACAGCCACAAACCACCGCTGTTATTCTGGTTAATCAATCTCGGCTGGGGGGTATTTGGCGTTAACGAATGGTGGCCCCGGCTGGTGGCGCCGTTGTTCGGGCTGGGCAGTCTGTTTCTCTGCCAGCGTCTGGCCCGCGAATTGTGGCCCGGCGAACATCATATTGCCGCCCTGGCGCCGCTGGTCGCGTTCGGCGGGGTGTTCTGGTCGCTGTATACGACGCTGACCATGTTCGACATGATCCTGGCCTTCTGCACCCTGGTCGGCCTGATCGGGGTTGTCCGGGCGCACCGGCACAGCGGCTGGTCCGGGTTTGTGTTGATGGGGCTGGGCATCGGCCTCGGCGTGCTGACCAAAGGGCCGGCGATTTTGCTGCATATCCTGCCCGTCGCCCTGTTGGCGCCGGTGTGGGGCCGTCACTTGCAAGGTGGCTCCGGTGGATGGGGCCGCTGGTATGCGGGTGTGCTGGGGGCGACCCTGCTGGGGGCTGCGATCGGGTTGGCGTGGGCGATCCCGGCTGGCATGGCCGGGGGCGATGAATACCGCGAGGCCATTTTCTGGGGCCAATCGGCGGGCCGGGTGACCAACTCGTTCGCCCATGCGCGGCCCAGGTGGTGGTATGCCGCGATATTGCCCGCGATGTTGTTGCCGTGGGTGATCTGGCCGCCTGTGTGGCGTGCGTTGAGAAAGGTTTCACTCGATGGCGGCCTGCGTTTTTGCCTCGCCTGGGTGGTGCCGGCGGTGGTGGTGTTTTCTCTTATCAGCGGCAAGCAGCCGCATTACCTGTTACCCGAACTTTCGGCGCTCGCGTTGATCCTGGCCCGTTTGTTGATGGCAAACGAAGCCGACGAGACGAAAAGCGCCTGGGACCCGGTCCTGCCGGGGCTGTTGTTGGTGGCCTTTGGGATTGCGCTGGGCGGCCTGCACGTATGGCCCTTGGCGGCGCTGGCGGGAGCAACGCCGCCGTGGCTGGGCCTTGTCGCCGCGCCCTGGGGGCTGGTTGCGGTGGTGGCGGGCGTGGTCGTCATGGCCTCCGGGCGATGGCTTTTGGCGGGCCGGATCGCTGTGTTGGCAAGCCTTGGGGCGGCGATGGTGATTGCCGGGCATCTCGCCCTGGCCCCGGTGCTGGCCGCTGCCTACGACCTCAAACCGGTGGCGATGAAACTGGCCGAATGGCAACGCGCCGGTGTCGCGCTGGGCAATTACAGCAAGTATCACGGTCAGTACAATTTCCTCGGCCGGTTGACCAAGCCGATCGCCCAGATCGGAATGCTGCATCCCGATACGGTCGAATTCATCAAGAACCATCCCGAAGGCAGGATTATCGCCTATCACGACAAAGCGCCGACCCGGGCTCAACCGCTGGCGGCCTATCGTTTCCGATCGCGCTGGATCACCCTTTGGGATGTCCAGGTAATTGCCCAAAATCCCGGCCTTGCCGAGCGCTGAGGGCCGACAATAAATTCCCCGCGCGGCCTTGACAGGGCGCCCCAACCCCCCTAAATCACTAGCACTCAGTCCGGGTGAGTGCTAACAGCATCACCTAACCAATTGAAACTAAATGAGTTCATGGAGAGCGAACGATGAAATTTAAACCACTGCATGACCGCGTGCTTGTGAAACGCGTGGAGCAGGACACCAAAACCAAGGGCGGCATCATCATTCCCGATTCCGTTCAGGAAAAGCCGATGGAAGGCAAAGTCATTGCTGCCGGAACAGGCGCCAAAAACGAAGACGGCAAGGTTACGCCGCTCGACGTCAAGGCGGGCGATAAAATTTTGTTCGGCAAATGGTCAGGCACGGAAGTCACCATTGATGGCGACGAGCTGATCATCATGAAAGAGTCCGACATTCTGGGCATCATCACCAAGTAATTTAAGGGACGGATACAATGTCAGCTAAAGAAGTAAAATTTGGATCAGACGCCCGCGCGCGCATGCTCGCCGGTGTCGATATTTTGGCCAACGCGGTCAAGATCACACTCGGCCCCAAGGGCCGCAACGTGGTCCTCGACAAAGCCTTCGGCGCGCCGCGCATCACCAAGGA
>JABMOG010000034.1 GCA_013204265.1 Rhodospirillales bacterium
GGCCGTGCCGGTGAGGAAAATTTCGGTCGCGTCTTTTAGTTCCCCCGGCATGATGGCGCGCTCGATAACCTCGATGCCTCGGGCCTGCGCTAAGGCGATGACCGTTTGCCGGGTGATGCCGTTGAGGAAACAGTCCGGCGTCGGCGTGTGCAGCTTGCCGTCGCCGAAACCTAAGAAGATGTTTGCCCCGGTGGCCTCGGCGATCTGTCCGCGCCAGTCCAGCATCAGGCAGTCGTCATAGCCTTCCCGCTCGGCGTCGTGTTTCGACAGGGTGCAGATCATGTAGAGCCCGGCGGCTTTGGCGTGGACCGGTTCTGTTTCCGGCGATGGCCGCCGCCATTTGGAAGTTTTCAGCCGGATGCCTTTCATCCGTGCCTCGGGCGAGAAATAGGACGGCCAGTCCCAGGCGGCGATGGCGACATTGATGCGCGTTGCCTGCGCCGAAACGCCCATCATTTCCGATCCGCGCCAGGCAATGGGGCGCACGTAGCCGTCGACAATGTTGTTGGCTTTGCAAGTCTCAATGCAGGCGGCGTTTATTTCGGCGACGGAAAAAGGCAATTCAAAGCCAAGCGTCTTGGCCGAAAAGGCGAGCCTTTCGGAATGCTCGGTCAGTTTGAAAATCTTGCCGCTGTAAGAGCGCTCGCCCTCGAACACCGACGAGGCGTAATGAAGGGCATGGCTGAGGACATGCAGGTTGGCATCCCGCCAGGGAATCATCCTTCCATTAAACCAGATCAATCCGTCGCGATCATCAAAAGGTGGGCTTTCCATGAAACTTTCTTTCACAAAAGACTAAATTTTCAAAATGTTCTTGCGTTAAGTATCATTCGTGGTCATATATGTCAATAACACTGACATACTTTTCAAAGCCTATTCCAATACGCCGTTCAACGGAGCCCGACCATGGACGATGCCGGATCCAGAACCAGGCAGACACCCCACCCACACGTTGCCGACGACGGAGAATTGCGCCAAGCGATTGAGCTTTTGTTTTTCGCCTACCGGGACTTTACCGGCGAAGCCGATGCCCTTCTGGCGGATTTTGGTTTTGGGCGCGCCCATCACCGGGTGATTTATTTCGTCGGCGCCCATCCCGGTATGGCCGTCTCGGAGCTGCTGGAAATTCTCAAGATCACCAAGCAAAGCCTGTCGCGGGTTCTAAGCCAGTTGATCGCCGAAGGATTTATCCTGCAACGCACCGATGACACCGACCGCCGCCGCCGCCGTTTGTACCTGACGGCCCAGGGTGCGGATCTGGAACGCCGCCTGACCGAACGCCAAAGCCAGTGGATCGCCGCCGCCTACCGCGAGGTCGGCGCCGACGCAATCGAAGGGTTCCGCGCCGTATTGCGGGGCATTATCAACGACAAAGACCGCACACGATTTGCGCCTGAGCACCAGGCCGACTCGACGGCGGCACAATAATGGTGTGGGCCAAGGAAATGTTCCGATGAATGACGAATTGCCGCACGTTCTTGTCGTCGACGACGACAATCGGCTGCGCGATCTTTTGGGCAAGTTTCTGGGCGAGCACGGATTTATGGTGGTGACCGCATCGGATGCCGCCGACGCGCGCAGCAAAATGTTGATGTTCGCATTTGATATCATTGTCCTGGACCGGATGATGCCGGGCGAAACCGGGTTGGAATTTGCCGAAGACCTGCGCCGCAGAAGCAAAATACCGATCCTCATGCTGACCGCAATGGGCGAGCCGGAAAACCGTATCGAGGGGTTGGAGTGTGGCGCCGATGACTATCTGGTAAAACCGTTCGAGCCCAAGGAATTGTTGTTACGTCTGCACAACATTCTCAGGCGTTTGCCGAGTTCCACCGCGCCGCCGGCGGATGTGAAAATGGGCGAGGTACTGTTTTTACCAAGCCGGGGCGAACTCAGCCGTCAGGGCCAGCCAATCCGCCTGACCGATGTCGAAGCGGCGCTGCTGGGTGCGCTGGCCCGCCAGCCCGGTGAAATTCTCAGCCGTGAAGAGCTGATCACCCTGACCGGCGCCGGTGGTGGGGGCCGCGCCATTGATGTTCAAGTCACGCGTCTTAGGCGTAAAATAGAAGACGATCCGAAATTGCCCCGGTATCTGCAGACCATCCGTGGCAAAGGGTATGTTTTGCGTCCGGAGTAAGCATTTGACATGACCTTCATCATCAAACAATTCCTGCCAAAAAGCCTGCTGGGCCGGTCTTTGTTGATCATTGTGACGCCATTGGTGGTCCTGCAATTGGTGTCGGCGGCTATTTTTTATGAAACCCATTGGGACAAGGTGACGCTGAAACTGGCGCGCGGGGTCGCCGGTGATATTGCGGCTGTCGTCAACCTGATGCGCCTGACGCCGGGCGCTGAAAGCCAGGAGAGAATATTTGACATTGCCGCCAGCAATATGGGCCTGGCGGTGTCGCTGCGCGAGGGTGCGGTATTGCCCAATGTGCCCCATTCGCCCAGCGGGTTGATGGAACGGATGCTGACGCGGGCAATGGTGTCCCACGTTTCCAAACCCTTTCGAATAGACACGGAGTCAACAGACCGCGAAGTCGTTATCAATATCCAGTTGCCGTCCGGCGTAATGCGCGTGTCCCTGTCTCGCAAGCGACTGTTCAGTTCGACGGCGTATGTGTTTGTGCTCTGGATGGTGGGAACTTCGCTGATTTTGTTTGTCGTTGCGACCATATTCATGCGCAACCAGGTCAAACCAATCCGGCGGCTGGCGATGGCCGCTGATGATTTCGGCAAAGGCCGCGATGTGTCCCAGTTCAAGCCCGAAGGGGCATCCGAAGTTAGGCTGGCGGCTTCGGCGTTTTTGGCCATGCACGAGCGTATCATCCGCCAAATCAGCCAGCGTACCGACATGCTGGCCGGGGTGTCCCACGATTTGCGCACGCCATTGACCCGTATGAGGCTGCAACTGGAAATGCTTGGGGCCGACGCCGATCCCGGCACCGAAGATTTGAAAGCCGATATCACCGAAATGGAGCACATGCTCGACGGCTATCTGGCTTTTGCCCGAGGCGAGGGCACAGAAGACCCCAAGCCGACGGATGTTTCCGCCCTGTTGAAAGACGTCGCCGCGCAGGCGTTGCGTCAGGGCGGGGCCGTCGACTTGCATACCGAAGGCCAGTTGACCGCGTCGTTGCGTCCGAACGCGTTCCGGCGTTGCCTGATCAATTTGATCGACAATGCCATCCAGTACGCGGACCATGTTTCCGTGCGCGCCGGACAACGGGGGGACGCCATCGAAGTTACCATTGACGACGACGGCCCGGGAATTTCCGAAGACCAGCGCGACGCAGTTTTCAAACCTTTTTACCGGATTGAAGGGTCGCGAAATTCCCGCACGGGCGGGGTCGGCCTCGGCATGACCATCGCCCGCGATGTCCTGCGCAGCCACGGCGGCGATATCGTGTTAAGCGCCTCCCCCAACGGCGGCCTGCGCGTGCGCTTGCGAATCCCCCTTTGATCAAAACGCGGGATTAGAGGAGGTGTGATGGTCATCACAGTCTAAAATCCCGTAAAAACCTACCTTTGTGAATGCTATAGTATGTTCTTCACGAAAAATTGATTTAATGTTTTTTTTATCCTGCCAACAAAAGTATTCTGGAGACTGATGAAAAGCTGTCGGGCGCTAAATTCTTGGCATTTGTGGCTGGCTGATAGGAAAAGGTAAAACGCCTTGAAAATTCTTCTCGCTGATGATCACGCCTTGTTTCGGGATGGATTGCGTCTGGTTCTGGCTGGCGTTGACGCCGATCTCCAGATTGTCGAGGCCACGGATTATCCCGAAGCTTTGTCCGTCGCGAGTTCTGAGAAGGGCTTGGATTTGGCCCTTGTGGATTTGTCGATGCCGGGCATGGATCGTTTCTCAGGGCTGTCGGCGCTGTGCGACCGATTGCAGGAGGTTCCGGTCGTCGTCGTTTCTGCAAACGAGAGCAACGAAGATGTGCGCCGAGCCATGGCTTGCGGGGCGTCAGGCTATATTCCGAAAGCCCTCGACAGCGAGGTCATCCGGGTCGCCCTGAAACGTGTCCTTTCCGGCGGCACCTACCTTCCGCCCTCTATGGTCGGCTGGGAAAAAGAGACCCCGCCCACAAAAATCCTGCCGCCGCCGCGGCTGACGCCGCGCCAGCACGATGTCCTCGGCTACGTCGCACGGGGGTTTTCAAACAAGAAAATTGCTACGGAACTGGAACTCGCCGAAGGCACCGTTAAGCTTCATGTGGCGGCCTTGTTGAAAACCTTGGGCGTCAACAACCGTACCGAGGCTGTTTTCACCGCGACCTCACATGGGTTGGTGGAATCGCCTGCACCGGGGGCCTCTCACTCCCGGAATTAGTCTGCCTTTCTCCCCGGAGACCACCATGAATCACCAACTTATTGATCTTATCTTGGTGTTATTGGCTCTGGTTGGGTTTCTCGGCTGGTTGGTGCAGGTTTATCGCCATCAGGTTTTCGAAGAGCGTCTGCGCGACCGCGACGACGGCGAAATCCGTTATCAGGCGATGATCGAAGACCGAAGGGACATGATTTGCCGCTGGGATGCGGACGGCACCCGAACCTTCGTCAATGAAGCGTATTGCCAGTTCTACGATAAAACCCCTGAACAACTGATCGGCGCGCGGATGGGGAATTTATTGTCCGAGGCCGCCAACGAATATTTCAACCAATGCCTGGCGGGCCTTAGTTGGGATTCCCCGACCTTTGAGACTGAATTTGTGGCCGACCGCCACGATGGCGCCCGCCGATGGTTGAATTGGACGAATATCGGAATTTTTGATGCCAACGGCGCGCTGGTGGAATGCCATGGCGTCGGCCGTGATGTCACCGAGCGCAAGGAAACCGAACTTGCGCTGCGCGAAAGCGAGGAAAGGTTTCGGGCGCTGACATCCAACTCGCCACAGGCGATTTATCTCAAGGATTTGGACGGAAAATATCTGTTGACTAACGAGGTGTTCCGGGAATGGTATGGATTTGAGGCCGATAATGACTCTGAGATCATCGGCAAAACCGCCTACGACGTAATGCCTTTCGATAGGGCGGATCAATTTTCCCGCCAGGACATGGCGGTCGTCCAGGCCGTCAAGGCCATGGAATGGGAAATCACGCAGACTTTCCCGGACGGCATCACACGGGTCGCAAATGTAACTCAATTCCCTGTTTTCGGGCCGAACGGCAACATTATTGCCGTCGGTGGCATGAACGTGGATATTACCGGCCGCAAACGGACGGAAGATGCGCTGAAGGAAAGTGAAAAACGGCTTCGGCTATTTTCCGACGCCATGCCGGCGCTGTTTTCCTATATCGACAAGGACAGGCGTTATCGGTTCTGTAATCTGGCCCACGAAAAACATTTCCGCCGCAAACGGGACCAGATCGTCGGGCGCACGATTGAAGAAATCAACGGCCCTGAAACCTGCGAACACCTGAAAACTGTTTTCGAGAAGGTGCTTTCCGGAGAAAACGTTTTTTTCGAACAATGGGTCAATTTTCGTGAGGCCGGGCGGACATTTATCCGCGGCAGCCTGATCCCCGACATATCGCTCAGTGGCGAAATTGATGGCTTCTTCGCCATGCTTCAGGACATGACGGGGAAGAAACGGTCCGAGGACAGATTGGCCCAGGCCAAGGATCAGGCGGAAAAGACCAGCGCTTCGAAAAGCCGTTTTCTCGCCGCCGCCAGCCACGACCTGCGCCAACCCCTGCAGGCCATGGCCATGTTCGTTGATGTTTTGGCCGGGCGGAATCATGACGAGGTCAGCAGTGATATTATCGAAAAAATTCAGGCCTCATCGAAATCCCTGCAAGGTTTATTGAACAGCTTGCTGGATATATCGAAACTGGAAGCCGATCTGTTTGTTCCCGATACCCGGGGCTTTACCATTGGCGAACTGACGAGCCGGCTGGCTGAAGAAATTAACCCCCTGGCGGAAAAAAAAGGACTGCGGTTGATCCATGTTGCGTCCTCTTTGACGGTGCGGAGCGACCCGGGTTTGTTGGACCGGATTCTTCGCAACCTGCTGGTCAATGCCGTAAACAACACCGAACAAGGGCAGATTTTGTTCGGTTGCCGTCGGCGGGGCCGTTATGTGTGGGTCGAGGTTTGGGATACCGGCACGGGCATTGCCGACGATCAGAAGGAAAAGATTTTTGAGGAATTCTATCAGGGTAAGAACACTGGAAAAATCAGACATAACGGTCTCGGCCTGGGCCTCGCCATCGTCGATCGGCTTGTGAAATTGCTCAATCACACCATCGAGGTTTCGTCTTCTCCCATGGGCGGGGCTGTGTTCCGCGTCCGGGTCCCCATTGCCAAGGACGGCGCGCCGGTTGTCGAACAAACGGTCGAACCCAAAGGCGGATTCGAGGAATCCAGCGGTGCTTTGATTGTCGGTATCGACGATGACCCGTCCGTGCGCGATGCGTTAAGCCTGCTGCTGGAAAGCTGGGGGTTTTCAGCCGTAACTGCGGCTTCGGCACACGAAGCCATGCAGCAACTGGCGCTTGAAAACCGGGCTCCTGATTTGGTAATTGCCGATTTCCAACTGCAACGGGGCCAAAAGGGAAGCAATGCCATCCGGGATATCCGCGAACGTTGGGGGGATTCCATTCCGGGCCTGCTGCTGACCGGGGATATCGAACCGGCGCGGCTTAAAGAAGCCGTCGCCAGCGGTTACCATGTCATTCAAAAACCGATCCAGCCGGACAAGCTGAAAACCGTTGTCGCCGAACAGATCGATTCCGGAAATTAAAACAGAGTTCCAAAGCGGTCAGCATCAGAACAATTTTCCGCCATCAGGCACCGGTTTGTCAGGGCCAATTAGAACAACCTCGCCATCATCATCGGGGAACCCCAGCACCAGAACTTCCGACATGAATTTTCCGATTTGTCGAGGCGGGAAATTAACCACGGCCGCGACTTGGCACCCGTTAAGGGTCTCGGGGTCGTAATGCCGGGTGATCTGGGCCGATGTCTTTTTCTGACCGATGCCGGGACCAAAATCGATCCATAGCTTGATCGCCGGATGGCGGGCTTCCGGGAAGGACTCGGCCCGCACAATGGTGCCGACGCGGACGTCGACTTTGGCAAAATCGTCGATGCTGATTTCCATACTTGCGCTCATCCATTCTCCGGTTCGGGAGCATCAGGTTTTGCACCGCTTGTCGGGCACACTATCCCGGCAAGACGTTCGGCGCGGGCAAGTCCACGGTCGAGAACGGCCATGGTTTTTGCCATATCCAGGCTGTCATCGCCGAGCCATGCACCAAGCGTTCGCAAATAAATCACCATCAGGCCCTTGGTCCGGATGGCGCCGACCGGGCCGCTAGAGTTAAGTCCGGCGGCCTCCAGCATCCAGGCCATGGAACACAATACTTGCGCCCCCTGACAGACAGCGGCCAAGGGGTCGAAGGCGACATCGCGAACAATGACGCGCAGCGCGTCCCGGTGCGGCTCCAGAACATCGAACCTGCGCATTAAAACATCGAACAAACGGTCGCGGGGCGATGATCCGTCCGCTTTGCCACCGGCCAGAACGCGGGCATCGGTGCGGCGTGTGAATCCGTTCAGGATGGCCGTCTTGGACGCGAACAGGGCGCGCATCTCCGGCAGTGTCAGGTCCGCGCCGTTTGCGATTTCGGCCAGCGACAGCCGCCGCCAGCCACGTTCCGTGGCAAGTCTGAGGGCGGCGTCGATAACGCGGTCGCCAGGTTCGGTCTTTTGTTCCGGTTTACGGGGTTTTCTCACCATCCCTAATCATCGCCGATTTTGGGGTCGATTGGCAATCGGGTAGGGAGTTAACCGGCCAGTTCGCGCGACCGCTTGGTGGCGGCGGCAATGGCGCGCATCATCAAATCCGAAACGCCCCCTTGGCCCATCAGTACGTCGAGCGCCGCTTGCGTGGTGCCGCCGGGGCTGGTGACATTGGTGCGCAGTTCTGCCGCCGTTTCGCCTGAGCGGTGCAGAAGCTCGCCCGCCCCGGCAACGGTCTCGCGCGCTAACTGGTGGGCCAGGTCCGCCGGCAACCCGGCTTTGATACCGGCCTCGGCCATGCATTCGGCCAACAGGAAGACATACGCCGGGCCGCTGCCCGATACGGCGGTGACCGCATCCATCAGGCCCTCGTCGTCAATCCAGGTAACCGCCCCGACGGCTTGTAAAAGTTCGTCACACCGCCGCACCTGAGTGTCGTCGGTGTTGGCGTTGGCGCACGCCACCGTGATGCCGCGGCCGACGGCAGCGGGCGTGTTCGGCATGGCGCGAACGATGGCGGCTGGATCGCCCAGGTTGCCTTGGAAATACGCAATGGTCTTACCGGCGGCGATTGACAGGAATACCACGCCTTGACCGGCAAAGCGGGCATAGGCGGGCACGGTGTCATCCATGGTTTGAGGTTTGACCGCGAAGACAATGGTTTGCGGAACCGCGCCGGGGGGGATGTCGTCAGGACCGGCAACGACGGTGACGCCAAACCGTTCGGCGGTGGCGGTGGCGGTGCCTTCAAAGGGCTCCACGACAATCACATTGGCCGCATCAACGCCACGCTCCAACCATCCGCCAAGAAGGGCCGAGCCCATCTTGCCGCAACCGGCGAGGACTAACGTATCAGCCATTGGAATAGGAAGGGGGGCTCACCGGCCTTCGCCCATCAGGCCTCACCCACGGTTTCGATCATCGCGGCGGCCACGGCCTCGGCCGCCGTATTGCCGCCCCAGATTACGTATTGAAAGGTGGGGTAGAACCGTTCGCATTCGAGTATCGCCAGATCGACCAGGTCTTCAATCTGTTCCATGGCCGGGCCCATGGTGCCGCGCATGGGCATGGCGTGGCGGAACATGGGCAGGCCTTCGTCGGTCCAGACACCGAAATGGCCCATCCACATTTTTTCGTTCACCATGGCCAGCAACTCATGCACAAAAGGTCGTCGTTCTTCGGGCACCCGCATGTCGAAGGCGCAACTGAAATGAACGGCGCCGACCTCTTCGTTCCAGGCGAAAAACAGGCTGTAATCGCACCATGACCCCGGAATTTGAAAGGCAATTTCATCATCGCCGCGTCGGTCGAAGGCCCAGTCGTTGTGTTCGACCATCTGCTCCACGGTATCCAACGGATTGGATCTGGAGGTTTCAAAATGGGTGTTAAGTGAAGCCATGCCCGTTCCACCTTTTTTTCAACGCCCCAGGGGGGCAGAAATCGGGATCAAACGGGCCAGCCCCTATATATGGTGAGTGCCACCAGATATTGTGGAACCGCCCCAGATCCGCACAAGGGATAGATTGCCCTAAGCCGGACTCGAGCGCAAGAGTCCGATGCCACGGAAATATATTTTTCTGTGGATAAGGCCCTGAGGTGTGCCTTCATAAAAACTGAGGGTCCGCTATGTGACCGTTTGATTTAAAAGCTATTGACACGATCAATCATGTGTATAACTATATTGTTATGGAAGAAATTGGTTATATAAATACACAACCCAATCTCGACGCCGTCTTTTCGGCGCTAGCTGACCCGACCCGGCGGGCAATACTGTCGCGGCTTGCCGATGGTCAAGCTTCGGTAAATGAGATCGCAGCACCATTTAAAATGAGTCAACCAGCGGTTTCAAGGCACCTAAAAGTCCTTGAGCGGGCGGGGTTGATTGAGCGAGATGTAGACGAGCAACGCCGCCCCGCCAGATTGAAAGCCCAAAATATGGCCTATGCGGTCGACTGGCTGACTGAATTTAAAGTGTTCTGGGGGACGAGCTTCGATCAACTCGAAAACGTCCTCGTCAAAATGAAACAAGCCGAAGCGAAGGAAACCGACCATGAGTGAGTTACCAGAATATATATCAGACCGCGTTTTCGACGCGCCGCGCGATTTGGTTTGGCGCGCCTGGACCGATCCTGAACTTTTGCACCGTTGGTATGGCCCCGGCGCAGAAACGATCATCCACAAATTTGATTTGAAACCCGGTGGGATGTGGCTCAACGAGATGAAATGGGGTGAAAACTCCATGCTTAGTAAAGCTGTTTTCAAGGAAATCACACCGCCCGAGCGGCTCGTTTGGCTTCACAGCTCCTTTACGGATTCAGAGTGGAACCCGGTATCAAATCCAAAGATGCCGGACTGGCCTCGTGTCCTTTTAACAACTGTGACATTTGAGGATGAGGGCTCCAAGACCAAGGTACGCCTGACTTGGGAACCTTTCGAAGCGACCGATGCCGAGATTACCTGTTTTGCCGGCGCTGTGAGCAATATGGGCAAAGGATGGGAAAGCGGTTACGCAATTATGGACGAGATGCTGGCAGAGTTGCAGGCGGAAAATACTTAGGGAGGGTGCGATGAACGATGAAACCGATGGTGGTGTTCACTGGAGTTTCTGGGCCATCGGCGTGGGTACGCTAATATGGAATTTGATGGGCGTCATGAACTTTTTCATGCAGACGGACCCAGACATGCTGGCGACCTATCCCGAGTCGCATCGCGCACTGATCGAAACCCAACCCGTATGGTCCGCCGGAGGTTTTGTGTTATCCGTTTTCGGCGGTGCGATTGGCTGCCTTCTGATTCTGTTCAGGAAGTCGGCTGCGACCTATCTGTTTATCGCAGCGCTACTCGGTACGATCGCAGTCATGGCTCATACACTTAGTTCAGGAATAAGTTTTAGCGCCTTTGACATCGTGCTGACAATTGTGATGCCGCTGGTGGTGGCGGCGTTTTTGGTCTGGTATTCGAAGTGGGTCGAGCGAAAGGGATGGATCAGCTAAGAACAATTGGTAACTAGTAAATAATAGCTATCAAACCTTTAGCAGGCATTGCCGCGGCAGGTGAATATCTCATCACGATGCCCTTTCAGGGTGATTGTAATCGGCGCTGGACTTTATCTTTTCCCTTTTGATTTCCCCGGCGCGGTCTTGGTTTTGGCAGCCGGTTTCGCTTTGGGTTTCGGCTTGGCCCTAACCTTGGGTTTGATATTAGATTTAACTGGGGCCTTTATGCCCAGTTTGATTTCTATGTCACGGACCCGCTTTTCGAGGATTTCCTGCTCCCCTCGGGCCTTGGCTGCCATCGCCTTGACGGCGTCGAATTCATCCCGGGGGACAGTGCCCGCGTCCGCCATGAGGCGTTCAATCTGGTGGCGGACCAGGCTCTCAATTTCACCTTTGAGGCCGCTCAGGGTCGAGGCTGCTCCGCCTGCGACTTTGGCAAGGTCGTCGAAAATTTTGGCGCGTGTCTGCATGGGGGTTCTCCGGGCCGGCTAAGGACGAGCCCTATTATGTTCCTGCCGGGCTTTCGGTGCAACGGCCTAACACTGCGGCAAACTTGCGGCAGGGGGCCGGGAGTCTTATAAGACTCTGAATCGACAACAGGACGTCAATATGTATGTCATCACCGGCGGGGCCGGGTTTATCGGATCGAACATCGCTTGGGCGCTGGAACAGCATGCTCCCGGCAAGATCATCGTTTGTGACCGGCTGGTTGAGGCCGACAAGTGGCGCAATATCGCCAAACGGGAATTGTGGGATGTGGTGCCGCCGGAAGGTTTGTTCGGGTTTCTCGAAGACAATGCCTCCAACATCGAAGCCGTCATTCATATGGGCGCCATTTCATCGACCACGGAACCCGATGTCGACCTGATCATGGATACCAATTTCCGCTTGTCCGTGGATATCTGGCGATGGTGTACCCACCATCAGGTGCGCCTGATTTATGCCTCTTCCGCCGCCACCTATGGCGATGGCGCCGAAGGTTTCGATGATGACGCCTCGGTCGAGGCGCTGGCCGCCCTCAGGCCGCTGAACGCCTACGGCTGGAGCAAGAACCTGTTCGACCGCCGGGTCGCGCGGATGATCGCCGACAACGAGCCGCGCCCGCCGCAATGGGCGGGGCTGAAATTTTTCAACGTCTACGGCCCCAACGAATACCACAAGGGCAGTATGCGCAGCGTGGTGTCGCAGGTTTTTCCAAATGCCCGTGATGGAAAGGCAGCGACGTTGTTCAAATCGCACCACCCGGACTTTGAGGACGGCGGCCAGTTGCGCGATTTCGTCTGGGTCGGCGATTGCGTCGATATTGTTGAATGGCTGCTGGCGAGCCCCGATGTAAACGGCCTGTTCAACTGCGGAACCGGCCAGGCGCGCAGTTTCAAGGACCTGACCCACGCGGTTTTTGACGCCATGGGTAGGCAAGCAAAAATCGATTACATCGACACGCCCGAAGAAATCCGCGCCAAGTATCAGTATTTCACCGAGGCCAAAATGGACCGCCTGCGAACTGCGGGGTACGACAAACCCTTTACGTCTCTGGAAGACGGCGTCGCCGAGTACGTCAACGATTTTCTCAACACCGATGACCCTTACCGGTGACCCGAACTGCTGACAAAACCGGAAACTGCCACCTATGACCTTCGCCATTCCATTCCCCGCCATTGACCCGGTGATCATCAGTCTCGGCCCGCTGGCGATCCGCTGGTATTCGCTGGCCTATATCGCCGGGTTGTTGCTGGGCTGGCGGTTGCTGCGCCGGCTGGTGCAACGTGAACCACAGGTAGGCGGAACCATCGAGGCCGACGACTTTCTGGTGTGGGCGATGCTGGGGGTAATCCTGGGCGGGCGTCTGGGCTATGTGCTGTTTTATAACTTCGCGGTTTACATCAACAACCCGCTTTCGATCCTGGCCGTGTGGCAGGGTGGTATGTCGTTCCACGGCGGGCTGTTGGGCGTCATTGCCGCGACCATTCTGTTCTGCCGTCGGCGCGGCCTCGATCTGTGGACGTTCGCCGACCGTCTCGCCTGCGTCGCCCCGATTGGGCTGTTTTTCGGGCGTCTCGCCAATTTCATCAATGGCGAGCTGTTCGGCCGCGTCACCGACGTACCGTGGGCCGTGGTGTTTCCCCGTGGCGGCCCCGCGCCCCGCCATCCAAGCCAGATTTACGAGGCCCTGGGCGAAGGTGCGGTGTTGTTCCTGGTGTTGATGTGGCTGGTCCGCCAGGACTCTATTCGCCGCCGCCCCGGATTCCTGACCGGCGTGTTTTTCGCCGGATACGGTATTGCACGCAGCGCCGTTGAATTTTTCCGCCAGCCCGATGCCCACATCGGTTTTCTCAGCTTCGGCACCACGACCGGTCAATGGTTGTCGGTGCCTCTGGTCTTGGTCGGGCTGTGGCTGATGTTGCGCACCGCCCGAAAGGCCTGAACGGTATGTCGACTTTAGGTGACCAATTCCAGCAAGCCATCGCCGCCGACGGCCCGATGACTTTGGCGCGCTACATGGATGATGCGTTGGGCCATCCCCGGCTCGGGTACTACATGACCGGTGATCCGTTCGGGCGCGGCGGTGATTTCATCACCGCCCCGGAAATCAGCCAGATGTTTGGCGAACTGATCGGCTTGTGGTGCGCCGTCCAGTGGCGGGTCCTGGGCGAGGCCGACCCCTTTAACCTGATCGAGCTGGGGCCTGGCCGGGGCACCCTGATGGCCGATATTTTGCGAGCCGGGCGCGGCGTCGACGGATTTTTAGAATCCCTGTCCCTGTCGATGGTGGAAATCAGCCCGGTCCTCAAGGGGGCGCAGGAGGATACCCTGATCGCAACGGCGGGGCCGGAAATGCGCCGGGCCCAGGCATTGCGATGGGTCAGTGATTTTTCGGAAACGCCAGAAGGCCCTTTTGTCGCCGTTGCCAACGAATTTCTCGACGCCTTGCCCATTCACCAGTTTCAGATGACGGCCGATGGATGGCGTGAACGTCTGGTTGGCGCGGGGGAAACCGGTTTCCAATTCGTGCTGTCCGGCACCCCGCCCGAGGCAGACGCCATCCCTCTGGAGGTAGCAGGGGCCGCGCCGGGTGACATCATAGAAACCCGTCCGGCGGCTTTGGCCCTGGTTCGGGAGGTGGCGTTGCGTCTCAACCGGCACTCCGGTTGCGTGTTGTTTATTGATTACGGCCATGCACGCACGGCTTGCGGCGACACCCTTCAAGCGGTCAAGGAACACGCCTATCACGACCCCTTGGTTGAACCGGGCACCGCCGACCTGACCGCGCATGTGGATTTCGGAGCCTTGCGCGACATCGCCGCCGAGACCGGCGCAGTGGTGTACGGGCCGGTCACCCAGGGCGCATTTCTGATGTCGCTCGGTATCCATGCCCGCGCCGCGGCCCTGGCGGGCACCCAACCGGCCCATGCCCAGGATATTGACGGGGCACTGACCCGCCTGACCTCGGATGAAGGTATGGGGCGGCTGTTCAAAGTCATGGCATTGACCAGTCCCGGCCAGTCGGCGCCACCCGGATTTGAATAAACCCGTCCCCGGCTGGTACATTACAAGCCATGATAACGGCACAAACACTGAAACGCTCCGTCCGGGTGCGCCACGCTTTTTTCACCCGCACAGGGGGCGTTAGCCAGGGGCTGTACGGGTCGCTCAATTGTGGTCTCGGGTCCGATGACGACCCGGACCATGTCGCCACCAACCGGGCCTGCGCACAGGCGCGCTTGGCCGGGGACTTATCGGGCGGCGCCGAACTGGTGACGTTGTATCAGGTCCATTCGCCGACCGTGGTCTGTGTAGAAGCCCCCTGGCGCCCAGGCGAATCGCCCCGGGCCGACGCCATGGTCACGGATCGCCGTGGGGTGGCGTTGGGTGTGCTGACTGCCGATTGCGCGCCGGTGCTTTTTGCCGATGCCGAGGCCAATTCGGGGGCCGGCGTGATCGGCGCCGCCCATGCCGGCTGGCAGGGCGCCCTGGCCGGGGTTATTGAGGCCACCGTGCAGGCGATGATCGGTCTGGGCGCGCAGCCGTCCCGCATTACCGCCGCCATCGGGCCGTGCATTCAGCAGAGTTCTTACGAGGTCGGGCCAGAGTTCCGCGACCGGTTTGAGGCCGCCGATCCGGCTAACCGGGCCTTTTTCGCCGCGTCTTCCCGCCCTGGTCATTTCCAGTTCGACCTGCCGGGATATGTCGGCAATGCGCTGGCCGGTCTTGGCATCGCGTTTGAGACAACCGGTGAGGACACTTGTTCCGACGAACACCGTTTCTTCAGCTACCGGCGCGCCACGCACCGGGGCGAAAAAGATTACGGTCGGGGTCTGTCGGCTATTTTGCTGGCGGACGGGTAAGCTACGTCATGCCCCACATGTTCATAATAACGGCGGCCCTGATCCTTGCGTCCATGGTCGCCTGCGCGGTGAGTTGAAGAACCATGGGCGCGGCCATCAAACAGCGTATGGGGATGGGGGCGTTTCTGGTGGTTGTGTTGTTGGTGACGGCCTGTGGGCCACTGCCCCGGCCCTTTAAGCCGCTACCCCAGGCGCCGGCAAATCCCCTCGTTCAGGAAGGGGCTGCGCGCGGCGTTTTGGTGCTGCCGGTCGATGGTGTGTCGCGACCGATGTCTAAACTGCTGGGCCAGGCCGTGGTCGAAGGGTTTCAGTTGCGCGGCATCCGCGCCACTTTGAACCCGGACGCCAATAGCCGCTACCGACTCAAAGGCAAGGCCATGCTCAACAAAGACGACCCTTCGCTGCCTTATGTGGTGCTGATTTCCTGGACCCTGTTCGATTATTCGGGCCAACCGATAGGTACCGAAGTGGAGGGCGTTTCCGCCAGCCGCAATGAATGGGATATCGGCTCGCCAAAAGCCCTGAATGAGGTCGGTGAAAACGCCCCCCAGATCATTTCAGCGATGATTGGTGAAGATGAAAAAAACAAGAGTAAGACAGAAGGGCCGGTGCTCCCGAAACTGGTGGGAATTTGGATCAATCCGGTGAAAAACGCACCCGGCGACGGGAATGAATCGCTGACCGCCGCCGTCAAGGTCGTCATCCGGGGGGCTGGAATCCCTATTGCTCAGGACCGCCGGTTTGCCGAGTTTGTTCTCGACAGTGATGTAAGTGTTGGGCCGCCGGACAAAAACCTGCAACGAGTGGAAATCGTCTGGACCGTATCGACCAACGACAATCGCCAAATCGGCCGTGCAACGCAGAAAAATCTGGTTGCAGCGGGAACCTTCTCCGGAGCCTGGGGCGAGGTCGCAGCAATAGTCGCCGACGCCGCGCTGGAGGGAATCGAGGGGGTGCTTCGCGCTGCCGGGGCGTCCCGGTTTCGCCTTGGTGGCTCGGGCCAGGCGCTGGAGACGGATATTCCTTTGAGGGCCGGGAAACTGTCCCTGCCGCCACCGCGTCTTGATCTGGAAGGCCTTAGTGGGCCTTCGGAAAAGCCCTGATTTAAAGGCCTTCCGGGCGGCCAACAGGATGGATCACCGGCCCTGCAGAGAGCCTCATTCGGGGGCTTGGTAAAGGGCGGTGGGTCTGTTAGGCACGCAGGGATTCGCCCTTTACGGTGAAAAGGCACCGCTATTTTGGTAGATTTAAGTGGGCACAGCGATTCGCGGCCCGTCGGCTCCGAAAAAAGGAGGCGGCGATCTGCGTAGTTGTTGGAAATGGCGTTCTGGGCGCCGGAGTTTTTATCTGGGAGTCGGTGTAAGGCAGGGGTCTCTGACTCTTTGCCCTGGCCGGTTTCAGGCGGGTTCCGAAGTTCAGATGATGCAGCGCAATTTTCGCACTCTGTGTTTTCGTACCTTGGCCGTACTTGTGCTTGCCCTGTCGGGGCTTGGCGGGTGCCAGTCGGGTCTGGAAAGCATGAAAAGTATGGTCGGATTGGCCCCCGAAGGTAAGGGTGCGAGCGTTCTTGTTCCGATATCCGAAGGCGACTTCAAGGCCGCCATCGATTCGTCTAAGTTGATTTTCGTCATTCCGGTGGAAGGCGCCGGTGGGTCGGCGACGCTGGTTCTCGCCGACGCCGTTGCGGCCTCGCTTCGTGACGCCGGCCAGCCGGCCATTCTGGCGGAAAAGGCCAACGAAATGGGCCCCACCATCGTCGGGCGCATTGCCGAGGTTAAACCTCGCGGGTCCATCGTTTGGGTAACGGCGGTATGGCAACTGCGCGCCCCTTACGGCACCGCCGTTGCCGAATACCGCCAGCAAATCATCGTCGATGCGGGCCTGTGGCAAACCGGGGCTGCGGAAGCCGTCAATCTGTTGGTGCTGGATGCCGCCCCCCAGGTGTCGGCCATGGTGAAAAATTTTATCAGCCCCCTGGCCATGCAGGCAGGAATGGAGATGGCGCAAAGGGGAACGGTCGTCACCAACAAGGCGGCCAAGGAACAGGCGGCCCTGGAATCGACGGCTATGGAAGCGGCGATCCGCAACCCGGTCGCCCAGCGGCCCATACGCGAGCAGGTGTCAGCGATTGGCGTTGCGCCGAAGCCTCAAATCAGGACCCGTATAAAAGGCCCGGTTGATCAGCAGGCGGTGGCGACCCTGACGGAAAAGGTTTCCCGGATATTGAATCCCACGCCGCAACCGAAAAACAAGGCGTTGCGAAAAACCGGCAAGCCCCGTGTGTTAATGGAAATACCGGAAGCACAGGTAAAGACCGGGGCATCCTCGGGACCCAGTATCCGTCCCAAAAACAAACCCGTCCTGATGCCGGTTCTCGAAAAAAGTACCGGCGCCATTGTTTCCAAGCCGGCCCCGGTCGGCTGGTCGCGCCCCGCGTTCCTGATCAAAGAGGTCAGCGGCGCGCCGGGCGACGGCAATCAGGCCCTGACCCGGTCCATGAAATCGGCACTGCGGAAAAGTGACCTGACGGTCACGGAAGACCCCCGTCAGGCAGGTTTTGTGATCAAGGGCAAGGTCGAGATCAGTTCCGCCGTCAACGGACGCCAGCAAACCCGGATCGTATGGACGGTGAACACCGTTGACGGAGACGAAGTCGGCAAAGCGGTGCAGGAAAACGCCGTCAAGGCTGGAAGCCTCAGCGGATCGTGGGGACGGGTTGCCGATATCGTATCCCTCGCCGCCATAACCGGCATTCAGGAGTTGTTCGGAATCGAGCGCAAACAGTCGTCCCTGCGCAGCCGCGTAATAAAATTCTCCGGTCGCAGCGAAGGCGTGTCCCGAGTGCCCGGCCGCGCCTTACCGCCACCATGATGAAAGAACGCAAACTTTGAATATGGAAATCCCATTTACAGAGGCCCGGCGGACTGTTACGTTCCGCCGCCTCCAAAGCTTGGACGGAGCAATCACTACGCCATGAAAATTCTCGCCGGTAACAGCAATCGACCTCTGGCCGAGGCGATTTCCGCCTGTATCAATCTGCCACTGACCAGAGCCAGCGTCCGGCGATTCTCGGATATGGAAGTGTTCGTCGAGATTGAGGAAAATGTCCGGGGCGAGGATGTCTTTGTCATTCAGTCGACGTCCTATCCGGCCAATGACAACCTGATGGAATTGCTGGTCGCCCTGGATGCGCTCCGGCGCGGTTCCGCGCGGCGAATCACAGCCGTCATCCCCTATTTCGGATACGCCCGCCAAGACCGCAAATCCGGCCCCAGGACACCGATTTCCGCAAAACTGGTCGCCAACC
>JABMOG010000310.1 GCA_013204265.1 Rhodospirillales bacterium
AATGCCGTAGGCCCAATACAATCCGGTGTTGAACCATTGCGGGGAATTCGGCGCGCCGACCTGGGATGCCAGCATATGGCGCATTTCATCCATATAGGCGCGGGCGTCTTCTTCTGCATCGAAGTAACCGCCTTTCCAGCCCCAATAGGTCCAGGTGCCGGCCAGCCGGTCGAAGACCTGCTTGGCGCTGATTTCACCAGCCGAGCGGTGTTCTACCGGCATTTCATTGAGGGCTTCGTTGTCGGGAACGCTGCGCCACAGCCAGCTGGGAATATCGTTTTCCTCGAATTTCTTGAGCCGCTGAGGGACACCTGCTTTGCGAAAATATTTCTGGGCCAGGACATCGCAGGCGACTTGTGACCAGTTCGCCGGAACTTCCATGTCATCACACTGGAAGACGATGGAACCGTCCGGGTTCTTGATTTCGCTGGATACCTTGCGAAATTTGATGGAATCGTACGGAGATTCGTTTGGTTTTGAGTTTAGGCGCTTGATTCTCATTCTTCCCCCAACAATTTTAAGGTCTCGGGTTTAATAGTTAATGGACCTTGCGGTCCCCCGGTTGCGACCCTACGGCGGTTTTTATCCGCCCTCTCACTTCAGCCTAGATGTCGATTTTGTCGATGCTAGATGTCGTGTCTACCCAGGTGCAACGCTACAAAATGTAGACCAACTATTTTTTTCCTGCAACAGGAAAATACTAAATGTAGTGGTATGCTAGCAGATGAGTACTTTATATTGGGTTAATTGACAGACGCCGAATCCATGGTTTTCCGGGCGCGACTCGGGATAATCCAATGCTGGCGGGGGAGGCTCCATGAGGCATAAAAATGGATTATTCATCATACGAGGGAGAGACTGGACGGATAGGCAGGCAAATGTCATATTTGGCCAGCTCTTCGGACCCGCAATAGGATACTTCAGCAGGCTCCCATGCATCTTGGAACATTAATTTACACTTGGTTGAACGGCGTAAATGTCGGCACCGACGAATTCGGCAACCGTTATTACCGGGCCAAGAAAGACACCTTGCATGGCCGCGAAAAACGCTGGGTATTGTTCGATGGTCCGGTTGATGGCTCGCGGGTTCCCCCGCAATGGCATGCCTGGCTGCATCACACTTCGGATGAGCCGCTTTCGGAAAATGCCGCCGAATCCAAGAACTGGCAAAAACCCCATCAGGCCAACCAGACCGGCACCCGTGGTGCCTACCGCCCGCAGGGTCATGCCTATCTTGGTGGCAACCGCGCTCCTGCGACCGGCGATTACGAGCCGTGGTCGCCGAAATGATGCCGCCGATGGTTGAGGTATTTTAATCGATGAAGGCAGAAACCCGGGAAATTCTTATAGGTGCCGCGACTTTCGCAGGTCTTTCGTTGGCGTTGGGGTTGTCTTACGGCAACGAACAGGACTGGGCTCCGTCACAAAGCGCGGCATCGTTCATCTCTGCCAAGTTCAACCGCGTCGACGGTCTCGCCTTAGGCGACGATGTGCGCGTGGGCGGAATTAAGGTCGGTGTCGTTGACAAGATGGCGCTTGACGGTGAATACCGTGCCATCGTCACTATGAAGCTGGATAAGGATATGGGATTGTCTCTCGACACCTCGGCGGCCATTCATACCGATGGACTGTTCGGCTCGAAATTCATGGTTCTCCAGCCGGGCGCCGAAGAAAACTTTCTAAAATCGGGCGGCGAAATTACCTATACCCAGGGCGCGGTTATCGTCAGTGACCTGTTGGACCTGATTATTTCGGAAGGCCGCTCGGCGTTGAAAAAACGGCAAGACAAAAAGGTTAATTAGGGGAACGTCATGGGTAGAAACGCAGTCGAAACAGTGTTGGGAGCGGCGGTCCTCGCGGTGGCGGCGATCTTTGCATCCTTTACCTATTCCACCGCCGATATCAAAGGGGTTGTCGGATATGAAATTGCCGCTGCCTTTTACAAGATCGGCGGCTTGGGCCGGGGCAGCGATGTGCGCATCAGCGGCATCAAGGTCGGCACGGTCGAAGGTCTTCGCCTCGATCCCAAGACCTTCGATGCGATTGTCAACATGACGATACTGCCGAATGTCAAAATTCCCGTCGATACCGTGGCCTCGATTTCCAGCGAAGGGATTTTGGGCGGGAAGTATGTCCGCCTCGAGCCCGGTAACGCAAAGACCTACATGGCCGCCGGTGCTTCTTTGAAGAAAACCAAGGACTTCCGTTCGCTGGAAGATCAGGTCGGCGAGATCATTTTCCTCGCCACCGGTGGGGACAAGGGTGGCAAGTAGCCGCATTCTGAAAACTTTTTGTTTGGCCGTGGTTCTGGCCTGTCTTGGCGCACCGGCCCAGGCGGTAACCTATGAAATTGCCGTACTGCAGGGATTGGACAAGGTGACGGCGCGGGTGTTGACCATCGAAGCCCCGGTCGGCGAGGTAGTGACCTTCGGGGCCCTGGAAATTATCGCCCGTACCTGTGACAAGCGCCCGCCCGAGGAAACCCCGGAAAGCGCCGCTTTTCTGGATATTTGGGAGGTTCGCCAAGGCGAGCCGGCGGCCAGCCTGTTTCGTGGCTGGATGTTCGCCTCCAGCCCGGCGCTGTCGGCAATGGAACACCCGGTCTATGACGTCTGGGTGCTGGATTGTAAGAATAGCGCTTCAAGCGCATTGTCTACGGCCCCGGCGGCGTCTCCGTCCGGCGGAAAAGCCCCCTGAACCTTTAGTGCTTCGTTCAGGTCTTCCAGGTATTGGCGGGCCGGAATTTCCTCAGCGCCGAACTGGCGCAGGTGGTCGGTGATGAACTGCACGTCGAGCAGCGTGAAGCCGCCCATGCGAAGCCGCGCCACCAGATGCACCAGGGCGACTTTGGAGGCGTCCCGGGCGCGTGAAAACATGCTCTCGCCGAAAAAAGCGCCGCCCAGCGCGATGCCGTACAGGCCGCCGACCAGGTTTCCATCAGACCAGGTCTCGACGCTGTGGGCATATCCTAAGTCGAACAACCCATTGACGGCATTTTCAATCGGCGCATTGATCCAGGTTTCGGGGCGGTTATTTCGGGCTTCGCCGCACAGTTTGAGAACGTCTGCGAAGGCGGAATCGCAGCGAATTTCGAAGGCGTCACCGCGGATTATTTTTTTCAATCGCCGTGGGACGTGGAAACCTTCAAGCGGCATGACGCCGCGGACCTGCGGGTCGACCCAGAAAATGATCGGGTCGTCGCGGTGTTCGGCCATCGGGAAAATGCCCGCCGCATACGCACGCAGCAAAAGCTCCGGCGTTAGTTCCTGCATTCCTGAGCCATGAAGGCTCATAGCAAGGGTTCTCCTCAGGTCTTGGCGCTAGCCCGGGCCATGAATTTCTCTAACCAGTGTATATCATAATCGCCGTTAACGAAGTCGGGTTCGTCCAACAGACGTTGGTGCAGGGGGATGGTAGTATCGACCCCGTCGATGAAGTACTCGCTGAGTGCGTGGCGCAGGCGCATCAGGCACTCGTTGCGGTTGGCGCCGTGGACAATCAGCTTGGCGATCATGCTGTCGTAATGGGGCGGCACGGTATAGCCCGAATACAGGCCTGAATCGACCCGCACACCGAGGCCACCCGGTGCGTGATAATCGCCCACTGTGCCCGGAGACGGCATAAACGTTACCGGGTGTTCGGCATTGATCCGGCATTCGATGGCGTGGCCGGAAAATTTCACATCCTCCTGGGTGAAGCCCAGCGGCGCGCCGCTGGCGACGCGCAGCATCTCGCGCACCAGATCGATACCACAGATGGCTTCTGTGACAGGGTGCTCAACCTGAAGGCGGGTGTTCATCTCGATGAAATAAAACTTTCCGTCTTCATACAGAAACTCGATGGTGCCGACGTTGCGATAGCCGATCTTGCTGATGGCCTTGGCCACGATTTCGCCGATTTCAGCGCGTTGGCTGTCATTGAGGGCAGGGGACGGGGCTTCCTCGAGCAGTTTCTGGTGGCGCCGCTGCAAGGAGCAGTCGCGCTCACCCAGATGGACCACATTGCCGTAATTGTCAGCCAGGATCTGAACTTCAATATGCCTGGGTTTGGTCAGGAATTTTTCGATATAGACTTCGCCGTTGCCAAAGGCTGCCTGCGCTTCGGCCCGGGCAAAATTGAAGGCATCGGCAATATCATTTTTTGTCTGCGCAATCTTCATGCCGCGCCCGCCGCCGCCGGCGGTGGCCTTGACGATAACCGGAAAGCCGATCTCGAGGCCGATCTCGAGCGCGTGGTCGACGTCTCGAATGGCCCCCTCGGAGCCCGGCACCACGGGAATGCCGGCTTTGATAACGGCTGCCTTGGCGGCAATCTTGTCGCCCATCAGGCGGATGTGGTCCGGCGACTGCCCGATAAAGGTAAAACCGTGCTCCTCGAC
>JABMOG010000035.1 GCA_013204265.1 Rhodospirillales bacterium
ACCCACGAATACACCGACATGTATCCGGGCATGGCGAAGACCGCCCGTGGCGAAGGTTTCGACGAAATCGCCGATTGGTTTGAAACCCTTGCCAAGGCCGAAAAGTCCCACGCTGGCCGCTTCCAGAAAGCGCTCGACACACTGGACTAACAGCCCTTCGCAGCGCCGCCCAAAAGACAACGGCGTGCGATTGGAATGCGACAAATTAATGGGGGGACCGGCGACGGTTCCCCTTGTTTTTTGATAATCGTTTTTTGACTTTATAGGTTGAAGACATGAGCGAAGGCAGTCTCGGAGCCCCCATCCGCCATCCAATTCCGTGGCGGGAGCCCGATTATTACGATTCCGAAAAACTGGATGCCGAAATCCGCCGGGTTTTCGATATCTGTCATGGTTGCCGCAGGTGCTTCAATCTGTGCGACAGTTTCCCGCGTCTGTTTGACCTGATCGATGATTCGGAATCCGGCGAGCTTGATACAGTGGACAGCGCCGATTTCAAACCGGTGGTTGACGCCTGCACGCTCTGCGACATGTGTTTCATGGTCAAATGCCCGTATGTGCCGCCCCATGAATTCGACCTCGATTTCCCCCATCTGATGCTGCGCTACCGCGCCTGGGAAGCCAAAAACGGAAAGGTTTCGTTTGCGGCCAAACAACTGACCCAGACCGACCGCAACGGCAAGATGGGTTGTGGGATGTCGTCGGTGGCGAACTGGGCGTGCGATACTTCGAACAGCCTGACCCGCCCGGTAATGCAGGCGGTGGCCGGTATTCACCGCGGTGCAGAGCTGCCAAAATTCAGCGCCACTCCGTTGACCGGAAGCGAAACACCCCGGCCCGGAATCAATAAGGATGCCCCGGCCTTCGGGCGCAAGGCGGTGATCTATGCGACCTGTTTCGGAAATTACAACAACACCGCCATCGGCGACGCCACCATTAAGGTTCTGGCTAAAAACGGCGTTGAAACCGAAATCGTTTATCCCCGGTGCTGTGGCATGCCGCAATTGGAGCAGGGCGACATTGCCGCCGTTGCCGCCAGCGCCGAAGCCACGGCGCAAGACCTCGGCCCGTGGATCGACAAGGGCTATGACGTTATCGCCCTGGTGTCGTCGTGTGCGTTGATGTTGAAGTTTGAGTGGCCCCTCATTGTGCCGGACAATGACGCCGTCAAGCGCCTAAGCGCCGCCACTTCGGACATTAGCGAATATCTCGTCGACATCGCTAAAACCGAAGGCCTGTCCGAAGGCCTGGCCCCGCTGGAAGGCGGCGTAGTGGTGCACATCGCCTGTCACGCCCGGGCCCAGAACATGGGCCAGAAAGCCGCAGAATTGTTGCGCCTGGTGCCGGATACGGAAGTCTCGGTAATTGAGCGATGCTCCGGCCACGGCGGGTCGTGGGGCGTGATGACGGAAAATTTTGAAGTCGCGTTAAAAATTGGAAAACCCGTCGCCCGTGATGTGAAAAAACAAAACCCGGGACATCTGGTGTCGGAATGCCCACTCGCCCGCGACCATATTTTGCAAGGCGCCGAGCGTCTGGAGGGCGACGTAGTAGAACCCAGCGCCGCCCGTCATCCGGTCGAATTGATCGCCCGAGCCTACGGCCTGTAAAAAATTCAAGGAAGAAGCCTATGCCGAACCGAAAAATCACCCGCGCTGATATTTTACCGATGGACGAATACATCGCAGTCCGCCCGGAACGAAAACGCACGATTTCGGAATTGAAAAAAAACCGCCGGGTCCATGTCGGCCCGGACGCCACGTTCTATTTCGAATCTTTTGAAACCATGCTGCATCAGGTTCAGGAAATGCTGTATATCGAACGCGGCGGTGAAGCTCAGATCGAGGATGAACTAACCGCCTATAACCCATTGATTCCGGGCGGTCGGGAGCTGGTCGCCACGTTGATGTTCGAGATTGACGATCCGGTCCGCCGGGAAGGATTCTTAGCCAACCTGGGCGGGGTCGAAAACACGGTGACGATTACTGTGGGCGGCGAGGTCATCCCAGCCATACCGGAAGACGACATCGACCGCACCACGGCGGACGGAAAGGCATCGTCAATCCAGTTCCTGCACTTCCCGTTTACTGACCAACAGGTGGAAACATTCCGGGACACGCAAACGCCGGTAACCCTCGGCGTCGGCCATGCAAAATACGGCCACATGGCAAACCTGCCCGGCGCGGTTAGAGATGCCCTGATCAGGGACTTCGACTGACGCCACTGATAAGCCCTCTTGCCAGAACCCTGATCCTTTGTGCACAGTGCCCGCCCGAAAACTTTGGGATGGGTGGTATGGTATGAGTGAAAAAACGGAGACATTGGAAAACGGCAAACTGCCCTTCGATGCCCGGATTCTGGATGGATTGCCCGACCCGGTGTTCGCGGTCGACCGGAAGTATCGCATCGTCGATGCCAACCGTGCGGCGCTGGACCTTTTCGGGGCTGACGCCGTTGGGCTGGATTTTGCGGCCTCGCCCATTTCCAAGCCAATTTTGGACACCGTGAAAATCGTCCTTGAGGGTACGGCCATCCGGCGCAGTGAAGTCGAATTTCCGCCGCCGGTTTCGAGAACCTATGAGCTGAACCTTTGGCGTCTGCCGGGCTTGAAGTCCACCGGGCCAGCCTGGGTTATTGTCGTGCTGCACGACATGACGGCGTTGCGTCGGGCTGAGCAGATGCGCGCCGATTTCGTTTCTAATGTCAGTCACGAAATGCGATCGCCTCTGTCGTCATTACTGGGCTTTATCGAAACCCTGCGCGGTCCCGCCCGCGACGATCCCGAGGCCACGAATCGTTTTCTCAGGATCATGGAAGACGAGGCCAAGCGTATGACACGCTTGATAAATGACCTGTTGATCTTGTCCAAGGTGGAGGCCGGCGAACACATTTTGCCGGAAGGCGCGGTCAATATGGGCAACCTGATGACCCAAGTGGCGAACATCCTGTCAGTCCGGGCGCATGACCGGGATATGAAAATCACCATTGAGCAGCCGGCGACGGCCCTTCTCGCCAAGGGCGACCCGGACGAACTTGTGCAGGTGTTTCAGAACCTGGTTTCCAATGCAGTCAGTTATGGCCGTAAAGACAGCCCTGTCCGGGTTGTGGTTGCGGCGGTGGAGGCGATGCCTAGCACCCGCAGGGCGGGGGTTTCGGTTGCCGTCACCAATCAGGGAGAGGGAATCCCGGCGGAAGACATCCCGCGGCTGACGGAGCGGTTTTACCGGGTCGACAAGGGCCGTTCGCGCTCCATGGGGGGAACAGGCCTGGGGCTGGCCATTGTCAAACACATCGTCGCCCGCCACCGGGGGGTTCTCGACATTCAGAGCACACCCGGTAAGGACACTTGCCTGACGGTGTATTTGCCCGCCGCCGAAGGCTGAAAAACACCTTTTTCGGTATAGCAACGGATTCTTCGTCAAGATCCTCATCAGTGTCATAAAAGTTTCATAAAACTGTCACAAAAAAGAAACGACCTGGGCTTATGGTCCCGTGGCGTCCGGATGATGCCGTCCGCCTTTGTGTGAATGTTGAGAAAGAGATAATTAATGCTCAGAAAACCAGATGTTCTTGCGGCCTGCATTGTCCTTGCCACCGTTGCCCTGACGGGCGTGGCCGAAGCGCGCGACCAGATCAAGATCGTCGGATCATCGACGGTGTATCCCTTTTCCACTGTCGTCGCGGAAAAGTTCGGCAAAAGCACGTCGTTCAAGACGCCGGTTGTCGAAAGCACCGGTTCCGGTGGCGGCCTCAAACTTTTCTGTGCCGGTGTCGGTGACAACCACCCCGACATTACCAACGCCTCGCGCCGTATTAAAAAGTCCGAAGTCGCGCGTTGCGCCAAGAACGGCATTAATGACATCATCGAGGTCAAGGTCGGCTATGACGGCATCGTCATGGCCAATTCAAAAAAGGCGCCAATTTTTGACCTGAGCCTGCGCGACGTGTTTCTTGCCCTGGCCCGGGACGCACCCGATAGCGCCGGCAAAATCATCGCCAACCCGTACAAGACCTGGAAAGACGTCAACGCAAAGCTTCCCGATATCAAGATCGAAGTTCTCGGGCCGCCGCCGACGTCTGGCACGCGCGATGCCTTCGTCGAACTCGCGATGGAGGGTGGTTGCAAGACCTTCAAAGACATCAAGGCGATGAAGAAGAAAAACAAGAAGGCTTATAAATCGCTGTGCCACACCGTTCGCGAAGACGGCGCCTTCATCGAAGCCGGCGAGAACGACAACCTGATTGTCCAGAAGCTGGAAGCCAATCCGAAGGCGCTCGGCATCTTCGGCTACAGCTTCCTGGATCAGAACACCGACCGGGTTCAAGGCAGCATCATCAACGGCAAGGCACCGACGTTTGATAATATCGCCGGTGGCAAGTATCCGGTATCGCGTCCGTTGTTCTTCTATGTCAAGAAGGCCCAAATCGGGGCCGTTCCCGGGATCCGGGAATACATGGCCGAGTTCACCAGCAACAAGGCCTGGGGCAGTGAAGGCTATCTGACCGACAAGGGGCTGATCCCGATGTCCGAAAAAGAACGGGCCGATTGGAACAGGAAGGTGAAGACCCTTGACAACCTCTCTA
>JABMOG010000036.1 GCA_013204265.1 Rhodospirillales bacterium
AATTCGGCTTATATTTGAAGGAATGTGAGTGGCGATTTAACAACAGTGACCTGTCAGTTCAATTATCACTGATAAGACAATGGGTTAAACGATATTTGAGATAGTTATCTGGGTCAGCCCCTTGTTTTTTACCAACCTATGAGATTAATCAAGTCACATTATACAAAGTATCGTCGCGTACTATAAGTTGTCTAAATATGGAATACCGGGGATAACCCACCCCCTTACCAGCAATTGTAGGGCATTAGCCTCAATTAAATATTCTTTTTTTGCTCTTGACATGTTTCTAATAATATGATAAAATTCCTTTTAAAATTTTAAATAGGAATTAGCGTCATGCCAACCTCCCTCCCCACCCTCAGGCCGCCCGCTGCACCGGCCCCCGCGCCCAAGCCCCTGCGCTCGCGGCACGAGGCGTTTTGCCAGCATTTTGTGCTGCTCGGCAACGCCGCCGACGCCGCTGGCCAGGCCGGGTATGCGCTGGAATCGAGCCGCAACCAGGGCTACCGCCTGATGCGCCAGCCGTTGATCCAGGCCCGCGTCGCCGAAATCCGCTCAGGCCTGGCCCGCGCCTACTGCCTCGACGCCGGGGTTCTGCTCGGCAAGCTCGAGGCCGTCTATCAGTGCGCGGTCAACGAACACAGCTTCCATGCTGCGGCGCGTTGCGTCGAAATCCAGGCCCGTATCGGCGGGCATACGCCAGGCCGGAGCGTTGGTGAAACGGTGAAACGCCAGCCAAGGGGAACCCCAAGAGGCGCAGACGGGCGCAGCCCGGACCGGGAAACAACAAGAGGCGCAGACGGGCGCAGCCCGGACCGGGAAATCACAATGACGACAAATGACGACATTTCGGCTTCTAATTCAGGCGTCTATCGTTCCGCATCAATGGCTTAGGCGCCAACAGGCGGCTTAAAATGACGACATTAGGACGACATTAGGACGACATCGCGACGACAAAAGGACGACTTGCTGACGACTTGTTGACGACATGGCGACGACTTACCGGCGACACCGCGAAAACGCGCATGCGGTCTTTAAACCGCTTTAAATTCTGGAATTTTACCGCAAGGCGGCGTATAGCAGCGTCTGGAAACAGCCAACGAAACACAACAAACACACGAGTATTGAACATGGCCACAAAATGGGCGCCCGATAGCTGGCGCGGAAAAACTGCTCTGCAACTGCCGACTTACCCCGACGCCGCGGCGCTGGCGGCGGTCGAAGGCACCCTGCGCACGCGCCCGCCGCTGGTCTTCGCCGGCGAGGCGCGCAACCTCAAACGCCAGTTGGCGCGGGTCGCCGACGGCCAGGCCTTTTTGCTGCAGGGCGGCGATTGCGCCGAGAGTTTCGCCGAATTCCACCCCGACAATATCCGCGACACGTTTAGAGTCCTGCTGCAGATGGCCGTGGTTCTGACCTATGGCGCGTCGCTGCCGGTGGTCAAGGTCGGCCGTCTGGCCGGGCAATTCGTCAAGCCCCGGTCCGACGACACGGAAACCCAAGGCGACGTCACCTTAGCCAGCTACCGCGGCGACATGGTCAACGGCATCGAGTTTGATGAGGCCGCGCGGATTCCCGACCCTGACCGCATGATGCAGGGCTATAACCAGTCCGCCTCGACGCTCAATTTGATACGCGCCTTCGCGCAAGGCGGCTATGCCGACCTGCAAAAGGTTCACCAGTGGAATTTGGGCTTTGTCGAGGACAGCGCGCTCGGCGAGCGTTACCGCGATCTTGCCGACCGGCTGGACGAGACATTGTCCTTCATGGCGGCCTGCGGAATTACGTCGGAGACCACGCCGCAACTGCGCGAGACCGATTTTTTCACCGCCCACGAGGCCCTGTTGCTGCATTATGAGCAGGCCATGACCCGCGTCGATTCGACCACCGGCGACTGGTACGACACGTCGGCGCATATGTTGTGGATCGGCGACCGCACCCGCCAGCCCGACGGCGCGCACGTTGAATTCATGCGCGGCATCGCCAACCCGATTGCCGTCAAGGCCGGGCCGACGACGAAGCCCGATGATCTGTTGCGGCTGATCGACACCCTCAACCCGGTCAACGAAGCCGGGCGGATGACGGTGATTTCGCGGATGGGCGCCGACGGCGTCGGCACCCTGTTGCCGCCGTTGGTGCGCGCCATTGAGCGCGAAGGCAAGCGCGTCGTCTGGGTGTGTGACCCGATGCATGCCAATACTGAGAAAAGCGCCAATGGTTACAAGACGCGGCCCGTGGCGCGCATTCTGGCCGAGGTTCAGGGCTTCTTCGCCGTGCACCAGAATGAAGGCAGCCACGCCGGTGGTGTGCATTTCGAGATGACCGGCCAGGACGTGACCGAGTGCACCGGCGGCGCCCAGGCGATTACCGAGGCCAATTTGTCGGCGCGCTATCACACCCATTGCGACCCGCGCCTTAACGCCAAACAGTCGCTGGAGCTGGCGTTTTTGTTGGCCGAGATTCTCAAAGACGGCCGCGACCGCAAGCCCCACCGCGCCCAGGCCGGCGGCTGAGGGCCGGGGGATCGGTCGATATGGCGAAACCCTCTGGACAAAAAACGACCATGGAGAGCCCCGCCGACGACGACCACATTGCGCGCTGGGCCGACCATTATTTCCTGAGGACCAAGCAGGCGGTCGCGCACTTTGGCGACGTTGCTGTGACCTACGCCGTGTTCATGCGCCGCCCGGTGATTTTCGCGCCGCGCCTGATGATCGAATGGCTGGAACGGGTCGCCGTATCTCGCGGCGTGGCTTTTGATGTTGCGTGCAATTACACCGAAGGGGACTGGGTCGGGGCCGGTGAGCCGCTGATTACGATTACCGGGCCGATGGTGCATCTGGTCGACCTGGAAACCTTATATTTACAAAAACTGGGGGCCGCGTGCGTCGCCGCCAACAACGCCTTTACCATGTGCGTCGAACTGCCCAAGGTGGCGTTTCTGGCGATGGACGCGCGCCATTGCGCCGGCACCGAGATGGCCGAGATGATGGCCTATGCGGCGGCGGTCGGTTCCGACGCCGCCAAGCGCCAGGTCGGCGCGCGTGGTTTCATCGGCAACGCGACGGCGGCGACGGCGCACTATTTCGGTAATAGGGCGGCGATCGGCACCATGCCGCACGCGCTGATCGGCTATGCCGGATCGACCCTCAAAGCCGCCGAGATGTATGTCGAAACCTTCCCCGACGAGGCGATGACGGTGCTGGTCGATTATTACGGGCGCGAGGTGACCGACGCGTTGACGGTGTGCCGGCGGTTCCCGGAAATGGCCTCAAAAGGACAATTGAGTTTTCGCCTCGACACCCACGGCGGGCGTTTCGTCGAAGGGCTGGGGCCGCAGGAATCCTACGCCGTGCTGGAACGCTTCGCGCCGGTCGCGGTGCGCCGGTACCGCTCGGATAAGGAACTGCACATGCTGACCGGGACCGGGGTTTCGGCGGCGGCGATTTTTCATTTCCGCGAACGGCTCGACGAAGCCGGCTTCGGCGCCGTGACCATCGTCGCCTCGTCCGGGTTCGATGTCGACAAGTGCCGGGTGATGGCCGATGTCGGCGCGCCGGTCGATGTTATCGGCACCGGGTCGTTCCTGCCGGGCAACTGGACCGAGACCTTTGCGACCGCCGATATCATCGCCTACGACGGCAAGCCGTCGGTCAAGACGGGGCGCGAATTTTTGTTGAAAAAACCGGGCGGGACGGGGGCAGAAGGCTAGGCGCGATCAGTCCTGACTGACGTGTTACTAAACGTCCTGTTGGACATGCGCAATAATGTCGAACAGGTCGGCGCAGGTTGACCCGCCGTATTTTTTGGTGATCGCCATCTTGCCGGAATCGGTATCCAGTTGGGCGCGCAAATCGCCCATCAGGCTGTGCAGGAATTTTTTAAAACCGGGCTCGGTCAGCTCCCAGGCGGCCATGTTGGCATGGGCGCCTGGCTCAAGCGGGGTCAGGTGGCCGTTGACCATGTTGATGAACCAGCGGGCGCGTTTATCGAACTCGTCGAAGTGCATGGCGACATCGACCTCGGCACTGAGCGCCAGGGTTTTCGCAACCGGGTCCTTGTAGACGTCGTCCCAGTTGAACACGCCGCTGCCGTCGCCGCGCACCCGCTCGACCACGGCGCGCAGCTTTTCCTGGTATTCCTCGACCACTTCGGGGCCGAGCATCATGCCCAGGGCGACGAAGAAACCGGGCAGCATGCGCCGACAAAGATCATCCGCACCAAGCGCCTTGCCGTCGCGGAACAGGTTGGAGAATTTCTTGACCATCAAGCGGTCGAACGGGAAGTTGCGCTGCGAATCCCAGACCGACCGTTCGCGGGCCTTGACGTAAACCTCGAACGATTTCTCCAGCGCCCCGGACAACGCCTGCGCCTGGCGATCAAAATCGGCCTGCATGTTGTCCATGTCCTGGACCGTCAGGTGACCGCCCTTGGCCTGCGCCTCGGCCTTCATGCGCTCGACGAAGGACTGCACCATGGTCGTCGCCAACACCGTGCTGGCGCCCTTGGGTGTCGACATGTCGATCGGCGCGGGTTTAGGCGCAGCAGGTTTGGGTGCCGGTTTGGGCGGTGGAGGCGCCGCTGAGGCGGCTCGCGGCGCAGGTTTGGTGGCGACGGAAGGCAGTGGCGGCGGCGGAGGTGGTGGCGGCGGCATGGCGGCCCCGGCGTTGGGGTCCTTGTCAGTTTTCACATAACCGCTGCTGACCGGCGCAAAAAACTCTGCGCGGCCGCCGGAATCCGAATTTTGTTCTGCGGGTTTTTTAGCCATGCCCAAGACTATAAGAATTCCGAAGCGAATTTCCAGTAGCATCGGCCAGACGTTGACAGTTTTCAGGCACCCGACCATGATCGCCGGAATTGCGCCCCATTCATTTGTAATCAAAAACCCATGACCGACACCCTCACCATCGCCCTGGCCCAGATCAACCCCACCGTCGGCGACATCGACGGCAATCTCGACCGAATCCGTAGCGCCCGGGCTGAGGCCGCAGCTGAAGGCGCCGACCTGGTGGTCACCGGCGAGTTGGTGGTCTCTGGCTACCCGCCGGAAGACCTGGTCCTCAAACGCGCCTTTCAGGACACCATCGAGGCCGGGGTACGGACGCTGGCGGTCGAAACAAACGATGGCGGGCCGGGCCTTCTGGTCGGCACCCCGTGGCGGGACGCAGGCGCGCTCTATAACGCGGCCGTGCTGTTGGACGGCGGCGAAATTACCGCCGTGCGGTTCAAACACGAGCTGCCCAATTACGGCGTGTTCGACGAAAAGCGCGTCTTCGCCCAAGGCCCATTGCCTGGCCCGATGGCCTTTCGCGGCGTCCGGCTGGGGGTCATGGTGTGCGAGGACATGTGGCTCCCCGATGTCGCCGAGTGCCTGCAGGAATCGGGCGCCGAGATTCTCGTCGTCCTCAACGGCTCGCCTTTCGAGATCGACAAGCCCGACGACCGGCTCAGCCCCGCCGTCGCACGGGTTACCGAAACCGGGCTGCCGCTGGCCTATGTCAACCTGATCGGCGGCCAGGATGAACTGGTCTTTGACGGCGCGTCTTTCGTGTTGGGGGCAGAGCGTGACTACCGGGCCAAGGCCCCATCGTGGCGCGAGGATATACGGCTGACCCGCTGGTCGCGGGAGGGCGACGGTTGGTCGTGCGCTGAGACCGACATCGCCACCGAGCTGGAATCGTGCGCCGCCGTCTACCGAGCGATGGTGCTGGGGCTTCGCGATTATGTCGGCAAGAACGGCTTTCCCGGCGTGCTGATAGGGTTGTCTGGCGGCATTGACAGTGCGCTGACCGCAACTGTGGCCGTCGATGCCCTGGGCCCGGATCGGGTGCATCTGGTTCTCATGCCGTCGCCGTTCACCTCTCAGGACAGTCTCGACGATGCCAATGCCACCGCCCGGCAATTGGGCTGCAAGCTCGATACCATCGCCATTGATGCGGCCATGACAGCCTTCGACGGAATGTTAGGCGATCTCTTCGCCGGTGTGCCTAAGAACGAAGCGGAAGAAAACATCCAGGCCCGCGCCCGCGGCATGATCCTGATGGCGTTGTCCAATAAGTTTGGCCACATGGTGCTGTCAACCGGCAACAAATCGGAAATGTCGGTCGGTTACGCGACCTTGTACGGCGACATGTGCGGCGGCTACTCGGTGTTGAAGGATGTCTATAAGACCACCGTGTTCGCGCTGTCGCGCTGGCGCAATCACCACACCCCCGGCGATGCCCACGGCCCCACGGGGTGCGGGGATGGATCTGTGATCCCTGAGCGCGTCATCACCAAACCGCCGAGCGCCGAACTTAAACCCAACCAGACCGACCAGGACACCTTGCCACCCTATGACGAACTGGATGCAATTCTGAAATGCCTGATCGAGGGCGAGATGTCCCTGGACGATATCGCCGCCCGGGGGCATGATCTGAAAACGGCAGAAAAGGTCTGGCACATGCTCGACCGCGCCGAATACAAACGCCGCCAGGCCCCGCCGGGGGTCAAAATTACGCGCCGCGCATTCGGCCGCGACCGCCGATACCCCTTGACCAACCGGTTCACCGGTAAGGTATAAGAAGGCCCTGATGATCCATATTGCACAGAAATTTAACTTTATCCGCACCGCCCTGCTGGCTTTCGCTATTCTGCTTGTGGCGGTACCGGCTCAGGCGAACGAAGACAAAGCCCCATCCGTGACCGTCACCGGAACCGGCGCAGCAACGGCCACGCCCAATGCCGCCGACGTCAGTGTCGGCGCAACTGTCACCGCCGACACGGCAACGAAAGCCCTGGCCGACGCCGCCACGCGCGCCGAAGGTCTGTTGAAAGCCGCCCAAAGCCAAGGCATCGCCGAAAGAGACATCCAAACATCCGGTATTTCCCTGAGACCCCGGTTGAATCGCCGGGATCAAAACCGCCCCAACCAGAAACCGGGTATTTCGGGATATTTGGCGCAATTAAATTACACTCTCATCATTCGTAATCTTGAGAAACTGGGAACGATACTGGACCGTCTTGTCGCCGCCGGTGGTAATGAAATGGGTGGCATACGCCTGTTCGTCACCGAGACCGATGCCTTGACCGACGAAGCCCGGCGCAAGGCCATGACAGATGCCCGGCATGCAGCAAGCCTTCTCGCCGAAGAAGCCGGCTTGCGACTTGGCCCTGTCCTTCGCATTGAAGATTCCGCCGCATCTCCGGGGCCGATGCGGATGATGTCCTCTCGAGCCGAGGGCGTCCCGATGCCGACCGGGGAAGTTTCCTACCGCGCGCAAGTCCGGGTCACCTATGCCCTTGAAACAAAGAACTGATTAATGACACTGCACATTCACGACACACTGAGCCGCAAGAAGGTGGCGTTCGAGCCTCGCGACGAAACTAACGTGCGCATGTATGTGTGCGGGCCGACCGTTTACGATTTAGCCCACATCGGCAATGCACGCCCGGTGGTGGTGTTCGATGTGCTGAGCCGCTTGCTGCGGCGGTTGCACCCGAAGGTTACGTACGTTCGCAACATCACCGACGTCGACGACAAGATCAATGCGGCGGCGAAGGAATCCGGCGAAACCATCCAGACCATCACCGAGCGCACGACGAAAATTTTTCACCAGGACATGGCCGCCCTGGGCGCACTCGACCCCGATCATGAGCCCCGCGCCACCCAGCACATTGACGGTATGATCGACCTGATCAAAACGTTGCTGGCAAGTGGCCACGCCTATGAGGCAGAAGGCCACGTCCTGTTCGACGTGCCCTCGATGCCGGACTACGGCAGGCTATCCCGGCTTAACCGCGACGAACTGGTCGCCGGCGCACGGGTCGAAGTCGCCCCCTACAAACGCGACCCCGCCGATTTCGTGTTATGGAAACCATCAACCGACGATCTGCCCGGCTGGGACAGCCCCTGGGGACGGAGCCCTGAAAATCCAAAGGGAAGAGGCCGGCCCGGCTGGCATCTGGAATGTTCGGTGATGAGCGAAAAGTTTCTCGGCCCCGAATTCGATATCCACGGCGGCGGCCAGGATTTGATCTTCCCGCACCACGAAAATGAAATCGCGCAATCGACCTGCCGGGGCGATGCGGGCTTCGCCAAATACTGGATGCACAACGGGTATTTG
>JABMOG010000311.1 GCA_013204265.1 Rhodospirillales bacterium
ACCTTGGCCCCGATCTGGGTGCGCAAGACGCCGAAGGCCGAGGCCGAGGAAAATGCCATGAAATATCTGGAGAGGGTCAAAATTCCTGAACAGGCGGCGAAGTTCCCCGGTCAGCTTTCTGGTGGCCAGCAGCAGCGCGTCGCCATCGCCCGTTCGCTGTGCATGAACCCGAAAATTATGCTGTTTGACGAGCCGACATCGGCGCTCGACCCGGAAATGATTAAAGAAGTGCTCGACGTCATGGTCGAATTAGCCGAAGAAGGCATGACCATGTTGTGCGTGACCCATGAAATGGGTTTCGCCAAGAAGGTCGCCAACCGGGTGATCTTCATGGACGCCGGCCAAATTGTCGAAGAAAACGAACCCAACGAATTCTTCAACAACCCGCAGAATGACCGCACAAAACTGTTTCTCAGCCAGATTCTGGCGCACTGACACACGAGGGAAAAATGACAAAAAGCCTCAGAGAACGCGCCGAAGCTGCCACCAAAGAGGTTCAGGAAATTCTCGGCATATCGGTAGACACGCATCCGAAGGAAATCGCCGACGCCCTGGAGAAAACGATTACCATGGCGCTTCTTGAGGAACGCCGGCGCTGCGCCGACGTGGCCTCAAAATGCTACGGGGAAGACCGAGACAAGGCGCATAAGGTCGCCGAGGAAGTCAATCGCGTCAACACCGCCCTGATCGCCAACCTGTCGGCCTTGCGTTAAGTCTCAGGGCTCGACCGGCGTATCTGGGCGGATACCCCATTCCGACCACGAGCCGTCGTAAACGGGCACGTCTTCTCGCCCCAATAGAAACAACCCAAACGCCAGCATCGAGGCGGTGACACCGGAACCGCAAGTGGCGGTTATCGGGCGGTTGAGATCACACCCGGCGGCGGTAATGGTCTGGGTTAATTCCTCAGCATCGCGCATGACGCAATTGCGATCCTTGTCGAAGAATGTGTTGAACGGAATGTTGAAGCTGCCGGGAATATGGCCCGAGCGCGCGCCTTCGCGTTTATCTATCTCTATCCCATCGAAACGTTCCTTGCTGCGCGCGTCTATGACCTGTTCGGCTCCGCTTTCGACGTTGGCCAGCATTTGGTTGATATCGCGCACCATGGCGTCGTTCTTGACGGCGGCGAAGGTGGCCGGCCCGGGGGCCGGGGCCTCGTTCGTCACCGGGCGGCCTTCGGCCAGCCAGGCTTTCAGGCTACCATTGAGAAGACAGACATTGTCATGACCGAACACCCGGAATGTCCACCACACCCGGGCCGCCGCCATGCCGCCGTTGTTGCTGTCATAGACGACAACCTTGTCGCCATTGCCAATGCCCAACGCACCAACTTTGGCCGAAAACATTTCTGCATCGGGCAGCATGTGGTCCGATGCGGGCAGGCAGACATCATCGATATCGAAGAAAACCGCGCCGGGAATATGCTGCGCTGCGAATTCTTCCTTGGCGTTGCGCTTCGCACCGGGCATGAAATACGATGCATCGACAATGCGCACTCCATCGGTATTCAGGTTTTCAACCAGCCATACGGTGCTGACCAGGGCCTGAGGGTTTTGGTATTCCATAAACGTTACTCCATCCATTCGGGGGTCGGCAGACCTTTTTCTTTAAGGAACACCGGGTTGAACAACTTGCTTTGATACCGCGTGCCGCCATCGGCAAGGATGGTAACGATGGTGTGACCCGGTCCCATTTCCTTGGCCATTTTAACCGCGCCCGCGATGTTGATGGCGCTCGAGCCCCCTAAGCACAGACCTTCGTTTTGCAACAAGTCGAACACGTAAGGCAGGGCTTCGGCGTCGGAAACCTGGAACGGCATATCGACGACCATGTCTTCCAGGTTGCCGGTGATACGGCCCTGGCCGATGCCTTCGGTGATGGAGCTGCCTTCGCCCTTCAATTCGCCGGTGGTGAAATAGCTGTACAGGGCGGCGCCCATGGGGTCGGCCAGGCCAATTTTCACCTGGGGGGCTTTGTCCTTCATGAACATGGATATCCCGGCCAGCGTCCCGCCGGTGCCGACGGCACAGATAAATCCGTCCAGCTTGCCGCCGGTTTGTTCCAAAATTTCCGGCCCCGTGCCTTCGATGTGGGCGCGGCGGTTGGCGGTGTTGTCCCACTGGTTGGCGTACAGAACCCCGTTGGGCTCAGAATCCATCTTTTCCTGGGCCGTTCGTTCCGCGATATGAACGTAATTATTGGGGTTTTTAAAAGGAACGGCGGGGACTTCAATCAGCTCAGCTCCGCACAGGCGCAGCATGTCCTTCTTCTCCTGG
>JABMOG010000312.1 GCA_013204265.1 Rhodospirillales bacterium
ATCTTGATGTTGACCTCGTGGTCCGAACAATCCACACCGGCAGAATTATCGATGGAATCGGTGTTCAGGCGGCCCCCATTCAGAGCATATTCGACCCGCCCCAATTGGGTGGTGCCCAAATTGGCGCCCTCGCCGACCACTTTGCAGCGCAGATCCCGCCCGTTAACGCGGATCGCGTCGTTGGCCCGATCGCCCACGTCCAGGTGGGATTCGGACGACGCTTTAACATAGGTACCGATACCACCAAACCACATCAGGTCGATTTCCGCCCGAAGCATATATCCGAGTAATTCATTAGGCGTGACGGTGTCTTTGGGGATATCGAACAATTGCCGTATTTCTGGGGACAGGCGAAGCGATTTTGCGCTGCGGTCCAACACGCCGCCGCCCTTGGAAATCAGCCCCGTGTCGTAATCGTTCCAGCCTGAGCGTGGCAGACGGAATATCCGCTGGCGCTCATTGAAGCTTTTCTCCATGTCGGGGTCGGGGTCGATAAAAATATGCAGGTGGTTAAAGGCGCCGACCAGCTTGATCTGCTTCGACAGCAACATGCCGTTGCCGAACACATCGCCCGACATATCACCGACGCCGAGGACGGTGAAGGGCTGTTTCTGGGTATCGACGCCAAATTCGCGGAAATGACGCTTGACCGATTCCCAACCGCCGCGGGCGGTGATGCCCATTTTTTTATGATCGTACCCCTGGCTGCCGCCCGACGCGAAGGCATCGCCCAGCCAATGGCCGTATTGTTCGGATACGCCGTTTGCGATATCGGAAAATGTCGCCGTACCCTTGTCGGCGGCAACCACCAGATAGGGGTCGGGGCCGTCCAGGCGGACAACCTGCTTCGGCGATGTGACGCGGGTGCCTTGATAGTTGTCGGTCAGATCGAAAAGACCGGCAATAAAGATTTTGTAGCATGCGATACCTTCCGCCAAAAAGGCGTCGCGGTCGCCACCCGGGGGAGGATTTTTAACCACGAACCCGCCTTTCGAGCCGACCGGCACGATGACCGCGTTTTTGACCTGCTGTGCCTTAACTAACCCCAGAATTTCCGTGCGGAAATCCTCGCGCCGGTCCGACCAACGCAGCCCGCCACGGGCAACCATGCCAAACCGCAGATGAATTCCCTCGACCCGGGGACTGTAGACAAAAATTTCATACAGGGGGCGCGGCAACGGAAGCTCTTCAATACTGCCGGATTTAACCTTGAACGACAGGTAGGGTTTTGGCCCACCGTCAGCGGCGGCCTGAAAGAAATTTGTCCGCAAGGTCGAATCCACGGCATTGACAAAGCGCCGGAGAATACGGTCTTCGTCGGCGCTGACAACAGCGTTCAGATCATTTTCAATTTGTGTTCTGATGCGATTCGCACGCGCCCCTGGGCGCTTGGCCTTACCTTGGCCGGCAGGGTCGAACACCACCAGGAACAGGTCGACGATGCGCCGCGCAATGGTCGAATTATTGGCCAGCGTTTGTTCCATATAGGCCTGGGAAAAAGCTATCCCCGCCTGGCGTAAATATTTTGCATAGGCCCGTAATATAACCACCTCGCGCCATGCCAACCCACCCCCGGACACCAGCGCATTGAACCCGTCGCTTTCGGTTTCCCCACACCAAACATGCTCGAAAGCGTCTTTGAGGTTTTCGCGAACGGCCTCCAGATTGACGTTGGAGCCATCGCGGGATTCCAGCCCGAAATTATGGATCATGATTTTCCGGCCCTCGCCGGCGCCCAGTGTCGCATGATACGGTAATTCGTCCATGACCCTAAAGCCCATGTGCTCGAACAGCGGCAGGGCGTCCGACAGCGGCACCGCGCTGTCCGGATGGTAGACCTTGAAGCGGATCTTGTTGGCGGGCGATCCCGGCGGGCGGTACAGCGCCATGCCGATGCCGCCATCTTTTACCAGGCGTTCGATCTCGTGGATGTCCCCGATTGCCTGGGCACTGTCATGGGTATCGCGGTAACCCGCATCAAAAGCCTCGCCATAGCGATTCAAAAGATCGAGCCCGGCCTCTTCGCCGTGGTGATCGACCAAGGTGTCGCTCAGACGGTCAGACCACGAGCGGGCCGCCGCGACAAGACGGGCTTCCAGCGCTTGGACATCAAAGGCCGGGATTTTTCCGGGCTTGGTGCGTATGATCAGATGCAGGCGCGCCAGCGGGGAATCTCCGATTTCGGCATGATGCGCCGAAACCTCTCCCGCAAACGCTCCACTCAGGATACTCTGCATTTCACGCCGCAGCGCCATCGTGTAACGGTCCCTCGGCACGTAAATCAGGCACGAAATGAACCTCTCAAAATTGTCCACGCGAACGAACAGCGCAACCCGCTGGCGGTCCTGCAGGTGGACGATGTCGAGGCTGATCTCTAAAAGTTGGTCGTCGGAAATCTGAAACAACTCGTCGCGCGGAAAGGTTTCCAGGATGTGCGCCAAGGCCTTGGAATCGTGGCTTCCCGACGGCAGGCTGGCCCGTTGCATGGTTTTTTCCAGGCGCCGGCGCAAAAGCGGGATGTTACGGGGGCTGCGGCTGTATGCAGCCGACGTAAACAGGCCGACAAACAGATATTGGCCGATGACACGGCCTCGGACGTCGAAACGCTTGATTCCGATGGCGTCCATATGAACCGGCCGGTGAACGGTCGAGCGCTCATTGGCCTTGGTCACCAGCAACACATCGGACCCACGGCCTTCGACGGACGCGGTTTGCGTTTCCCGGATCTCCTTGAACACCGAACGTTCAGGGTTGCTGAGAATGCCCAGGCCGGATTTTTTGTTGACCTTGATGCGGGTAAGTTTACCGCGCCCGGAAAGACGGAATTCGCGAAACCCCAAAAAGGTAAATTGACTGTCGTGAATCCAGCGCAGAAAAGCGCGAATTTCTTCGGCGTCTTTGGCAGGAACGCGCTTTGGAATATTTTCCATCTCGTCGATCACATCGGCCATTTTGGCGTTCATGGCGCGCCAATCCCTGACCGCGAAGCGGATATCGCCAAGAACGGCGCGCAATCCCGCCTCAATAGTCTTCAGGCGCACGCCGGATGCATGGCTGACATGCAGGTGCATGAAGGATTCGGTAATCATGTCCGGCCCGGACTTGTCGGTGGCAAGAATTTCCGAAACCTTCCCCTCCTTGTTGCGGCGGACCGCGAACATCGGATGGATGACTAAATGTACCGTCAGGTTCTGTTTATTGAGTTCAGCAGTAATCGAATCGACTAAGAACGGCATGTCGTCGTTAACGATTTCGATAATCGTATGATCACAGCGCCAACCGTCCTTTTTGGCGTCCGGATTGAAAACCCGGACCAAAGGCTTGCCCCGGGCGCGAAGCTGGCTTTGTTTCCAATGCCCATGGGCTAACGCAAACAGAGTGTTCGGGGTGTGGTCCTGAATATCCTTTGGCGGCACGTTGGCGTAATAGGCCGCCAGGAAGCCGGAAAACTGACTTTGAATGTTTTTGCCTAGGCGTTTTTTGCTTTGAGTGATGGTTTTCTTGACGAGGTCGGCCTTCATTTTTTCGGCATCGGATGACATGTCTTCCTCCTGACCATACGCTCTAATTCCATGGCCTGATTTTTGGAAATAGTATTTATGGAATATATCTAAAAGGCTATACCGTTATCTAGTCTTTTCAATGGTTTCGTAAAAATAGACAAAAAGCAGCCGCCGGAACGTTTGAGAAAATTCTGCAAATTCCGCTAGACTGTTAGCGGCTTAAAGGAGAATTCCGTGGAGATTAAGGACGAGGCCCTGAAAAACGGTACGCTGGCGATGGCCGACCAACCCGGCACGCCCGCGGCGTTGGGGAATTTTTTTGATCGCCTGCCCGAATGGGTAATCGACACCCTGTCCGATGAGCAGAAAGAAGCGATCCATCAGGCCGTCGAAGAACCGACCTGGCGACGCTCGCCGGTCGACATCCGCCTGACTATTCCTTTTTTCGGGCGAAAATATTATTTCACCTTCGTCGGGGGTTATGAAAAAAGAAGCAACGAGCGCCGCGCCGAAGACCGCCATCAATATCCACTGCGGACCGCCGCCAATATCTTTTTCTTTATTGGCCTGGCGACGCTTTTCTATTCCGCCGCCATCGTCGCCCTGGCCCTGCAGTCCACCATCGTCGAATTCTAAAAACTCAACTCTTCAAATTTGACGCAGGTCAAGGCCGCCGGGACCACCGCATTTTATTGTTTGACCTTGGCGTAAAAGGAACAGGGGGCGGATATGACAACCGCGGGGACTCTTTTTTTAATACTACTTTTCGGCCTGTGCGCCGGATTTATGGGCTTGCTGACCTGGGCCGAAATCCGGACTCGCCACGAAGAATAAAAAGCGCCATCAACGCCTTGGATTCAATCCAGGACATTCCTTGTCCGCACACTTGTTCGGGCAGGCCCTTCACGCCCGAAAGCCTGACCGAGGTCGTGACCCAGGCCCTTGCCTAAGGCAAGGGGAGCCAGAGGTATGGTTCGACAGTGCGCAATGTCATTCGCCGGGAAGGTTGGTTGCCCCAATGCGAACGCCCGCATCTTGGACCTCCCTTTCACAAACTATTGAGGTTGCATACGTGAGTTTTTTAGCGCAAATGCCGCGAATATGCCTTATACGTTGATTTAAGGGGGCGCCGTTAGGTGCCGAAATGACGAATGTCGATAAAGATGCGTTTGCGATTAGTGATGACACCTATAAATGGTGTGTGCGGACGTATGAAACCATCAAGAACCGCTTCGGGCTGAACCTCTGTGTACACCCCGACAATGCGTTGTTGGGGCAGGGACACATCTTCCTGTTTAACCATTTCGCGCGGTTTGAAACCGTCATTCCCCCCTATCTCATCTATCGGGCGACTGGGGCCCATACCCGCTCCGTCGCCGATCACGCCCTGTTCGAGGGCAACGAGCGGTTTTCAAAATTCCTGCGCGACGTTGGCGCCATGCCCAACAACCTGCCGGGGTTGCTGGCGTTCCTGGCCGCCGAAATCCTGCGCGGACGCAAGGTCGTGATGTTCCCCGAAGGCGGCATGGTCAAGGACCGCCGGGTTGTCGACCATGAGGGCAACTTCGGGGTTTACTCCCCTTCGTCCAAGGAACGCCGCAAACATCATCGCGGCGCGGCGGTTCTGGCGCTGACCCTTGATATTTTCAAGAAGCGCATTCGCGACCTTCACAAAAAAAACGACGTTGCGCGGATCGGGCGCTGGGTCAAGGCCTTGGGCCTTGAAGACGAACGACAACTCTTGGCCAGGGCCAATGAGCCGACCCTGATCGTTCCTGCAACCATCACGTTTTATCCCATCCGCGTACATGAAAATGTCTTCAGCCGGGCGATTAACCTGTTCACCAAAGACATCCCCCAACAGGCCGCCGAGGAAATGCTCGTCGAGAGCAATCTGATTTTTCGCGACACCGACATGGATATCCGCCTCAATGCGCCCATCCCGACCGACAAGAAATGGCGGTGGTGGGAGCAAAAATTACTGGATAACTACTTTCGGAAAATTTTTTCCCTGGACGAACTGTTCGGCCTTCGCGATCTGGCGGAAGGCTACGCCGAACGGATGTTGGCGCGTTGCATCAATAACGAGACGCTTCGTATCCGCGACCAATACATGCGCGCCCTGTATACCGGAACGACGATCAACCTCAGCCATCTGGCCTCAACTGTCATTACATCACTGATCAGCCGAAAACAGATGGAGATCGGCAGGGTCAATTTCCACCGAACCCTGTATTTGGCGCTGAAGGCCCTTCAGGCCTCCCCGGGCGTCTATCTGCATCGCAGTCTCGACTGGCCCGACCGGTACCGCGGACTGCTGGATGGGGAATGCATAGAGTTGGACCGTTTTCTCAGCACTTGTAAGGACACCGGCCTCGTCGGCCGGACGCCGGGGGCTTACCGCTTTCTCGACAAACTTTGCCAGGACTACACGCGCAATGAAGTGCGCATTGAAAATCCTGTTATTGTCTATGCCAATGAGGTCGCGCCGATCCCGGCGGTCGGGCAAGCCGTGGACGCGGCCCTGCAAAAGAGCGCCTCGATCTCGAACCAGGAACTCGCGTTCCTGCTGTTTGATGATGAGCTAAAGGCGCACACCTGGAACCGCAACCATTTCACGGCAGCGCAGCACCGCGAGATCAACGCCGCAGAAACGGCGACGAAAAGCGGCGCGCCTTATCTGTTGTTACCGAAAGAGCCTGTTCGAAAGGGCGTGCTTCTGGTCCATGGCTTCCTGGCCTCACCGGCGGAACTTCAGGATTTCGGACAAGACCTTCATGATCAGGGTTTTGCGGTCATGGGGGTTCGGCTCGCCGGGCACGGCACGTCGCCTTGGGACCTGAAATCACGAACTTGGGTGGAATGGTTGAATTCGGTCCGCCGGGGCTATCGGATTCTGTCGCCCTTCGTCGACGAAATCGTTGTTGTCGGGTTTTCTGCCGGGGGCGCCCTGTCGTTGATGTTGGCCGCCGAGCACCCGGAAAAACTTGCCGGCGTGGCCTCGGTATCGGCGCCGCAAACCTACCGCAATCGCAAGCTGGCTTTCGTCCCCCTGGTCCATGGCTTGAACAAACTGGCCGACTGGATGCCGGCTTTCGAAGGCGTCATGCCGTTCCGGGACAACGATTCCGAACATCCGGATATCAATTACCACAACATCCCCATCCATGGGCTTTATCAACTTCGTGTGTTGACCGGGGAACTGCAGGATCACCTGCCGCAAATTGACGTGCCGACTTTGATTGTCCAGGGCGACAATGACCCGGTGGTCGAACCCGATAGCGCACGCCAGATCTTCAAAAAGTTGACGACCATCGATAAAGCCCTGCATTGGGTTTCCTCCACCCGCCACGGCATTGTCAACGAAGACACCGGCGGCACCTGCGATTTGCTTTCAGGCTTTATTGCCCGCGCCGAGCAGGCGCCCAAACACTGGAGCCGCCATAATCCGCCGGCCCAACCCCCGCTCCGCCCCATTCAGGCTATTTTGGACAATTCCATCGCCCGCGGGCCGGACCGACCGTGTCTGGATTTTATGGGGCAAGTCAGCACCTATGCCGAAGTCGGTGATGCGGTGCGGCGGGCGGCTAAGGGATTGCAGAATCTGGGGGTCAGAAAAGGCGACCGGGTCGGGCTTTGCCTACCCAACTGCCCGTATTATGTGATCGGTTATTTCGCCGCGATGACCGTCGGGGCAACGGTGGTCAACTTCAATCCGCTGTATACGGAAAACGAAATTCGCGACCAAATTACCGACAGCGGCACCACCGTCATGCTGACGATGGACTTGAAAGCGATTTTTCCCAAGGTGGCGGCGGCCCTGAATACCACCGCCCTGCGCTCAATCATCGTCTGCTCGCTTGGCGACGCCTTGCCACTGGTGAAGGAACTGTTGTTCAACGTCCTCAAGCGCGCTGAAATAGCGCAAATACCTAAGGATCTTCGGATCATTCCCTTCGACAAGCTGGTCTCACAGGGGGCCAACCCCGACCCGGTCACGATCAACCCGAACAGCGACATCGCCTTGCTGCAATATACCGGCGGCACCACAGGAACGCCGAAGGGTGCCATGCTGACACACGCCAACATTTCGGCCAACACCGAACAGGTGCGGCTGTGGATGGGCGACACCGACCCAGACGGGGAACGCTTCCTGTGCGTCATTCCCTTTTTCCATGTCTTCGCCATGACCGCCGCCATGAACTTAGGGATTGCGACGGGGGCGGAACTGATCCTGTTGCCGCGGTTCGATCTCGAAGACGTGCTTAAAACCATCGACGCCAAGAAGCCCACCGTATTCCCGGCGGTGCCGACCATTTTCGGCGCCATTTCCGTGTTCAAGGAACTCGGCCGCTATGACCTATCCTCCATCCGCAATTGCATTTCCGGCGGCGCACCGCTGCCGTCCACCGTCAAGGCCAGCTTCGAAGACTTGACCGGGTGCGTGGTCGTCGAAGGGTACGGATTGTCCGAAGCGTCGCCGGTGGTTGCCTGTAATCCCACCGATGCCGAAAACAAGCCCGATTCCATCGGCCTACCCCTGCCCTGGACCGAGGTCGAAATCCGTGACATCGACAATTCGGATGTGCGCGTGGCGACCGGCGAACGCGGTGAACTTGCCGTCAGAGGACCCCAGGTCATGGCCGGGTACTGGAACAATCCGGTGGCCACGTCCGAAACAATGCGCGACGGCTGGTTGATGACCGGCGATGTCGGGCACATCGACGAAGACGGCTACCTGTTCCTGACGGACCGGCTTAAAGACGTTATTTTTTGTTCCGGCTTTAAGGTTTACCCCCGGCTGATCGAGGACGCTATCTACCTGCATCCCGAAGTCGATGAGGTCATCGTCATCGGAATCGCGGACGAGTACCGCGGCGAAACGCCGAAAGCCTTCGTCAAACTGAAACCCGGAGCCCAGGTCAGCGAAGGCGCACTTCTCGAGTTCGCCGCCAAAAACCTCAATCCCATCGAGCGCCCGTCAGAGATTGAGTTTCGCGGCGAATTGCCGAAAACCATGATCGGCAAGCTTTCGAAGAAAGAACTGGTTTCCGAACATCGCCAAAAACAGGCGGAACTCCATCATGGATAAATTACGGCTTAAGGAGACATCGCCATGAAGTCCATCGTCATCGCCGGATATGCCCGGTCCCCCTTTGCCCCCGCCTTCAAGGGGGATCTCGCGCGCGTTCGCCCCGACGAGATGGCGTCTCAGGTGATTAAGGGCCTTTTGCAACGCACCGGCATAGACCCCGAAACCATTGAAGACCTGATTGTCGGGTGCGCCTTTCCCGAAGGCGAACAGGGCTTCAACATGGCGCGGCTAATCGGCTTCCTGGCCGAGCTGCCACTCGGTGTCGCCGGGGTCACGGTCAACCGCTTCTGTGGGTCCTCCATGCAGGCCATCCACATGGCCGCAGGCGCCATGCAGATGGATGCCGGTGAGGCCTTTATCTGCGCCGGCGTCGAATCGATGTCGCGAATCCCGATGACCGGCTTCAACCCGATGCCGCACCCCGGACTCTATGAGCGCTATCCGCAGGCCTATATGGGCATGGGCGAAACGGCGGAAAACGTCGCCGTGAAATACGGCCTCAGCCGCGAAGAACAAGACGCCTTCGCCGTCGAAAGCCACCGCAAAGCCGCCGCCGCCCAGTCCTCGGGAAACCTGACCGATGAAATCATTGCCATTCGGGGAAAAGACGGGGAAATCACGACAGACGGCTGTATCCGCGAAGCAACGACGGCCGACGCCCTCGGTGCCCTGAAACCCGCGTTCTCCGAGTCCGGCACGGTAACCGCCGGAACGTCGTCGCCGCTGACCGATGGCGCGGCGGCGGTTCTGGTCACGACCGAGGACTTCGCCGACAAAAACGGCCTGACGCCTCTGGCCCGAATCAAATCCATCGCCGTTTCCGGGTGCCTGCCCGAGATCATGGGAATCGGCCCGGTCAGTTCTTCGCAAAAGGCGCTCAAACGGGCCGGCATTACGGTCACCGACCTTGATGTAATCGAGCTTAACGAGGCGTTCGCGAGCCAGTCCCTGGCCTCGATCCGGGATCTCGGGCTGGACGTCTCGAAAATCAACATCGATGGCGGCGCCCTGGCTATCGGTCATGCCCTCGGCGCCACCGGGGCGCGCATCACCGGCAAGGCGGCGCAGCTTCTCAAACGCGGCGGTGGCCGCTATGCCCTGGCCACGCAATGCATCGGCGGCGGGCAGGGCATCGCCACCGTTCTGGAATCCGTGTCATGAGCGCCATCAACACCGTCTGCGTCATCGGCGCCGGTGTCATGGGCGCCGGTATCGCGGCGCAGGCCGCCAATGCGGGCGCAGAGGTCGTGTTGTTGGATGTCGTGCCCGACGCCGCAAAGGGCGCAATCGAGACAATGAAAAAGGCGAAACCCGCCGCCTTCATGCACCCAAACGTCGCCAAACAAATAACACCAGGCTGTACGGCCAGCGACTTAGGGCTAATCAAAGACTGTGACTGGATCATCGAGGCGATTATTGAGCGACCGGATATCAAGCAGGACTTGTACCGATCCCTGGTGCCGCACCTGAAGGCGGACGCCATCATCAGTTCCAACACCTCGACCCTGCCGCTTCGGGTGTTGACCGAGGGCATGGACGACGGCCTGAAAAAGCGCTTTCTGATTACCCATTTTTTTAACCCGCCGCGTTACATGCGGCTGTTCGAGATCGTCACCGGGCCTGACACGGACCCCGCCGTAAAATCCCGCATATCTGATTTCGCCGACGCGCGGATGGGCAAAAGCGTCGTCACCGCCAAGGACACACCGGGCTTTATCGCCAACCGTATTGGCACCTTCTGGCTGCACGCCGCCGTGGTCGAAGCTGTCCGCCAGGACATCGGCGTCGAGGAAGCCGACGCCGTGCTCGGGCGGCCCGCCGGGATTCCGCGAACCGGTATTTTCGGGCTACTCGATCTGGTCGGCCTCGACCTGATGCCGCATATCCTGACCAGTTTCGAGACAGCCCTGGCCGCCGACGATCCCTTCCACGCACTCGGGAAAGCGCCTGACCTTCTCAGCACAATGATCGGCGGCGGCTACACCGGGCGCAAGGGCAAGGGCGGCTTTTATCGTCTCAACACCGACGGCCCCGACAAGACCAAAGAAGTCATTGATCTGCAAACCGGCGAATACGCCCCGGCCCAGCGCCCCAAACCGGCGGCAGCCGCAGCCGCCCGCAAAGGCGGCCTGCGCGCCACGCTTGAATTTGATAGCGACGAGGGCCGCTATGCCCGCTCCGTGCTGGTGCCGACGCTGGCCTATGCCGCGTCCCTGGTGCCGGAAATCGCCGACGATCCCGAGTCCGTCGACCGCGCCATGCGCCTTGGCTACAACTGGAAAATGGGGCCGTTCGAGCTGATCGACAAACTCGGCGCGGCCTGGCTGGCGGCGGCCCTAAAAAAACAGGGTGCGCCGGTTCCGACTCTTCTGGACGCCGCCGGGGAAAAAACCTTCTACCGGGTCCACGGCGGGCGGCTTCAGCAATTCACCGGCGCGGACTATGAAAATGTCGAACGTCCGGACGGCGTATTGCTTCTGGAAGACGTCAAGCGCGCCGGCCCACCGATCGCACGCAACATGTCGGCCAGCCTGTGGGATATCGGCGACGGCGTCGCCTGCCTGGAATTCACCTCCAAAATGAATTCCCTGAACCCGTTCATTCTGCGGATGATCGACAAAGCGGTTAAGCAGTTACCCAGGCGCGGCTTCAAGGCTCTGGTCATCCATAATGAGGCCAGCAATTTCTCGGTCGGAGCCAACATTGCGATGTTGCTGTACGGCGCAAAGTTACACCTGTGGCCGTTTGTGCGCTGGATGTTGAAACGGGGTCAGGATTCCTTCGCCAGATTAAAATACGCGCCGTTTCCCGTCGTCGGCGCGCCGTCGGGCATGGCGCTTGGCGGCGGCTGCGAAGTGTTGCTGCACTGCGATGCCATCGAGGCCCATGCGGAAACCTATATCGGCCTGGTCGAGGCCGGTGTCGGGATCGTTCCGGGCTGGGGCGGCTGCAAGGAATTGTTGGGCCGCTGGACGGTCGATGCAAGCCGCCCGCGCGGCCCCATGCCGCCGGTGATGAAGGCGTTTGAGCCGATCGCCATGGCCCAGGTTGCGATGTCGGCGATGGAAGCCAGGGATTCCCTGTTCCTGCGCCCCGGCGACACCGTCGTCATGAACCGCGACCGGGTCCTGGCATCGGCCAAGGCGCGGGCGCTTAAAATGGCCGAGGACTACACCCCGCCCGCACCTTATGAGTTTCACCTGCCGGGACCGACGGGCCAGACGGCGCTCGACCTCGGCGTTCGCGACTTCGTCAACAAGGGCGTCGCCTCGGCCCATGACAGCGTCATCGCCCATCAACTGGCCTTCGTGTTGAGCGGCGGCGACACCGATGCCCTCGACACCGTATCCGAGGATCAGGTGTTGCGGCTTGAGCGCGACGCTATCCTCAGGCTCGCCCGCACACCCAAGACCCTGGCCCGCGTCGAGCACATGCTGACAAAAGGCAAACCACTCAGGAACTGAGCAGGAGACTGACCATGACAATGTTGATGATAATTGTGTTACTGCTCGCCGCCGGGCTGATCGCCATTTTCGGTATTCCGGTCCTCCGGCGCGCCTTGATCTCGGCGCCTATTATGAGGGTCGTCGGTCGCGCCCTGCCGACCATGGGCGATACTGAACGGATCGCTCTGGAAGCCGGTACCGTGGGCTGGGACGGCGAATTGTTTTCCGGCAAACCGGACTGGCGCGCCCTGCTCGATTTCAAAATCACCCCTTTGACCGACGCAGAACAGGCCTTCCTCGACGGGCCGTGCGAAGAGCTGTGCCGGATGCTCGACGACTGGCAGATCAACCAGGACCGCGACTTGCCCCCCGCCGTTTGGGCCTTCATCAAGGAAAACGGTTTTTTCGGCATCATCATCCCCAGGGATTTCGGCGGATTGGGGTTTTCCGCCCACGCCCATTCGGCGGTGGTTACCAAACTGTCGAGCCGCAGCGTCACCGCCGCCGTCACCGTCATGGTGCCGAATTCGTTGGGGCCGGGCGAATTGTTGATGCATTACGGCACCGACGCGCAAAAGAACCACTACCTGCCCCGCCTCGCCCGCGGCGACGACATTCCGTGCTTCGCCTTGACCGAACCGGGCGCCGGCAGCGATGCCGCCAACGGCCAGAGCCAGGGCATTGTTTGCCGGGGAACATGGGACGGCACGGAAATCACCGGCATGCGCCTGACCTTCGACAAGCGCTATATCACGCTGGCGCCGGTGGCGACCGTGGTCGGCCTGGCGTTCAAGCTGTTCGACCCCGAAGGTCTGTTGGGCGGCGATGAAGATATCGGCATTACCTGCGCCCTGATCCCCATTGAGACGCCGGGTCTGAACATCGGCAACCGGCACGATCCCATGGGGGTGCCGTTCCAGAACGGGCCCGTTCGCGGCAAGGATGTCTTCGTACCGCTGGATTACATCATCGGCGGGACGGACGGCGCCGGTAAGGGCTGGCGCATGTTGATGGAATCGCTCGCCGCCGGGCGCAGCATATCTTTGCCCTCGCAATCCCTCGGCGCGGCTGAGCTGGCGTGCCGGTCAACCAGCGCCTATGCCACCGTGCGTGAACAGTTCGGCTTGCCGATTGGCAAGTTCGAGGGCGTGCGCGAACGCCTCGCCCGCATTGCCGGGCACGCCTATTTTATGAACGCCGGATGCCGACTGGCTTTTGGCGCGGTCGACGCCGGTGAAAAGCCGTCGGTGATCTCGGCAGTGGTCAAGGCCTACCTGACGGAAGGCTCCCGGCTGTGCATCAATGACGCCATGGATATCCATGCCGGGGCGGCGATTTGCCGGGGGCCGGAGAATATTTTCACGCGGCCCTACGACGCCATGCCCATCGGCATCACGGTCGAAGGCGCCAACATCCTGACCCGTTCCCTGATTATCTTCGGCCAGGGCGCGATCCGCTGTCATCCCTTCGTCCTCGACGAAATGCAAGCCGTGCTTGCCGGCGATGTTCGCGCCTTCGACGCCGCCTTCTTCGGTCACATCGGCCACATCGCCAAAAACGCCATGCGGGCCTTCGTGCTGGGCCTGACGGGCGGTGCCCTCGCGTCGTCTCCGGTCTCCGGGTTCGAGGCGCATTATTACAAGGACCTCGCACGGTTTTCGGCGGCCTTCGCGTTGATTTCCGATGTTGCGCTGGGAACCCTGGGCGGCGCGCTAAAACGCAAAGAGTATCTCTCCGGCCGTTTGTCGGACGCCTTTGCCTGGATGTTCCTGGCCACGGCGACGTTGAAACATTTCCACGATTGCGGCAGCCCGAAAAACCAGCGCGCGTTGCTTGACTGGACCTGCACCCACGCCCTTTTAGAGTCTGAGCGCGCCCTGCTCGGTGTGCTCGCCAACCTGCCGAACCGTTTCGCCGCCGGGGTTACAAAACTCTTGGCATTCCCCCTCGGCGCGGCGCGCCCGGCGTTGACGGACCGGCAAATCGATGCCGTCGCCGAGGCGGTAACCACCGACATGGATGTTCGCGGCGCCCTGACGGCGCATATCTTCGCGCCAGATTCAGACGACCCCGGACTGGGCGCCCTGGAATTTGCTTTCCAGCGCATTCTCGACGCCGCCCCGGCCCGCGCCAAACTCGACCAGGCGCGGCGCGGCGGACAGCTGGACAAGGGCACCGTCACCGCCATGGCAATCGCCGCCGCGAATGGAGGCCTTCTGTCACAAGCCGAAAGCGACCAAATCAAGGAGGCGGAGCGTTTGCGCAACGACGTGATCCAGGTCAGCGACTTCGACCCTGCCGTGTACCGCGAGTTACGATGAACAGCGATTAGCGAAAGTCTCTGGTCAATGGCAGCCAAAAAAAACAAAGCCCCCGGAGGCGTTCCCCCGAGGGCTTTGATTGGAGCGGGTGATGAGATTCGAACTCACGACTTCAACCTTGGCAAGGTTGCGGTAGTAAGGCCCATCATCCGCCAGAACCCGTCATAACTCCTATAAATCCAGTCTTCTTTCTGACACGAGATGACACTGATACTTGTTGCTACCCACGAATCTAGTTGCTAATATGTTGCTAGCGGCTCAACTAGAAACTTTTGAGGCTGGCCATGTCCAAGAGCAAACGTACCATCACCATTGAAGTCGTGAAGTCCTTAAAGCCCGGCGAAATCGTCTGGGACACGAAGGTCATCGGCTTTGGCGTTCGCCGTCAACGTTCGAAAGCTCGGACCTATATCCTGAAATCGAAGGTTGCCCGCCGACAGCGCTGGTTTGTTATTGGCCGTCACGGTTCCCCTTGGACGCCAGAAAAAGCCCGAAGCCACGCCCTACAGCTTCTGGGAGGTATTGCGGGCGGAACTGATATCGCGGCCCTCCGTGACCACGATAAGAGCAAATTGGACCCTACCCTGAAGGAGTTCTGCGAGGACTATTTGCAAGACGCTAAGGACGGTAAGGTGACCTACCGAGGCAAGCCCAAGAAGGCCAGCACCCTATCCGTTGATGATGGTCGGATAAATCGACACATCATTCCATTGCTCGGCAAGAAGACCGTCCGGGAGATAACGACTGATGACGTTACCAGCTTCATGCATGCGGTCCGGCTCGGCAAAACAGCGGTCACTGTAAAAACAGGGCCGAGAGGGGTGGCGCGTGTTCGCGGAGGCGACACGGCAGCGGCCAGGGCCGTGGGGCTTCTTGGGTCAATTATGACCTACGCTATCAAACGCAAGCTCCGCGAAGACAACCCGGTCAGGGGCGTTGTGAAGCCAAGCGACAGGCACCGCACCAAGACGCTGAACCCTGCTGAATACAAACGATTCGGAAAGGCGCTGGATAAATTGCTCGATGATGGCGCGAATCCTTACGCCATACATGCCATCCGTCTATTGGCCGTTACCGGATGTCGGCGAAATGAGGTGTTTTCTTTGAGGAAAAATGCGGTGGATACACATCATCATTGCTTCCGGTTTGAGGATACTAAGGGCGGGGAGCAGGTCCGCCCCATTGGTGACGCTGCTATAGGGGTCCTTGCAGATGTTCCAATTCAAAAGGGATCGGATTATGTATTCCCCGCAGCTTGGGGCAAGGGGCATATCCGGGACGTAAAGGTTCTGGAGAAAGCCTGCTCATTAGCGAAGCTGGTCGGCATCACTGCCCACGCATTGCGACACGCTTTCGCTTCGGTTGCCGGCGAGCTTAATTATTCTGACGCAGTGATAGGTGTAATGCTTGGACATCGCTCCAATACAGTGACTGGGCGATATACCCACATACCAGACCCGGCTGGCCGTTCCGCTGCAGACCTTGTATCAGCTGCAATTCTGCGCCGAATGAAGGGGGCGATAGAAGACAAATAGATTGTTCGGTTCCCTTTCCGTAAGGAACTCCCACCAAATAACTAATGTTGAGCCGTTAATAAAATTAACCCATTTTCGATTAATACTGTTGACAGAAGGTTCCCCACTTACTAGGTTTTACACAGACATATTCGTGGAACTACCGTCGGCCCAGTTTGGAGCCGAAGTAGGTGCCCGAGAAATGTCATTCACCAACCCATCTTTTCCGGGGCGGTGTGTGCTTTTTCGATCACCTGCACACCTCGCCTCTCTTGATATTGAGAGGATTTTTTATGTCCATAGAACACTCCCCTGCCCGAGACGGGCAAAACTTCAACAATGATGCCGAGCCATTCGTTGGCGAACGTGAAGCCGCCAGCTTCCTCAATATATCCGTCCGCACCCTACAACGCTGGCGTATCGAACCCCCAACCGGTGGAGAACCTCTTGTTTTCTATAAATTAGGAACCAAGCGGGTTGCCTATCGGCTGTCCGATTGTTCACGTTTTGCAGAAAACCGATCCTACTATTCGACTAGTGAGATGGATGCCGCATAAACCAGCACCCGGTCCCGTCAGAACCGGATCGATGCGCGTGGTGCGACAAACCCGCCGAGGTTGGAGTGATCGTTCCCTTCGGCGTCCAATCTACATGGCTCCACCACGAATGCTGGGAGCCTTGGCACCAAGAGAGACGCAAAAAAGCGGATTCAATATTAGTCAAAATGGGCATTGAGGAGCGTTGAATGACTACTGATAAAACAAGCGAAAAGCAGGTCGGGCAATTGTCGCCGAAACAGGAAAAATTCTGTCTTGTGTACATCGAGACGGGTAACGCTTCGGAAGCGTACCGGCAATCCTACAATGCCGTGAATATGAAGCCGGAGACGATAAACCGCAAAGCCAAGGTCGAATTGGACAAGGGCAAGATTAGGGCAAGAGTGCAGGAGCTACAGGAAGCCCACTGCGAACGCCATGACGTCACTGTTGATAGCCTCACAACGGAACTGGAATCTGAGTTGGACCAATAGCAAGCAATGACACCAATACCATTAAGGAACAAAGCTTAATCATTGGGTTCAACCTCTCTTGAATAGAACGAATGGGGAGGAAGGCTCCCATCTCATTTCTTGGTGCGAACAGCGACGATTTTTTCGTCCAGCCCGCGTTAGACTATTCTTTTTTACGCCCACTATTAGGCCCACTTTGAATCTCTCGCCAATTTGGTCCTTTCCCCTTTTTCTCGTCGCCAACAAACATCCAAGTTTGGCCAGTATGCTTATCTAGTAAAAAGGTGATGCTGTTTGGAAATCCTGCAAGGTAACCATTGAATAATGAATATCGGCTTCCGTTAGTTCCTTCGTTTACCTGTCCATCAATTTTATCCTCACCCCACGCTGGCCCACTGACCAGCACCCCAACCAGCGCCGCGAGTATGATGCGTTTCAGCATTATTTTTCCCCTGCATTTAGCAGGTGCGTTGTATTCAGCATGGCGGCAATACCTAAAAGCATCGCTAGGATTTGCGCAGTCTCCACGTCGAGTGCGAAATTCAATAGATACCTAGCTATAAAAAAAGTAACGACGCCCGCAAACGAGTAGACACCAAAACCGAAAACAAGCCCCCAAAACATTGGCTCCTTCATAACAGCCCCCTCCCTTGCACACCCCTCAAGCTTACTCCTAATCCGCGTTCCCGTTAAGGGCCGCGCCGTGGAAGACTTTTTTTGCTATCATTCCGCGATGTTTCGCCTTGTCCTTGCCGTAGTCTTTCTGGCGCTCCCGTCCATTGCGGTGGGCCTCTACACGGGAAAGTCCATGACCTATAAAATCGCCATTGCCGCTTTCACACTAATCATCCTATCTGGCTGCACCACGCCAGCGGTGGACCGGGAGACGGCTAACTTCGACGCTGAAAAGTTCTCACAAGACCTTGAGTTTTGCCGGGGTGGCACGGCCACTGCTTTCACCTTGAAGACCGTCAGCGGTACCTTGTACGGATCGGCAATGGGCGCGTGGGCTGGTTTGTATCTAGGTGTTGTCGCAGGGGATGGTGCCGAGGGTGCTTAGATTGGAGCGGCAGTCGGCGGCATTGCCGGAATGGGGC
>JABMOG010000313.1 GCA_013204265.1 Rhodospirillales bacterium
ATTTCTGCGGCCACGGCCTGGGCCAGGTCTTTCACGACGCGCCCAACGTCATGCATTACGGCAACCCGGGCCAAGGCGATGTTTTGCGCGAAGGCATGTTTTTTACCATCGAGCCGATGATCAACACCGGCACCTTTGAAGTAAAAATCCTCGAAGACGGCTGGACGGCGGTCACCAAGGACCGCGGGCTGTCGGCCCAGTTTGAGCATTCGATGGGCGTCACCTCGGGCGGCGTTGAGGTGTTCACCCAGTCGCCGGCGGGGCTCGACCGGCCGCCCTACGACACCTAAGACCGCACCCGTGGTCAAAAAATCCGACCCGTCCGATGCCGCCGGTCACCGCAGCCGACTGAGGGCGCGGTTTCTAAAAAGCGGCCCGGATGCGCTGCCCGATTACGAGATGCTGGAATTGTTGCTGTTCCAGGCCCAGCCACGGCGCGACATGAAGCCGCTGGCCAAACAATTGTTGAAAAAATTCGGCTCCTTTTCCGCCGTCATCAGCGCAGACGCCGCCGCCCTGCAAGAGATCGACGGCGCCGGCGAGGCCGTGGTGATAACCTTGAAAACCGTTCAGGCGGCGGCCTTGCGCCTAAGCCGCGAAGACATCATGGACCAGCCGGTACTCAGCAACTGGAACAAGTTGATCGCCTATTGCCGGGCCGCCATGGGCCACCAAAAGAACGAGCAATTCCGTATTCTGTTCCTCAACCGCCAAAACATCCTGATCGCCGACGAGGTACAGCAAACCGGCACTGTCGACCACACCCCGGTGTATCCGCGCGAAGTCGTCAAACGGGCGTTGGAGCTGGGGGCCACGGCGGTCATCATGGTCCATAACCATCCGTCGGGCGACCCGACCCCGTCCAGGGCCGACATCGACATGACCAAGGAAGTGGCAGACGCCGGGGCCAAACTCGGCATTGTGCTGCACGACCACCTAATCATGACCAAGGTCGGGCATGCGTCGTTCAAGGAGATGGGGTTGTTATGAGCATTACCCGCATCTTTGTGCCCTTCGCCCTGGGCTATTTCCTGTCGTATCTGGTACGCGTGGTCAACGCCGTCATCGCGCCGGATTTGGTGGCGGAACTGGGCCTGACGGCGGCCGACTTGGGACTCCTGACAAGCGCCAATTTCCTCGCCTTCGCCGCCGCTCAACTACCGCTGGGTATTCTGCTCGACCGGTACGGGCCGCGCCGCACCGAATCCGTCCTGTTGCTGTTTGCGGCCCTCGGCGCCTTTCTGTTCGCCACGGCCACCTCCGCGCCTGGACTGATCACGGGACGGGCGCTGATCGGGCTCGGCACCTCGGCCTGCCTGATGGCGGCTTTCAAGGCTTACGTGCTGTGGCTGCCGAGCGAACGCATACCGCTGGTCAACGGATTGCAGATGGCCGCCGGCGGTCTCGGCGCGGTGGTCGGCACAGTGCCGGTGGAAATGGCGATGACGGTTACCGATTGGCGCGGGCTCTTCTTTGTCTTCGGCGGCCTGGCCCTGATGTTTTCCGCGATTATTTTTCTCGTCGTGCCCCGGCGCCATGGCTCGGAGACCATCCCCGGCACCATGACAGACCAGATCTCGGGCATCGTTGAGGTTTTCACCAGCCCGCAATTCTGGCGCATCGCGCCGATGACCATCGCCTCGCAAAGTATGTTTCTCGGCACCCAGAGCCTGTGGTCGGGACCATGGATGAGTGACGTAGCCGGACTTGGCCGCGACACCATCGCCCACCACCTGCTCTGGATCGCCATCGCCATGGTCGCGGGGTTTTTGGGGATGGGCGCCATCGCCGAACGGCTCGGGCGGCTGGGCGTCAAAACCATCCACGTCGCCTTCACCGGGATACTGGTCTTTGCCATCGTGCAACTACCGATGGCCCTGCAATGGACCGGTGCAGTGTTGCCGATGTGGATGATGTTCGGGTTTTTCGGCACGGCGGGAATTCTCAGCTATGCCGCGCTGCCGAAATTTTTTCCGCCGGAAATGACCGGGCGGGTGATTACCGGGCTCAACGTCTTCACCTTCGGCGGGGCCTTTGCCGCCCAGTGGGGCATGGGCGTGATTATCAATCTGTGGCCAAACGCCGGCGGACAAGTCGGCAGCGGTTACGCGCCGGAAGGTTATCAGGCGGCGTTCGCCGTGATGTTGGCCCTGCAAGTCGCCGGGTTGGCGTGGTTTATGGTGTTCCGCCGGGCCAAAGTGTAACCGCAATGACCACGGGGCGTTTTTCAAATCCGTGGCGGTTCTGTAAGATAACCGCCTTAATTTCTATTGCATAAGAGACATTCATGATCCCTCGTTATTCCCGCCCCGACATGGTCGCCATTTGGGAGCCCGCCAACAAGTTTCGTATCTG
>JABMOG010000314.1 GCA_013204265.1 Rhodospirillales bacterium
GATCACCGGTTTTGATATCATTTTCTTCTGGGTCGCCCGGATGATGATGATGGGGCTGGAGTTCATGGGCGAGGTGCCGTTTCACACGGTCTATATCCATGCTCTGGTGCGCGACGAAAAAGGCCAGAAGATGTCGAAATCCAAGGGCAACGTCATGGACCCGCTGGAGCTGATCGATAAATTCGGGGCCGATGCCTTGCGTTTCACGCTGACGGCGCTGGCCGCCCAGGGCCGTGACGTAAAACTGTCGGAAAGCCGGGTCGAGGGCTACCGCAATTTTTCCACCAAGTTGTGGAACGCGGCGCGTTTTTGCGAGATGAACGAATGTCGCCCGACGGAAGATTTCGACCCGGCCAAAGTCACGCAAACGGTCAACCGCTGGATCATCGGCAAATTGCGCGACGCCGAAGCCGCCACGTCCGGCGCCGTTGCCGCCTACCGGTTCAACGACATGGCCGGTGCGCTGTACCATTTCACCTGGGGCACGTTCTGCGATTGGTATGTCGAACTGGTAAAGCCAATATTGAACGGCGACGACGAAGCCGCCCGGGCCGAGACCCGCGCCACGGCGGCCTGGGTGCTGGATCAGATTTTGCACATGTTGCACCCCATTATGCCTTTTGTGACCGAGGAATTGTGGCAACAATTGAGCGACAAACGGGCCGGACCGTTGATTGCGTCGCCCTGGCCGGTGTTCGATGAATCTCTCACCGACGCCGAAATCAACGCGGAAATGGACTGGGTGGTGCGCCTGATCAGCCAGGTGCGCACCGTGCGCTCGGAAATGAATGTACCGGCCAAGGCGCAAATTCCGTTATTGCTGAAGGATGCTGGCGACAAGGCACGCACATTCATGGACCGCCATGGGGACCTGATTATCCGCCTGGCCCGGCTGGAGAGCCTCGATCATCTGGACGGCGCCGTGCCGAAGGGTGCCGTGCAGGACGTGATCGACGAAGCCACCATTGTGCTGCCCATTGCGGGTGTCATCGATGTTGCCGCCGAGCAGGCGCGCCTGGAAAAGGAAATCGCCAAGCTGGACGCCGAGGTCAAACGCTTTGAAGGCAAGTTGTCGAACAAAAAATTCGTCGCCAATGCCCCCGATGCCGTGGTCGAAACCGAACGCGAACGTCTGACCGACGCCTGCCAGACCCGCGATAAAATGAATGAGGCGCTAGGCCGCCTGACCGCGGTGGGGTAGGGTAGAACCATGCTGAAATTGGAAACCATGGATAAAGCGACCCTCGACATGGTTGACAGTGTGATCGCCATTGGCGTCGAATACGGCATTAATATCGTCGGCGCCATCATCCTGCTGGTCATCGGCTGGATGGTCGCCGGATGGGTGCGTCGCGGCGTTTACCACGCGCTCGAACGCGTACCGCTCTTGGATGAGACCCTGAAACCGTTCCTGGCGAGGCTCGTCTGGTACGTGATCATGATCTTCGTCCTGGTCGCGGTGCTCAACCAGTTCGGGGTCCAGACCACCTCTTTCATCGCCATCCTCGGCGCCGCTGGCTTGGCCATTGGCCTAGCCTTGCAAGGCACCCTGGCCAATGTCGCCAGCGGCGTTATGCTGCTGTTCCTGCGCCCGATCAATATCGGCGAATACGTGGACGCCAGCGGCATCGCCGGTACGGTGGTGGAAATCGGCCTGTTTAGCACCGAGATCAAGACCCCGGAGGGGCTTTGCCTGCTCGTTCCAAATTCGAAGATCTGGTCCAGTCCGATCACCAACTTTTCGCGCAACCCGACCCGGCGTTTCGATATCGCGGTCGGTATCGGATACGGCGACGATGCGGACGGGGCCATTGCGCTGCTCAAGGGTCTGCTGGACGGCGATGCTCGGGTGCTGCGGGATCCGGAACCGCTGGCCGTGGTCAAAGAACTGGGCGACAGCGCCGTGATGCTGAACCTGCGCGCCTGGACCAAGTCAGGGGATTATTGGGATACCGTGTGGGACCTCAACAAAGCCATCAAGAACAGCCTGGATGCGGCGGGTTATTCTATCCCGTTCCCGCAGCGCGACATTCATATTGTCTCGGGCGGGGACACATAGCGCCACCCACTCATGAAACATTTCCTTTTCCTGTTGGCGGTTATTTTTGGGGCGGTTCCTGCTCAGGCAGGGGAATTGCCGATTTTTGATACCCACATGCATTATTCCAGCAGCGCCTGGGACGTTTATGCACCGGGCGATATTCTTAAAAAACTGGACACCGCCAATATTACTCGTGCGCTGGTGTCATCGACGCCCGACGCCGGCACCATGAAACTTTTCGACATCGCCCCCGGTCGTGTCGTCCCGGCGCTGCGTCCCTACCGGACTCGGGCGGATATGGCGCGCTGGTATGAAACCCCTGATGTATTGGCCTATTCAAAGGATCGTCTGGCAGCGGGGCGCCACAAGGCGTTGGGCGAAATTCACCTGTACATGGCGAAAAATTTGGAAACGCCGGAAATGGCGGAATACCTGGACATGGCGGTCGCGCGTGGCCTGATTGTACAACCCCATACGGACGCCTTGGTCGTTGAGGCCCTGTTTAAAAAGCGGCCAAAGTTGAAAATCCTCTGGGCCCACGCCGGGTTTAGTGAACCGGCCCTGGTGGTTGCACGGATGCTCGACCAATATCCCAACCTATGGGCGGAATTGTCCTACCGCGCCGGTCACATTCAGCCCGATGACGACCTGGACCCGGAGTGGAAGGCGCTTTTGATCCGCCACGCCGGGCGTTTCACCATCGGTTCCGATACCTGGGAGGTCGACCGTTGGCACGGATACCAGGGCCTGATCAACGAACACCGGGAATGGCTCAGACTTCTGCCACCGGACGTGGCCGAAAAAATCGCTTTCCGGAACGCCGAAGGTCTTTTCCCCCAGCAGTAACCATTTGGTAAGCCCCCAAGTGGTACTTGAGAGTAGCTCAATATGCCAAAGAGGGGTTTGCGTGAGCGAAGAATTTCAGGTTCCCGAGTTGTCCGACGACCCATCGCCCGATGAGCGTGCCCAGTACGTCATCATGCGGCTGGAACAGTTTATCCGCGAAGGCCGCACCTTCGCCGAGGGCATGTCGTTCAAGATTTGGCAGGCGATGGCCAAGGTCGAAATCGCCATCGCCATCGCCGAGGCCGAACTGGGTCAACAAAAAGAAGAAGCCGTCACCAAACGATTGTTGTTCACCTTTGCCGCCGCGTTGGTGACGGTCGGGTTCTGGGGTACGGCGGTCAGCCTGCACAAGGTCGGCTATCTGGTCGGCGGCATCGTTTGCGGCGTGTCCGGTCTGGCGTTGATGGGGGTCGCCGGGGAATGGCGGTTCCGCAAATGGAACAAGTCCCGTAACGCGGTTAAGCGCCGCAAATCCCTGGCCCGCATCGAAAGCATCAACCGGCGCATCAAGCGGCTGGAAAGTGATTTGGAAAAAGAAGAAAAACGCCTGAAGGACAAGATCAAAAAGATCGTCAGCGCGGCGGGGTGAATTCCAAATAGGCCCTTAAATCACCGCGTCCAGCGCCGCGATTAGCTTATCGACCTCTTGCGCCGTGTTGTAATGCACCATCGATGCCCGAAGCACGCCGTCATCCATGTTGGTGATGCCCAGCGCCTGGAGCAGCCGGGGGGCGTAGAAGGTGCCTTGGCCGATGGCGACGCCGGTGGGGGCCAGCAATGCGGCGATTTCAGTTGAGGGGCGTCCTTTGACGGTGAAAGAAAACGTTGGGGTTCGAACCTGCGCCGCGCCGGTTTTCGGGCCGAGCAGGCGGACATTGGGTTTGGACATCAAAAAATCAACAAAACGCGCCGCCAATATTGCCTCGTGGGCGGCCATCATGCCGAATACGGCATCGACACGGGCCTTGAACGTGTTGGGCTGCGACTCCAGGTGATGGGCGGCCAGGGCCTCGAAATAATCGGCAATACCGGTAAGGGCGGCGGTGAATTCGTGGCTCGGCCCGCCGGGGTTTAATTTAAGCGGTATCCGGTCGTCGAGAAAATAGTGGTTCTGCCCCGGTGCGCGTTCCAGGTGTTCGCGTTTGGCGTACAACATCCCGACATGGGGGCCGTATAATTTATAGAGGCTGAGCAAGTAGAAATCCACGTCGAGGGCAACCACGTCGATGGCCCGGTGCGGCGCATGGGCGACACCGTCGACGCAGACCATTGCCCCGGCACCGTGGACGCGCCGGGTGATGGCGGCGACGTCGTTGGTGCCGCCCAGAATGTTTGAGCCATGGCTGAAACACACCAGCCGCGTTTTATCGCTTAAAAGCGCCTCCAGGGCTTCGCATTCAAGACTCTCGGTTTCCGGGTTGATGGCCCATTCGCGAATGATCATTCCCCGGTCTGCCAGCCGTCGCCAGGCACCGATGTTGGCTTCATGGTCGATGTTGGTGACAATGATTTCGTCGCCGGGCTCGAATAGTGCGCCCAGCGCATTGGCCAGCACATAGACGTTCATTGTCGTCGACGGGCCGATGATGACTTCGTCGGGGTGCGCCCCGACCATCTCGGCAACACACCGTTGGCCGTCCACAATGCGCTCTGCCGCAGTGGCCGAAGCATCGTAGTCCGCACCGGGCTGGACCTGTGTCTCGCTCATATAAGCGTTGACCCGGCCAATCACACTGCGGGGGACGTAAGAGCCCCCGGCGTTCTCGAAGAACGCCCGCTGCCAGCACGGAGTTGGATACAGCCCGCGAACAAAATCAAGATCGAGATGTGGTAGCGGCATTCAGGCGTAGGTGGCTATGGCCATGACAAGTTCGGCGACTTTGGTCTGATCATCGTTGAACTTGAGCCCGATGTCCGGTTGAGGTGGCAGGCACCAGCGGACTTCCGTGTTGTAGGAGCCGAAGGGATCAATTTCCAAAATCACTTTTTCACCCGCTTGCAATGCCCCGGAAACACGAACCTGGGCACCGCCAAAGGATACATTGACGATCTCGCAATCGACCTTTTTGCCCCCGACCAACAGATTGGCGGAGAGCAGAACGTCCTTGCGTTCATGCGCCCGTTCTACGGAGGGGTCGCCAGGCTGCGTCATCGCGAATGTCTCCTGCCTGCCGATTTAAATATCGGCGTAGATGTGTTTTTCTTTTTTCGCACCGGGATGGGTGACCGCCCCGTACCGGGCTTCGCCGACGGTCTGGGCGTATTTCCAAAGCGCCCCGGACTGGTAATCGTTTTCGCGCGGCTGATATTCCTTGCGGCGTTTTTCCCATTCGTCGTCGCTTAAGCTCACGTCAATGGTGCCGGCTTCGGCATCGATGGTGATGATGTCGCCGTCCTTCAGTAACCCGATGGGACCGCCGGTGGCGGCTTCCGGGTTGACGTGGCCGACACAGAACCCGCGCGTGGCGCCGGAAAACCGGCCGTCGGTGATCAAGGCCACCTTTTCGCCCATGCCCTGGCCGTACAGCGCCGACGTCGTCGATAGCATTTCGCGCATGCCGGGACCGCCGCGCGGGCCTTCGTTGCGGATGACCAGAACGTCACCTTCGGCATACTGTTTTTTGTCGACGGCTTCGAAGCAGTCTTCTTCAGATTCGAACACGCGGGCCGGGCCGGAGTGGCGCAGCCTCTCCATGCCGGCGATTTTGACGATGGCGCCGTCGGGGGCCAGATTGCCGGTCAGTCCAACGACTCCGCCGGTCGGCGAAATCGGCTTGGTCGCCGGATAAATCACCTTTTGGTCTTCGGGGAAGATAACGTCTTCGAGGTTTTCTGCGATGGTTTTGCCGGTCACGGTCAGGCAGTCGCCGTGCAGGTATCCCGCATCGAGCAGGGTTTTCATCAGCACCGGCACGCCGCCGACGTCGTGCATGTCCTTGGCGACATACCGCCCGCCCGGTTTGAGATCGGCGATGTAGGGCGTTTTTTTGAAGATTTCGCAGACTTCAAGAAGGTCGAAATCGATGCCCGCCTCGTGCGCGATGGCAGGCAGGTGCAAGCCGCCGTTGGTCGAACCACCGGTGGCGGCGACGATGACAGCGGCGTTTTCCAGCGCCTTGCGGGTGACGATGTCGCGTGGCCGGATATTTTTCGCGATCAGGTCCATCACCGCTTCGCCCGAGGCCTTGGCGTATTCGTCGCGGGATTCATAAATTGCCGGCGTTCCGGCGGAACCCGGTAGCGCCAGGCCGATGGCTTCGGACACGCAGGCCATGGTGTTGGCGGTGAACTGGCCGCCGCACGATCCCGCCGACGGGCAGGCGACGCATTCCAGCTCATGCAGGTCTTCGTCGCTCATCTTGCCGGCGCTGTGTTCGCCGACGGCTTCGTAGACGTCAAGCACGGTAACGTCGCGGTCCTTGAAACGACCGGGCAGGATCGATCCGCCATACATGAACACCGACGGCACGTTGAGGCGCACCATGACCATCATCAGGCCGGGCAGGGACTTGTCGCACCCGGCGATACCAACCATGGCGTCGTAGCAGTGGCCGCGCATGGTCAATTCTGCCGAATCGGCAATGATGTCACGGCTGGCGAGCGAAGATTTCATGCCCTGGTGGCCCATGGCGATGCCGTCGGTGACGGTGA
>JABMOG010000315.1 GCA_013204265.1 Rhodospirillales bacterium
ACGACGAATTTGCGTCTAAAACAAAGGCGTAGAGAATTTGCAGTGAACGCAAGTGAACTGGAAATGCTCTAAGCGTTGATCATGGCGCTGAAGTTTTCGAAAGACCCGACCCAGAACCACGCGATTTTGTTGTCATCAACCTCAACGCCTACCGTGCGATTTCGCATGCCGACGCGAAACGAAAATATCGGTAATGTGGCGTGGATTTTTTTAAAGCGTAAACCCGGATGTCCGGAGTTTTCCTTCCACAGGCGGTAGTTTTTTTCGGCCAGTTTCCTGATGTCGTCGGGTAACTCGTCGAAGTGCTTCCAGTAAGGTTCTTCGCGCAGAAGATTGTCCTGGGGAATGGATATGAACGTTTGGGACAGGTTTTTCTCGATCTTTTTGAACTTCTTGATGGCCCTGGCGGCTTCTTTCTCAAGCCATTGTTGAGACTTCGTCGCCGAAATCATTTTGTCCCATTCCGTCTTGTCTTCGACCCGCTCAATGATTTCCCAGGCTATGCGCTCGCGATCCTTGGGAGGCAGGGTCTTCAGGGCTTTGAAGGCCCGGTCAATGAGTTCATCCATTATGAAATTCCATCGGTTCCTTTTGTATTAACCGGCTTGGGCATACTTCTGATTACACCCCGTCAATCCGGCGACACCCGGCCTTCTTCGCTCATCCCCTGGCATTCTGAGAAAATGCGCCGCACGCAGGTCTCACAGCGGTTCAGGTCGAGCCTTTTAAGGATTGCAGGCAGGGCGGTTTTTTTCGACATGAAGATATTATCCCGCCCGATGATGTCGAGGTAGCCGCCGCGTTTGAGGAACATCTTGTCCTCCAGGCGCAGGCCGCTGATGTACAGCGCGCCGCCTTTCTCGTTCAGCGTGGCAGCCTCTTCGGACAGCATCTCGGCGCCCGACACATCGATGGCGGCAATGCTGTCGGCGACGATCAGGACGTGGTTGAGCAACGGGTCGGTCTGGTAGATGAAGTTGAGCCGGTGGGCGACGGCATTGACCGAACCGAAAAACACTGCCCCGTTGATTTCCAGAATTTCCAGTTGCGGGCAGCGCCGGTTGGAAACCGGGCCGACGGGAATGAACCGCCGGGGCGTCGAGTCGGGGCACGGGATTACGGAATACATGCGCGGGTTGGCGGTGCGGTTGAGGTACAACACCAACGACAACAGCACACCGGCGTAAATGGCGAATTCCAGCTCGAGCAGTAACGTGGCGACGAAGGTGACGATCAACACCGCACTTTCCGAGCGACTGACCCGCAAAATGGTTCGGATATGGTGCAGGTCGACCAATCGATAGGCGACCAGCAGGATAATTCCGGCCATCGCCGGGATCGGCAGGTATGCCGTCAGCGGGGCCAGGGTCAACACGATGATGGCCAGGAACACTGCCGCCAGAATGGCGGCCATAGGTGTCTCGGCGCCTGCCGTGTGGTTGAGGCCGGACCGCGTGAATGATCCCGAACCGGCGTAACTGGAAAAGAAGCTGCCGACGATGTTGGACAACCCCTGGCCGACGAATTCCTGGCTGGCGTCGATGCGCTGGTGGGTTTTGGCGGCGATGGAACGCCCAATTGAAACCGCCTCGATCAGCCCGAGTACGGCCACAGCCAGCGCTTGGGACGCCAGTTCGCGGAGGGTGATGAAGGAAAAGTCCGGCATCGATAGCGGCGGCAAGTGGCTGGGGATTGCGCCGATCAGGGCGACGCCGTGAGCCGGGCCGTTGATCGCCAAACTCATAAGGCTGCCCAAGATCATCGCCACCAGCATATAGGGCGACTTGGGGAACAGTTGTTTCATGGCGATCGCCAGGACCAGCGTGCCGATGGCGATGGCCAAAACGTAAGGATTGGTGCCGTCGGCTTTCGACGCGATGTCGCCCCAGGTGTAGAGGAAGGAATCGCCACGGGCTATTTCTATGCCGAGCACGCTTTTCATCTGGCTGGTGACGATCAGGATGGCGGCCCCGGCGGTGAACCCGACGACCACCGAATGCGAGACGAAATTCACCAGACGGCCCAGTTGCGCCAGCCCGAATGCCAATTGATAGGCGCCCGCCATGAAGGTCAGCGTCAGCGCCAGGGAAATGAATTCGGGCGAACCCGGCTCGGCGTGTTGGCTGATGGCGCTGAAGACGACCAGTGAAATTGCCGTCGTCGGGCCAGACACCAGTTGCCAGGATGATCCGAACAGGGCGGCGATAATCGGTGTTACGATCGCCGTGTACAGCCCGTATTGCGGCGGCAAACCGGCGATGATGGCGAACGCGACCCCTTGTGGCAGAACGATGACGGCCCCGGTAAGGGCGGCGACAATGTCCGCACGCAACGACTTCCCGTTTACCCGGGGGGTCCAGCTCAGGAACGGCAACGCCTGCCTGGCGGCAAACAGCCCCAAGCTGTGCAAGGAGAAATTCACAGAACGCAATTTTTTAGCTTTAAGATCAATATATTAAGAAAAATCTTAATATATGCGGCAAATGTATATTGTTAAGGCGGCTTTTACCAGTAATTTTTTAACCCGCCTGCTCCCATGGCGCAACCGGCAGGAAGGCCTCGACCAGCATGTCGACGAAGACCCGCACCTTGGGCGACAGATGCCGGTTATGGGGATAGACGGCATAGACGTTGGTTTCGGTGGTGGTCTCGAAATCGGCGAGGGCCGGCACCAACCGCCCGGCCCTTATATCCGCAGCCAAGGTGAAGTTGCCGGCCCGGATCAGACCGATGCCGGCGAGGGCGGCGTTGTGCAGGGCGACGGCGTTGTTGGTTTCGAAATTTCCGCGCACCTCGATGCGGCGCGGCCCGTCGGGGCCTTTGAATTCCCACTGGTTGAGGCTCGTCGCCGTGCTCAGGATGATGCAGTTGTGACCCTTCAGGTCGTCCGGGGTGCGGGGCACGCCGTGTCCGGCAAGGTATGACGGCGTCCCCACTACCATGCGCCGGGCCGGGCCAAGTTTACGGGCAATCAGGGTGCTGTCAGGCAACTGGCCGATGCGAATGGCGACGTCGACCTCTTCTTCAATCAGATTGACGAATTGATCGGACAACGTGAGCTGAATTCGCAATTCCGGGTACCGGATGAGGAAGTCCGGCAATAACGGCTCAATATGTTCACGGGCGAAGTAGGTCGATGCGTTGATCTTGAGCAGCCCGCGCGGCTCACCGTGCAGTTGCGTGATCGCCTGTTCGGCCTCGTCGATGGCGGCCAGGATCGGTGTGCAGTGCTGATAGAAGGTGCGCCCCTCTTCGGTCAGGCTGACACGCCGGGTGGTGCGGTGGAGCAGCCGGGCGCCGAGGCGGTCTTCGAGCCGCCCAATCAGCTTGCTGACCGCCGACGGCGTCAATTTCAATGCCCGCGCCGAGGCCGAAAAATTCCCGGTTTCGGCGACCCGCACAAAAACCGCCATTTCATTCTGGCTGTCCATGTCTCGTTTTAACCTCGGTTTATTGATGAATAAAATTCACTAAAGTTATTATTTAGGGGCTGACCCAGATAACTATCTCAAATATCGTTTAACCCATTGTCTTATCAGTGATAATTGAACTGACAGGTCACTGTTGTTAAATCGCCACTCACATTCCTTCAAATATAAGCCGAATTG
>JABMOG010000316.1 GCA_013204265.1 Rhodospirillales bacterium
ATCCATGCGTCAGAACCATGAAACCACCGGCCAAAAAGACAAAACCCGCCCCGGCATCAGCCGAAAGCGGGAGCAAAAAGTCCGCACCTAGTAAAAACGGACATTGAAACCGGCTTCTGCCCGGAGTTTTTCAACAGCCTCGGCTATTAGCGGGCTTTTTGATGTCCAGTGAAATACGTCTGCCTCCCCGAAAGCGGACGTTGGTCAGAGTGACTCCCGACCACCCCCCTACTTAAACTCCACCGTAATAACCTCATAGGACTTGCGCCCGCCCGGCGTGTGGACCTCGACCGAGTCGCCGATGGTTTTGCCCATCAGGGCGCGGGCCAGGGGGGAGGTTACGGACAGGCGGCCGCTTTTGGCGTCGGATTCTTCGCTGCCGACGATCTGGTAGGTGATTTCCTCGTCGGTCTCCTCGTCGGCCAGCCGGATGGTGGCGCCGAACTGCACCCGGTCGCCGGACAGGCTGGCGGGGTCGATCACCTGCGAGCAGCTGATGACGCCTTCGAGTTCCTTGAGGCGGCCTTCGATGAAGCTTTGGCGTTCCTTGGCCGCGTGGTATTCGGCGTTTTCCTTGAGGTCGCCGTGTTCGCGCGCGATGCCGATGGCCTTTGAGACGGCCGGGCGCTCGACGTTCTTGAGGCGGCGAAATTCCTCTTCCAGGGCGAGCAGCCCTGAGGCGGTCATCGGTACTTTTTCCATTGCTCAGTGCCCCTAAAACGTGGCTCTCCGGCGGCAAAGCGCAACGGAGAGCAAAATTCACTTAATACGAAGTATCAAAATAAGCCTGTAGCGGCGCCACATCAAGGCTGCCTTTGGCAATCGCCTCGATGGCGCCGACGGCGGCCGACGCCCCGGTCATGGTCGTGTAATGGGGGATGTTGTTGACCAGCGCGCCGCGCCGGATGGTGTAGCTGTCGGCAATCGCCTTGGCGCCTTCGGTGGTGTTGATGATCAACTGCACGCCCCCGTCGTTGATGGCGTCGACGCAGTGCGGTGCGCCTTGGCGGACCTTGTTGACGGCCGTCACCGACAGTCCCTGGTTGGAGAGGAATTCCTGGGTGCCGCCGGTCGCCAGCAGATCGAACCCCAGCGCCGACAAACGTTTGGCCAGAACCGCGGCCAGTTCCTTGTCGCGTTCCTTGACCGAAATGAAGGCCGTGCCGGCGGTCGGTAACCGGTTGCCAGCGCCGAGCTGCGATTTGGCGAAGGCGCGCTCGAAATCGGTATCCAGCCCCATGACCTCGCCGGTCGATTTCATTTCCGGGCCTAATAAAATATCGACGCCGGGGAAGCGGGCGAACGGGAAGACCGCTTCCTTGACCGCGATGTGGCCGCGCTTTGCGGCGGCCTGGCTGCCCGATGCCGGCAGGCCGAAGTCACCCAGTTTCTCGCCGATCATCAGGCGGCAGGCCAGTTTCGCCACCGCCACCCCGGTCGCCTTGGCAACGAAAGGCACGGTGCGGCTGGCGCGCGGGTTGACCTCGATCAGGTAAATGTCGTTGCCCTTGACCGCGAACTGCACGTTCATCAGCCCGACGACGCCAAGCGCCCCGGCCAACAGGGTTGTCTGGCGTTCCAGCTCGGCAATGATTTCATCCGATAATGAATATGGCGGCAGCGAACAGGCGCTGTCGCCGGAATGGATGCCAGCTTCTTCGATGTGCTGCATGATACCGGCGACGAATACGTCGGTTCCGTCGGACAGGGCATCGACATCGACCTCGATGGCGTCCTCCAAAAACGAATCCAGCAGCACCGGGCTTGTGCCCGAGACGTGGACGGCTTCGGTCATATAGCGCCGCAACCCGTCCATCTCATAGACGATTTCCATGGCCCGGCCGCCGAGCACGTAACTGGGCCGGATGACCAGCGGGAAGCCAACCTCAAGCGCCACGGCTTCGGCCTCGGCCTCGGAGCGCGCCAAGCCGTTTTTCGGCTGTTTGAGATCGAGGCTTTGCAACAGCGCCTGGAACCGTTCGCGGTCTTCGGCCAGATCGATGG
>JABMOG010000317.1 GCA_013204265.1 Rhodospirillales bacterium
ATGCTGTCCGCGATCGAAGAGAGCAGCACTCTTTCCCAGCGCAGTCTGGCGAAAGAGCTGGGAATCGCACTCGGTCTTGCCAACGCTTATCTGAAAAGATGCGTCAAGAAGGGTTGGATCAAGGTCCAACAGGTGCCTGCCAACCGGTACGCCTATTATTTGACGCCGATTGGCTTTTCCGAAAAGGCCCGGCTGACGGGAGAGTATCTTTCCACATCGCTGGAGTTTTTTCGGCTCGCGCGGGAACAGGCTGCAGAAGTCTGCGCGCTAGCGGAGCAGCGCCATATAAAACGGCTTGCCTTGATTGGGTCCGGAGATCTGGCCGAGATCATGGCCCTCACAGCACTGGACAGCTCCCTGAAAATCGTCGGCATCGTAGATGCTGCCGCTGCCGGGAGCCGGGTTGCGGGTCTGGATGTAGTAGCCGATCTAGTGGACTTGGACTCGGTGGAGGCGGTTATCATCACCGATATGCGATCCCCTCAGAAAAGCTACGACCATTGGTCGAAGCGACTCGGTAAGCAAAATGTATTTGCCGCTGGCCTGTTGAAGATATCCCGGGCCGCGCCAGTAGCTCGCGGAGACCTGACGTGAATCGCTGGTTCGTCGTCCGCACGAAACCGAGCTCAGAGCGGGTAGCTGAAATCAATCTGCAGCGGCAGGGCTTTCGCAGCTACTGCCCCTATATCGCCGCAACCAGATCGAACGTTCGCCGCGTCCCGCTGTTTCCGCGTTACCTCTTCGTGGAACTGGATCTGGAGGCGACGCTCTGGCGCTCGGTGAACGGCACCTTTGGTGTCGTCAACCTCGTGCAGTTTGGACCCAAGCCAAGTGCCGTGCCTGCCGGTGTCGTCGAGGACATCATGAGCCGCGAGAATGAGGACGGGCTGATCATGCTTCAGCCAGAAGACCCCTCGCTGCGGGCCGGGGATAAGGTCGTTCTGGCCGACGGTCCGCTGGATCGCCAGTTCGGGGTAATCGTCCGTTTGCCTGGTCAGCGCCGCGCGGAAGTCTTGCTTCACCTGATGGGGCGTCAGGTCAAGGTTACGACACCTCTCAGTCATGTCAGGGTCGCATGAGCGGCTTCGATAAAATGCCGCGTCCGCCCGTTGCGGTTCGTCGTTCGCAAGCGCGTTGTATCTCTCTTGGCGGGTCGCCGCAGACAAGAGGGAGACCATGACCGACAAACGCTCCTCGGGTCTCTCGGCGTTGGGCCGTCTTAAGTTGCTGTTCGGTATTGCCCGGACGCGGCCGGTGCAGATGTCGCTGTCGGTCTTCTTTCTATTGATCTCCGCCGTTCTGGATGGGGTAGGGGTTCTCGCCCTGCTTCCGGCTATCGGGGTGTTTCTCGATGGCGCGGGCATGGCGGCGGATCCCCATCCGGTCATTCAGGGCTTTGTCCGCATCTTCGAAAGGGTTGGCGTACCGTTCACGCTTGAGACCCTTCTAGGCTTCATCCTGCTTGTGATCGTCCTCAAGGTAATCGTCACTTTAGTCGCTCAGGTTCAGGTTAGCGTGGCGCAGTCCCAGGCGGTCGAGCAGATGCGGCGCGACTTAATTTCCGGTCTGCTGCAGGCGCGCTGGGAAGTTTTCACACGCCAACCAACAGGCCGGCTTTCCAACGCGATTACCAATGCATCACAAAGTTATGGCCAGCTTTATTCGCAGTTCGCCGACATAGTCTCAACGACTTTGCAGGCTTGCGCCTACTTGATTTCGGCGCTGATTATTTCCTGGGAAGTTACCCTCGGCGCCATCGCGGTCGGCGCGGTCATGCACCTTCTGCTGTCCCGTTTCATCGGCAGCACGCAACGCAACAGCCGCCGTTTGACGACGCTAATGTCAGGCTTTTCGGCGCGTCTGATCGACAGTCTGATGGGCATGAAGCCGTTGAAGGCTATGGGCATGGCGGCGCACCTACAACCGATATTGCACAAAGATATCCGGATACTTCGCCAGGTCACGGTCAAACTGTTGCTGCTCAAGAAGACCCTCAACTCGTCACAGGAAGTCATTCGGACAGTTGCGCTCGTCGGCGTGATCTACATTTTTTCCACGTTTAAGCCCACGTCGATAGAGGCCCTGCTTGCCATTGCGTTCGTGTTCCTGCGAACGCTCGAGACCTTCGGGCGTTTCCAAAAGCAATGGCAGTCGGTTGCCCAGACGGAGGTGCCCGTCCGGCATGTCAGGGGTTTGCTGGACTATACCCGTGCTAACGAGGAGCGGGATATGGGCGATATCTCGGACGTCAAGTTCAGCCGTGATATCCGCTTCGAGGGTGTCGGGTTCGCCTATTCGACAGACGGCGGGGAGGCCGGCGATCTGTATTTCCAGTCTTCCGAGGCCGAGGCGCCAATCGTTCCTGTCATCAAGGATATGGACCTGCGGATTTGCGCTGGCGAGTTCGTGTGTCTGCTGGGAAGTTCCGGCGCGGGCAAGAC
>JABMOG010000318.1 GCA_013204265.1 Rhodospirillales bacterium
GGCGTTTACGCCGGCGGCGACATCGTCACCGGCGGCGCCACCGTGATCCTGGCCATGGGCGCCGGGCGCCAGGCGGCCAGAAGCATGAAGGCCTATCTCGGCATCCGCGATACGGATTCCATCTACCTGCCCAGCCGAGGAGAAGGCGATGGCGGGCCATTCGGAATCGACGCCCGCGAGAAAATATTTTCCCGCGTTCGGGTCGCCTGACAACAAGGACACTTATTGGCCATGAGCACACAGACTCTTAAAAAGAAACCGCTTGGAAAGCAGAGCCACCGGCCAGCCACCAAGAAGGCCAAAGGGGCTCGGGTGTCTGATGTCAAACCGGTGGTGACGCTGAAAGAACATATTATCGAGATCGTCAGCGACTCCGGCGAAGGCGCGCAGCGGTGTGGTCAGGCGTTCGGAGCGATCGCGGCGCGGATGGGGAACGGCGTTTGGACCTCCGAAATCATTCCCGCCGAAATCCAGCCGCCGGCGCGGAGCTCTGCCGGAGCCAGCGGAAACCGCATCCGCATAGCCTCTCACCAGGTCACCAATTGGGGTGACGAAGATGATCTGGTTGTTGCCTTCAACGAACAGGTTCTGCTTAGCAGGCTCGAAGAGGGGGAACTCCAGCCAGGTTGCATCGTCCTCATCGAAGACAAATGGCGGACGGACGACGACCCCGAAATCGCCAGCGCCTTCGCCGAGACCATCGAAAAACTCCTGGCCGACGAATGCCGGGTCTATGAAATCCCGATGGAGACCGAGTGCGTGAAATATGTCCCGGATCCCCGGCGCGGCAAGAACATGTTCGTTCTCGGCATGCTCTGCAGCATCTACAGCCTCGACCTGGAAATGGCCCGGGAACAGATCGCCTTCGTCTTCGCCAAGAAAGCCGCCAGCATCATCGAGGCCAACGTCGAATTGCTTGAGGCGGGCTTTGATTGGGCGGAGACAAATCTCGACATCAAATTTCGGATTCCGCCATCCGACGTGCGCACACCTCAAATCGTCGTCAACGGCAATATCGCGCTCGGCCTCGGCATAATGGCGTCGGGCATGGAGGTCTGCGCCATGTACCCGATCACGCCGGCGACGTCGGCCTCGCATTATCTCAGCGAGGTGTTCCAAAACGTCGGCGGCGTTGTCCACCAGGCGGAGGACGAAATCGCCGCCTGCGCCTTCGCCATCGGGTCGTCGTATGCCGGCAAGTGCGCGGTGACGATCACCTCGGGCCCGGGCTTCGCCTTGAAACAGGAAACCATCGGCCTCGCGGTGATGACGGAAATTCCGCTGGTCGTGGTCAATGTCCAGCGCGGCGGCCCGAGCACCGGCCTGCCGACCAAGGTCGAACAGGGGGACCTGCTGTTCGCGTGCTTCGGCGGTCATGGCGACAATCCGAAGGTGGTGATGGCGCCGTCCAACATCGAGGACTGTTTTTATTCGATGATCACGGCCAGGAGAATCGCCGAGACGTTTAATATGGTTGTCGTTGTACTTTCGGATGCCAGCCTCGCGTCCTCTCAGCAGCCTTTCCCGCGACCCCAGATCAGCGAGGAATGGCTGGCGTCTCCGGTCGATCAAAGCGCCGTTGCCCATGGGGCCAAGCCCTATGACTGGGATTCCAGAACCGGCCTCGCCCGCCGGTTTATCCCCGGACAGCCCGGCGGTATGCATTGCCTGACCGGGTTGGCGCACGACCGCATGAGCCGCGTCGCCTACGACCCCGACATCAACCAGGAGGGAATTCTGAACCGCAGCCGCAAGTTGGCGGCCCTGCAAAAGACACTGAAGGCGCCCGTGGTGTTCGGTGGCGACGAAGGCGACCTTCTGATTGTCGGTTGGGGCGGCACCAGGGGCGCTATCGAAGAAGCCGTCGAACGCCTGCGCGCCGATGATCAAAAGGTATCCTCCCTGCACCTCACTTTCCTGCAGCCGATGCCGCCCGGGATTAAGGAAATACTGCAACGGTTCGACCGTGTCCTGACGGTGGAAAACAACTGGTCGGACTCTGTCGATGACGAGATCATCGACGAAGACAACCGGCGTTTTTCGCAACTGGCGTGGCTCCTGCGCGCCCGATACCTGGTCGATATCGATTGCTGGTCGGAAGTCAGGGGGCAACCCATAAAGCCGGGCGCGATCGTTCGCGCCATTCGCGAAAGACTGCAACGGAAAGGACAGTGACCATGGACGCGCCTTTGACCGAATGCGCCCTCAAGCTTCTCGACGAAGAATACACCCTCGATGACTACAAGGGACTTGTTCCCCGGTGGTGTACTGGATGCGGCGACAACGCCATCCTCGCCGCCGTCCAGCGGTTATGCCGCGACGAACAGCTTGCGCCCGAGAAGACGGTGTTCGTTTCCGGGATCGGATGTTCCAGCAGGTTCCCGCATTATATGCACACCTATGGCTTCCACGGCCTTCACGGTCGGGCACTTCCGGTCGCAGAAGGAATAAAACTGCGGCGCCCCGACCTAAATGTTTTCGTTATCACCGGCGACGGCGATTGCTGCTCGATCGGCACCGCGCACTGGATTCACGCGCTGCGCTACAACATGAACATTACCGTCCTGATGCATGATAACGGCATCTATGGCCTGACCAAGAACCAAGCGTCGCCTACGTCTCCGCAAGGCATCATAAGCCGGACGACGCCCGGCGGCACGTACCTGGAGCCGATCAACCCGGTCAGCGTCAGCTTAGGAATTCGCAACGTCTCCTTCGTCGCCCAGGCCGTGGATTGGATCCCGGAGATGCTGCACGACATCATTTCGAAAGCCTTCCATCACAAAGGCCTCTCGTTCGTTCGCATCCTTCAGCGGTGCCCCGAATTCCTTGACCACCGATTCGACGACTGGGTGCAAAATCCCGACTGGATGCTGCTGCTAGACCACGAGGACGGCGTCCAGATCAGTCCGGACCTTGCCAAGGTCTACCGAAACCAGGAGATACATGACCCCTCCGACAGGAACCGGGCCCGCGAGATCGCCTCGACCAATCACCCGATGCCGGTCGGCGTCCTTTACCGGAATCCCAAGATGCCCTGTTACGAAGACCTGCGAAAAGCCGACCGCTTGTATACGCCGGAAATTGTCATGGCCGCGCTTGAAAAAGAATTCGACAAATTCACGATCCATCCCACTGGCCATCCAACAGGGTGAAGGAATGAACGAATCCTTTTCATTATTGTCCACGTTCCACCTTACGGGCGAAAGGTCCGGCAAGGACTTGCGGGGGATCGAACAACTGGGTCTCCGCCCGGCGCTTTTCAGCGCCTATCAGGATTTATCGAAACTGCGCCATGATTATCCCTTGGTGTTGGTCAATGGTGGGGACGGCGACGCCTTTGTTCGCTCGTTAACGGATATCATTGATGACATTCTCCGGGAGATCGCGCCCCGCGGTATCGAAGGAGAACGCCTCAGGAAGCACGTGCTTGGGCTCGAAGATGAAATCCGGGCACTTGTGTATGGGGGAAACCATGGAACCCTCCTGGAACTCTGGGACATGGCGGAAACCAATCATCTTTCGGCGGCCGATACAGCCGGACGGAAATCCCTTGGTGACAGCCTGAGCCATGCCAGGATCGCGCTGCGGATCGATGGCCAGTTTATCGACTGCGACGGGGAGGCACCGGTCAAGGTTCTGACCCATGCCTGGACCAGGGTACAGGAAAACAAGGCGCGCCGGTTTACCAAGGAGATCGGCGAGTTAATCGTGAAGCTTTCGAACATTCTCAAGGCCGATACCATGCACTCGGAAAAGGCCTTCGAGCCCAAGGCCCTGAAACGGTCGGTGGGTTCGGTCTATGAGGACGCGTTCGACTTCGAGGCGATGTCCGACATCCTCGGATCGGCGTTCGTCAATGGCGCGATTCCGGACAAGCGCCGACGGCGAATTCGCGCCGCGCTTACGGCTCTCACCTCACAAAGGTTCTTCAAA
>JABMOG010000319.1 GCA_013204265.1 Rhodospirillales bacterium
CCCGAGCGGATGGAATCCTCCGCGACGACGAATTTGCGTCTAAAACAAAGGGTAGAGAATGTTCGGTGAACGCGAGTGAACCGGGAATGCCCTAGCAACCAGGAAAGCGGGACGGTGATGCCGGGCTTGGATGAACTGCTGGCGGAAATCAGAGCCTGCAGGATTTGCGCAGAGCATTTGGCCCTTGGCCCGAGGCCGGTGCTGCGCGCCTCGGCGACGGCGAAATTACTGATTATCGGCCAGGCTCCGGGGACCCGGGTCCACGAAAGCGGGGTGCCTTGGGACGATGCGTCCGGCGAACGTCTGCGCGACTGGCTGGGTTTGACGCCCGAGGTTTTTTACGACGTCACCCGTGTCGCCATCATGCCGATGGGGTTTTGTTATCCTGGCAGCAATCCCAAAGGCGGAGATCTGGCGCCCCGACCGGAATGTGCGCCGGCTTGGCATGGCAAGGTTATGGAGTTCATTCCGCAGGTGGAATTAACGCTTCTGGTCGGCATGTACGCGCAAAGGCAATATCTGGGCAAAGCGGCTGCCAAAACCCTGACCGAGACAGTCCGGGCGTGGCGAGACCACCTTCCAGGCGTGTTGCCGACCCCGCACCCAAGCTGGCGGGTGGCCGGATGGCAACGCAAAAACCCGTGGTTCGAGAAAGAGGTGCTTCCCGAATTGCGCCGTCGAGTTCACCAGATTGTATTGGTGTAATCATTTCAAAACAAAGAAAAATACCAGGAAATTAAAATCAGGTTCATTTTAATAACCTTAAGTTAACAAATTAGGTTAATTATAATATCTTAATTTATTAAATTGGGGTGTCAGAATGCAAACCATTACCACCGATGAGCTTGCCCGGCGGTTAGGTTTTGAAAATCCTTGGTGGGGTTCTGATATCCAGCACGAAACGATTTTTCCGATATTACCAAAACGGGCTTTTTATCCGGCCCTTTTCAATTCGATTCAGACCCCAGAGATGGGCCGAGTGTTGGAACTGGCCGGTCCGCCTTGTGTCGGCAAGACAACGATGTTGCGCCAAATGATTACAGATCTGCTGGCTAAGGGGGTGGACGGGAACACGATCCTCTACTGTGATTTTACGGCGCCGTCTTATGCTTTCACTACCCCGGCACAGTTGGTGGGAGCGGCGGCTGCAAAATTTGGCCACGAGCCGAACAGCGAGTTGTATTTGTTTTTCGATGAAGCCCAGTTTCTCGATGGCTGGCGGAAAAAAATACAGGACTTGGCTATCAACTGGCCGAATGCCCGTATTGCCACGGCTGTATCGTGTAATAGCGGGGCGGCTACAGAGACCGGATGGCAAACCGTCGTTTTGCCGCCGTTAACGTTCGTGGAATATTTGCGTTTTCGCGATATCGACCAAATGCTGCTGGGTGGAGGCGAAGGCGAAGAAGTGGGGGTATCGAAACAGGCGATGACGATGTCGCCTGCCGCCATTCCGGCCCTTAACGAAGCCTTTTGTGAATATGTGAATTTCGGCGGTTTTACCAAAGGCATCGCTGGCCAATACGATACCGGTAAGGCCGTGGACTTCGTTCGGGGCGGCGTTGCCGGGCGGGTATTGCACCGGGACCTTTCTGGCCGCAATGGGATTGGCGACCCACGGGACCTGGACCGCCTGTTCGCGGTTCTGGCCCGCAATACGAGCTCAGAAGTCACCATCGAGGAACTAACGGGGGTCGTCGGCGTGGCAAAGAACACGCTGCGCAAATACCTCGATTTCCTTGAGCAGGCATTTCTGATCCGGCGGTTGCCCAGGCTGGACAGGGATGGAAAACGGTTTCAACGCGCCGTCGCCTTCAAGGTGTATTTGACCGTACCAAGTCTTTATACGGCTTTATTTGGCCCGGTTACCAGAGACGACAAAATGTTTCCAAAACTGGCGGAAACCGCGTTGGTTTCCCAGTGGATGGGCTCTGCAGACGACCGCCGCCTGGCCTATGCCAGTTGGCGGGGCGGTGAAATTGACCTGCTGGAAATGAACCCGGAAACGGATAAGCCGAACAGTGTCTTTGAACTGGACTGGCACGACGGATATACCACACCGGGCTCAAAAGCCGACAAAGGCCCAGGGGAATTAACGGCCTTCGTGGCGCGGACAAATCCGGCGGCGAAAACCCTTATCCTGACTGCCTCGACGGCCCGGCGGGGGACAATGGCGGGAATCGACATCACCCTGGCGCCACTTGCCCTATATGCCTACTGGATAGGGCGGACTTCGATCGGCGACAGTTAGGACTTTTTGTCGGCGACGGTTTTGCCGAGCCTGAGCCGCAGGGCGTTGAGTTTGATGAAGCCCTCGGCGTCGCGCTGGTCATAAACGGAGTCGGCCTCGAAGGTGGCGGTTTCCTCTGAATACAGGCTGACCGGTGATTTGCGTCCGGTGACGATGACGTTGCCCTTAAACAGCTTAAGACGAACCATGCCTGTGACATTTTCGGACGCTTTGTCGATGGCGGCTTGCATGATTTCACGTTCCGGCGAGAACCAGAAACCGTTGTACACGGTTTCGGCATACCGCGGCATCAGTTCATCCTTGAGGTGCATGGCGCCCCGATCCAGGGTCAAACTTTCCATGGCCCGCCGTGCCCGGAACAGAACGGTACCGCCGGGGGTTTCATAGACGCCACGGGATTTCATGCCGACGAAGCGGTTCTCAACGATGTCTTCACGGCCAACCCCGTTGGCGCCGCCCAACCGGTTGAGGGTTTCAAGCAGGGCGGCCGGAGAAAGTTTTTCACCATCAACGGCGATGGGATCGCCTTTTGAAAATTCTATTTCAACGACGGTAGCCTGGTCCGGCGCATCGGCGGGGTTAACCGACCGGGTATACATAGACTCATCGGGCTCGACCCACGGGTCTTCCAGCGCTTTGCCTTCATAGCTGATATGCAGAAGGTTGGCGTCGGTGGAATAGGGCGCTTCGCCTTCTTTATCCTTGGGCACCGGGATCTGGTTTTTCCGGGCGTATTCGATGAGCTTTGAACGGCTATTCAGGTCCCATTCCCGCCACGGCGCAATAATCTTGATGTCAGGGTTGAGCGCATAGTATCCAAGCTCGAACCGAACCTGATCGTTGCCCTTGCCGGTGGCGCCGTGGGAAACGGCGTCGGCGCCGACCTGGGCGGCGATTTCGATCTGCCGTTTGGCGATCA
>JABMOG010000320.1 GCA_013204265.1 Rhodospirillales bacterium
CCCCGCTTTCGTGCCCCTTCCTTCCGAACCGAGCCATTTGTCGATCACAGCTCGCCGCCATTTATGAGTTCATGACCTAGTTGGCCGTCAGATCAGCGAACGTGGTTTCAGCGCGCCATCATTCAGGCGGGCGTCATCCAGGCGTTGAAGATTGTTGGCTTCGATCAGGCCGCGAATGGCCTCGACGTATTTTTCGCCGCGCTGGGAATAGCTTTTGATGTTGTCCACCAGTAGCAGGCCCTCTAACGGCGCACCCTTGAGCCGAAGACTATGGCGAAGGCCGCGCAGTTTCCTGTACGCCTTATGGGTGTTGAGGTTGTGGGCGTAGGCGCGGACCGAATCGAGAAGGCTGCCGAAGGTCTTAACGCGGTGTTGCTTGTCATCGTCGCGCTCGGTCGGCACCAGACCTCCGGCTTCCGAAAACGTCCATTGCCCGAACACCGCGTTGCCTTCGCGCACGAAGCGTGACGTGCCCCAGCCGCTTTCTTCCGCCGCCTGGGCCAGTGCCAGCGACGGCGGTATGACATCGACCCGTTTCAGAAGGTTGTCTATGGAGACGGTTTTAAAGCCGTAGCGTTCCGACAAGACCAACAGCCACAATCGGTCCACGGCGCTGGGTTTTTTGCCGAGACGGGTTTGGAAATAGAGGCTCCACAACCGCCGGCGGTCGCGCAGGATTTCTTCGTTGGCTTGCAGCACCAGCGGTAGCAAGGTTTTAAAAAACAGCGACTTGCGGGCGCTGGACTCACGAATCTGGCGGATGTCGCCGGGCAGGCTGGCCAAGAACAGGCGAGGCACGTCGGCTTCGCCGGAACCGACCCGGTCGAGGTTGTAGCCGAGTTGCTTGAAAGTCTTCGACAGCGCGCCGGAAGTCTTCATGCGGTGCAGCCGGTGGTAGCGATCAACGGTGCTGATCGAAAAGGCGCCGGTCAGGGTGTCGATACCCGGCATCTTCGACGCAGTTCTCGACCCAGGCGCGCCATCGCCATAGACCATCGAAGAAATCAGCCCGCCTTCCACCACCTCAACGCCAAACAAGGAGATGTCCATCAGGGGGCTGGCGAACACCGGGGATACCGGTGCCGGGACCGGCTGGGACACGGCCAGGCGCAACGACGCGCCGGGCGAAGAGGTGCCCTTGTCCAGGGGGTTCATTACCACAGCCGTAACCAGGCCTGCGGTAAGACTCGCGACCGCAATCAGCGCGCCGTATTCAAAACGTAGCTTCATAACCAAAATTTTACGGAGGGACACTGCCCTTCCGCTTCAACCCCTCAATTTGCACAAACCAATCTTTTATTGTTTTTAATCGTTTTTGCTCATCCGCCCCATCCTCCCTAGGATAAGACAACTGGGAGCCGCTTGGCCGGCAGTGTCGGCGAAATTTTTAGCACAACGCTCGTCTCATTGCCAGTCTTACAGCGCCGAAAAATTCACGGCGCCAAAACAAAATCAACCTTGTCGAGAATAGATATCGCACCTGGGTCCAGGCTGCGCCCGAGCCGTATGAGCGAAGACCTTGATAAAAAAGCCTTAATCGATTGCGCGGACTTCGGTCACTTCCGGGATGTAGTGGCGGAGCATGTTTTCGATGCCGTTCTTAAGGGTCGCCGTCGAAGACGGGCAGCCGGCGCACGCGCCCTGCATATGCAGATAAACGATGCCGTCTTCGAATCCTTTGTAAACAATGTCGCCGCCATCCTGAGCCACCGCCGGACGGACCCGGGTGTCGATCAGCTCCTTGATCTGCAGGGCGATGCCCTCCAGTTCGCCAGCTTCAGCCGGGGCGGCGGTGCCGTCATCCGTGACTGCGGCATTTCCCGACTGGAAATGTTCCATGATGGCGCCGAGGATTTGGGGCTTCATGATGTCCCAGTCTTTGTCGTCGCCTTTGGTCACGGTAATAAAATCAGCACCGAGAAAAACGCCGGCAATACCCTCAACCCCGAAAAGCGCGGTCGCCAAAGGCGATTTACCGGCCTCGGCGGCGACAGGGAAATTTGCCGTGCCGTAGGTCATCACCGGAACACCGGGAAGAAATTTCAGGGTCGCCGGATTGGGCGTGCGTTCTGTCTGAATAAACATTGTTACCCTCTATTGTCTTATTAAACGTTCCGTTGGACTCTTACATGGGCCACCACGGGGTGTGAATCAAGGCTTGTCGCCACTTAAGTTGCCCCGGCTTAATCTACCTTTGGGCGGAGGAGCCCTACGATATCATGGACTTCCGCCAGGATTGGCGCGGCGATGGCGCGGGCGCGGGCGGCACCGTCGGCGATAACGCCATCCACATACAACGGATCGTCCATCAGGCGGCGCATTTCGGCCTGCACCGGGCCCAGTTTTTCGATCGCCAGATCGGCAAGCTCTTGTTTAAAGGCGGAAAACTGTTTGCCGCCGAATTGTGTGCAGACCTCGGCAATGTCCTGATCTGCCAAGGCCGCGTAGATACCCATCAGGTTGGCCGCTTCGGGGCGACCGCCGAATTCCTCCGCGCTGCCGGGAAGCTCAAGAGGGTCGGTCTTGGCCTTGCGGATTTTGCGCGCGATGGCGTCGGCGTCGTCGGTCATATCGATGCGCGACAGCTCCGACGGATCTGACTTGCTCATTTTTGCGGTGCCGTCGCGCAGCGACATGACCCGGGCGGCGGCGCCGAAAATCAGGGGCTCGACTATGGGGAAAAAATCGACGCCGAAATCGTTGTTGAATTTCTGGGCGATGTCGCGGGCCAGTTCCAAATGCTGTTTTTGGTCTTCGCCGACGGGCACGTGGGTGCCCTTGTA
>JABMOG010000321.1 GCA_013204265.1 Rhodospirillales bacterium
CCCACAACTCTGTCTTCTGTGCCGACGTTAAACCTGGACGACGTATTTGACCCATATCTGTGCACTCCATCTTTGCTTCCAAGATAAAGTGTTGCGTCGACCAGTTGAGGTCGCCGGGGTAAAGCGGTCGTAGCGGCGGCGTGCTCCGCACATCCACCTCCGATTATCCCACAAAAAACCCGGCCGCGCCGTATAGGGCAGGGCCGGGTTTGTTGTTTGCGGAAAAGCGCCGGCTAGAGGCCGAGCACGTCCTTCGCCAGGGCGTTGAATTCGTCCGGGGTCATCAGGCGTTTGTGGATCAGGCCCCAATCCTTGACCGCCATCAGGACTTCCATGGATTTTGTGTCCTCTACATTGACCTGTATACGCGCCAGCCATTCCTTGACGGTGTCGATGCCCGACCCCTTGCCCATCACGGTCTCGGGCTCGGCCTGGCCGACCATGCGCGGGCGGAACGGCAACACATCGGTCTGGAATTCATCGCCGCAGTTGAGCAACCAGGTGGCGATGATGCCGGACTCGACCTTGAACAGATCGTCGCCGACCACCGGGCGGTTGCCCGGTACGACAACGCCCGAGACTTCGCGGACCAGATCGGCGAGGCCCTTGAGGTTCTCCAGCTTGATGCCGATGTCGATATCGTAGAGCGTGCGCAGCGCCATCACGGTCTCTTCCATCGGCACATTGCCGGCGCGCTCGCCGACGCCCAGGACGGTCGACTGAATAACCTCGACGCCTTCCGATACCGCCATGATGGTGTTGGCGATGCCCAGGCCGTAGTCCATGTGGAAATGGGCTTCCAGCGGGATATCGGGGAAGCGCGCCTTCATCGAGCGGACGAAATACTGCATGGCGTGGATCGACGTGGCGCCCATGGTATCGACCAGGGCGAGGCCGTCCATGTGGCCTTCCTGGCCGACCCGGTCGATCAGGTCGATCACCCAGTTGATGTCGGAGCGGGTGAAATCGATCGGGAAGAACACCACCTCGAGCCCCTGATCGTGGGCGTAGTTGGTGGACTCGATCGACAGGTCGATGGCCCGTTCCAGGTCCCAGCGGTAGCCGTGCTCGATGAGATGGGGGCTCGCCGGCACTTCCATGATGACGCCCTTGACGCCACTGTCGACGGCGCGCTTGACGTCTTCCACCATGCAACGGGAAAAGGCGTAGACCTTGGGTCCGAAATCGCGCCGCGCCAGTTCCTGCACCACGCGCGCGTCGTCCTTCGAGACCACCGGCATGCCGGCTTCGATGCGGTGGACGCCGGCTTCCGCCAGCGCCTCGGCGATACGGATCTTGTCGTCGAAGTTGAACGCCAGGCCGGCCTGCTGTTCGCCGTCGCGCAGGGTGACGTCATGAATTTGGATCTTCTCGGGGAACTTCCAATCCTTGGTGACTTCCGGTGCGAAGTTCCAGGGGCTGGTGAACCAGTTTTCTGTTTTCCAGGGTGTATCGCTCATTAATAATTCCTCCGCCGATGTCTCATTATTGGGAACGGCCGGTTGTTTTTCGTTGGATTGGAACAGGGAAAATCCCTTAAAGCCTTATGCGGGCGCGAATGTAGAAAACGCGTCCCGGCGAGTCAACGCGCGCCACCGGTACGATACGTCGCACCGCCGGTGGGCCGGGCCGATAACGGATTTCCGATTGGCGGGTGGCGGACCCGGCTTGCACGGAGGCAAAGGGCATTGCATCATCGGATCATGCGCCAATTTGCGATCATCTCTCTCGCCATCCTCGCCCTATCGGCCGGGCCGGCAGCCGCGCAGGTTACGGCCCAGGTCAGGGCGACGTTCGAGGCGGAATCCGATCGCTCGTTCGGCGACCCCCACGATGTCGTGTTGTCGCCGGACGGCGGCAGGCTCTATGTCGCCGACGTCAATAACAACGCGGTCAAGGTGCTCGACCCCCAGTCGTTGGCGACGGTCGGCGCGTTCGGCGCGGCCGAATTGAGCCGGCCCCACGATGTTGCCTTCGACCCGGCAGGGCGGTTGCTGGTCGCCGACACCGGCAACAACCGCATCGCCATCTACGAGGTGAGCGGTGCGAGCGGGCGTCTGGTCGATGAGATCACCGGCCTGGCCAGCCCCGAGGGGGTAGCCGCCGCACCCGACGGGACGGTCTATCTAACCAATGTCGGGCGCCACAATGTGGAAGCGTGGCGCGATGGCGAGCGGATTGCCCGCGTTGGCGGCCGCGGTTCGGGCGCCAACGAATATATTCGGCCCCACGACATCGACATCGGTCCCGATGGCCGCATCTACGTATCGGACCCGGGCAACGACCGTATCCAAATTCTCGACGACGCGTTGCGCAGGGTCGATGCGATCGGTGGCGACGGCTATCGTTTTAACGAGCCGAAGTATTTTGCGATCGACGCGAAGGGCTGGATTATCGTTTCCGACGAATTCAACAATCAAATTAAAATATTGAATGAAGCTCATGAAATTGTTGGTGTAATTGGATCCGGAAAATTAGGGCTCGGGCCCGGCGAGTTCAACCAGCCCGAAGGCGTCGAAATTCGCGGCGGCATGCTGTGGGTCTCCGACACCCATAATGGCCGGATAATGCGGTTTAGCCTGGCGGGCATGTCCGCGGTGCCATAAATCCCGGCGATCAAGCACTCGATTAAGGCACAACCGGAAACATCGAAGGGGGAAACCATGATCTACGAATTACGCACCTACACCACACGGGCCGGCGCGGTGCCGCTCATCCTGGAGGCCAATGAAGAGGTCGGCCGGCCGGTGCGCGGCGACAATTACGGCAAACTCGAGGGCTACTGGTACACCGATATCGGGCCGCTCAATCAGGTCGTGCATGTATGGAGCTATACCGACATGGCCGAGCGCGACCGGTTGCGCCAGGAACTCGGCACGGTCGATGCC
>JABMOG010000322.1 GCA_013204265.1 Rhodospirillales bacterium
ATTCAACTCGTAGTCCAGGCCGTCCTCGGCGGTATAGCGCAGCCGCACCGCCACGGATTTGATCGTGATGCCGCGCTCCCGCTCGATGTCCATGGTATCGAGCGTTTGCTCTTTGATATCGCGCGCGCTGACCGTCCCGGTGAATTGCAGTATCCGGTCCGCCAGCGTCGACTTGCCATGGTCGATATGGGCGACAATGGAAAAGTTGCGAATGTGGGAAAGATCGGTGCTCATGGGAGGGGCTTCTAGCACCCAACGGACAAGTTTTCCATACCGTAAAACATCTCCGCCGAAAGATTTCGCATTTACCCGTTTAAAAAAATCATTGAAACACTTCACCCCCGATGGCGTTAGGCGTATGCTTTCGGTTAATGGGAAGGGAACCCTCCTGCCGACGGCGCATGCCGATAGGAAGCGATGATTTCCATGCACAAAAAAACCTTTTTTTTCCGACCTGATTTGCGCTGTTCATGGCGTTTTTTCTCGCATCACTGCCACCGGCGGTCGCTGGTGTGTGGCTTGGCAAAAGGGAGACTCCGAAATGTTTAACCTTAACCGCATCGTTTTGGCGTTTACCTTCGCCGCGTTTGCCTTAAGCGCAACACCGGCATTCGCGGTCGTCGGCGAGACCTTGGTCGCCAACAACGGCAAGCCCCTGGAAGACGCCACCGTGTCCTTTTCAACGCTTGGGGGAAAACAACTGGGGACGGTTAAAACCGACGAAAAGGGCGCTGCAAAAACCGATTTTCCCGAAATGACGAAGATTCGGCTGGTCGTCGTTAAGGTCGAGGACAAGGACGGCAATAAAACCCAACAGGTCTACACCCTACCGCCCGGCAAGCCGTGGCGTCTGGTGGCTTTGGACACGGCGGGCGGCATCATCGGCTATTCCGAAAAGACGTTCGGGTTTCTTAAAGGCGCGGCGCAGCCGATCATCGTTGGTGACAACGCCGAGGTCGGCACCGGCGCCAAGCTGAAAGAAAAAGTAACCGAGGCCGCCGGCAACCTTATCGGCGGCGCCATCGGCGGACTCTTCGGTGGCGGTGGCGGTGGCGGCGGTGGTGGCGGTGGCGGTGGCATATTTGGCGGCGGCGGCTCCCCCTTTGGCGGTGGCGCTTCAACGCCCAGCGGCAGCAGCGGCAATGACATCAAGACCGTGGACGACCCCATCAAAGAAGGCGACAAGCGCATTTTCGTCGACCCGGCCAGCGGCACCAAAATCGCCGTCGGCACCCGGATGACCCCGGACGGGCTGCTGGTCAGCACCAACATCCTTAAATCGCCCGACGACGGCACCTTCCAGACGGTTTACCTGATGGACCCGGAAGGCCGGAGGGCCGGCCCCAGCCGGTACGATGTCTACGAAATGTACCAGGACTGGAAACTGACCGTAACCTGGACGGAAGACCACTATATCAACGGCAAACATGTGTCGCACAAGGAAGGCGGCTGGAGCGAGGAAGGCCGCAACATCCTCGGCACCTTCATGGTGCCGCGCGGCAAGGACGGTATCTGGAGCAAAATGGGATTTTCCAACGCCGTCCAGGGCATCAAAAGCCTGGGCACGTTTTTCCCGATCAAGCCTAAAATGCTCACCAGCCAGCCGATGAGCCTGATTGTCCACATTACCAAGCCAGGCAAAGACACCGTGACCACCGCCCCCTTCGTCATCGGCCTGCCGACAATGGCGGGAAATTGCCAAACCTCCGCCGCGGCTACCTGTGCCCCATTGAAAATGACGGGACTGGCGACATCGGTTGAGGGCAACCAAGTAGCCACCGTACCCATGAGTTGTTCCAGCCTCAATTCTGGTTACGTGGGGGTTGGAAAGCAGGGAACAAGCGGGAGAGAAACCGCCAATGCGCCGGGCGGCTGCCCGTCCGGCAGCGTGGAATGCCTGGAGACGCCCCCGCAACAAAGAGCATCGATCCTGGACGAGATTCCTTCCGATAAAGAAGTGGAAGCCTTGGAAACGAGGCGGAGACACCTAGAAGATGAGCGTCAAAGAGTTACAGAAGAAATTCAAATGATGGAGTCGTCCATTAGCAACAACGAAGAAATTCTTGACGCGGAAAAGAAACGTTTGGCACTATTTGATGAACGCCTTCGACCTGGTCATTATGGGTTCGCTTTGCTTCAGGTGGAAAAGACGACACAAATCTTAGCAACTTTGGGGTATAACTTGGACGCATTGTATCACCGCCTAGAGGCAATAAATCGTCAAATGGGCAATGAGACCGCCGGCTCTAGCTGCCCGTCCGGCAGCGGGGAATGCCTGGAGACGCCCCCGCAACAAAGAGCATCGATCCTGGACGAGATTGAAACGGGAAAAGCCGGGGCGGGTTCGGCGACGACTGTAGGAAGATCTGACCCTGGCAATTTTTTAATGGATGTCTGCGGCTTGACGCCCTGCTCTTCGCCACCAAACTCTACCGAGATGAAATCGGGCGGCGGCTACGAATGTGTGGACACCTCCAGGGGGTACCAGACGTACTTAGAAGACCCTTCACCCAGGGTGGTGAACATTCCGCTCGCCCCCCAACCGGCGCCGTAACCGGCGGTAAGCCTAACCGCCAAGCGGCGCGACGCCGATAACCCAATCGTGGCCTGCCATGAGGGCGGCGTATAATATAAACCCGCCGGCTATCCGCCAGAGCCCGGTTTGGACCAGCGCGGCGGGAATGGCCGTGCGGGCGACATCGGCCTTCATCCGCGCGAACGCTTCCGCGCCCAGCGCCCCGCGGCGCTTGGCATCGAGGCTGGCTGGTCCCAACAGGCCCAGTATCCCCAACAGCCCAAACAAAATCAGCGATGCCTGATTGCCGTTGGCCAGCGCATGCACCCCGGCCCACAGCGCCAAGCCCCAGACCGCCGGATGG
>JABMOG010000323.1 GCA_013204265.1 Rhodospirillales bacterium
ACCACGGCCATGTCGCGGGCGTTGTAGATGACACCGTCTTCCTGCTTGAATGAGGCGTCGTGTTCCTCATCCGCAACGATCAGCGCCAAATCGGGAAACGGCAGGAACAGGGCTGAGCGCGCACCGACCACCACACGAGCCCGGCCCTCAGAAATGGCGCGCCAGGTGTCGCGGCGCACGCTGGGGGTCAGGTCGGAATGCCATTCCACCGGGTCGCCGCCGAAGCGGGCTTTGAAGCGCGCCAGCCATTGTGCGCTGAGGGCTATTTCCGGCAACAGCACCAGCACCTGGCGGCTGTGTTCAAGGGCTTTGGCGACGGCCTGGAAATAGACCTCGGTCTTGCCTGACCCCGGCACCCCGTCCAGCAGCACCACCGAAAAGCCAGATGTCTCGGTAGCCTGTTCGAGAATTTTCGCGGCCTGTTCCTGGTCCACGGATAACGCTGGCCCCGGTTTTTCCCAGTCGGGCTCCACCCCCAGGGCGGCGATGTTGGGGGCCAGCGCCACGGTAATCAGCACGCCTGCCTTGGCCAGTCCGGCAACAACACCGGGGCCGGTGGCGGCTTGGCGTGCCAGTTCCGTTGCAGGAAGGGGCGGGGCGCCGTCAAGAACCGCCAGCACCCGTTCGCGCGCAGCGGTCTTTTTGAAGTCGCCGGGGTTGGGGGTGAGCGCGTAGGCGGTGACCGGTTTCGGCGGGCTCAGGGCATCCGGTACGCTCATCACCATTTTCAGCACCGCGCCCGGTGGGCTAATGGTGTAGCGCGCGACCCAGTCGACAAAGCGGCGCGAGACCTCGGGCAGGGGCGGACAATCGAGCCGTTCGATAATATCTTTCAGTTTGGCGTCGCTGACACCGCCCGCCGCCGCACCCCAGACAACCCCGACGGCGCGCCTGTGGCCGAACGGCACGGTGACGAAATCGCCCGGCTCCAGGTCCATACCATCGGGGACCCGGTAATCAAACGCGCCGCTCCCGGTCGGTAATACAGGCAGCGGCAGCATGACGCCGAGTTTGTGGATTTTGCCGAGGGCTGTCATCGAATGTCCGGTTCGGTTGTCGGGGCAGCGATTTTGAGTGTGTTTGGCGAATCTGGTTTATAATAGGCGATTCGTAACATCTCGCGAGGTTTCCTGGACCCATGGTTCAAAAAAACGATACCCCCGCTTTGGACGATATCGGCGGCGGCATCTCTGCCGACGACGTTACCGCGTATCTGGAAGGGCATCCCGATTTTTTTGCCGCCCGCCAGGACCTGTTGGCCAATATGACGGCGCCGTCGCGCTGGACCGGCGACGGGATTGTCGACATGCAACATTTTCTGGCCGACCGCCGGCTCAGGGAAATCGACGACCTGCGCGGCTGTGCGCAAGAGGTCATCGAGACCAGCCGGACGAACATGTCGGTGCAGACCCGGACCCACGCCGCCGTGCTGGCGTTATTGTGGGCATCCGACATGGACCAGCTTTTGCGCGTCATCAGCGACGACCTGCCGTTGTTGCTGGACGTCGATGTGGTGGTCCTTGGGTTTGAGACTCCCGGCCTTAAGACCAACGCGTCGATAAGTTCGGAAGTCGATATTCGTCTGCTCGGGCTTGGCGACGTTGACCGCATTTTGGGGGCGGGCGAAAACATTATTCTGCAGCGCGACCTGGACCAAAACGGCGACGGTGAATTCGGTCTGTTCGGGGCCGCTTCGGGGTTGGTGCGCACGGCCGGGCTGGCCCGCCTGTGCCCCGGCCAGGGGGTGCCGGTCGGGTACATGGGGTTGGGGTCACGCGGCGCCACCTTCAGCCCTGGACAGGGAACCGAGTTGATTGGCTTCCTGGCTCGGGCCATGGAAACCTGCCTGCACCGGGCGGCGGGGAATGAAGCCTGACCCTACCACCGAGCTCGCCGCCGAGCCGGCGGTTGGCGCCGCTATTCAGGACTGGTGCGGGTGGTTGGCGCATGAACGGCGGATTTCCCCCCATACGCTGGATGCCTACACCCGCGATCTGCGAAAATTTCTCCTGTTCACCTCCGGGCATCTCGGCTTTGCGCCGGGGCTTGGCGACCTGGGGGCGTTAAAGCCACAGGATTTTCGCAGCTATCTGGCATCGCGCCACGCCGCCGGGCTGGCGCGGTCGTCGACAGCGCGGGCGATGTCGACGGTGCGCAATTTTTTTAATTTCCTGCAACACCGGGGTCTCGCCGAAAACGCCGCCATCGCAACTGTTAAGACGCCGAAGGTGCCGCACTCGGTGCCCAAGGCCCTAGGGGAACTGGACGCCCTAGAAGTCGTTGAAATGATAGGCGACCTGCAGGACGTGCCCTGGATGGGAAAACGCGACCGGGCGGTGGTGTGTTTGTTATACGGCTGCGGCCTGCGGATCGGCGAGGCGCTGGGCCTCAATTTCAGTCAGGCGCCGGGGCGGGCGGATGCGCCGGATTCGATCGTCGTTACCGGCAAGGGCGACAAACAACGCCTGGTGCCGGTGCTGCCCCTGGTCGCCAGCGCCATCGACGATTACCTCAAAGCCTGTCCCCATGAATTGGCCGACGACGGGCCGTTGTTCGTCGGCAAGCGCGGCCAGCGCCTGACGGCGCGCGTCATTCAGCGCCAGATGGGAATTATGAGAGCCCGCCTGGGGCTGCCGGAAACGGCGACGCCGCACGCCCTGCGCCACAGTTTTGCCACCCATCTGCTGGCCGGTGGCGGCGACCTGCGCACCATTCAGGAACTGCTCGGCCATGCCTCGCTCAGCACCACCCAGCGCTATACCGATGTCGATGCCGGGCACCTGAAATCCGTCTACGACGGCACCCACCCGCGCGCCCGGCGCTGAGGTTTTGGATCGGTAGTAGCTTTGTAGCACTGGCGTACCACCCGCCCGGGGAGGGAAGCGAATATGCTTCGGTCTTCGAATAAACCTTGGGGGTGAAAAAATGAAAAATTTATGTATTGCAGTGTCGCTGGCGTTTTCGATGTTCGTGGTGTCCGGCGTGGCTGGAGCCTCGGACAAGGCCGATCACAAGATGAAACCGTTTGTTATGGCGTCGACATCGGCGGGTGACATGGCCGGCATCGTCGCCGAGGTGACGGACAAGCTGAAGGGCGCGGGGTTTGAAATCGCCGGGTCCTATTCGCCATTTCCATCGGCGACGGTCATCGCGGTGACCAATGATGCGTTGAAGAAAGCCGCCGCCAAATCCGATTTTGGCGGTTACGGCGCGGCGCAGCGGGTCTCTGTGACCAAGGTCAAGGACCAGATTCAGGTCGCCTACACCAACCCCCTGTACATGGCGTCGGCCTACCGCATGAAGGATACCCTGGCGGACGCCGCCGGGCGGCTGACAACGGCGCTCGGCGCGGGCAAGGAATACGGCCCCGATGACGACGACGCCATGACCGACGAAGATCTGCGCGATTACAATTACATGTTCGGCATGGAGGACTTCGCCGACCATTTTATGGTTGGCGAGCACAAAAATTTTCAGGCGGCGGTCGATACGGTAGAAAAAAACCTGGCCGCCGGCGTCAGCGGCGTCACCAAGGTCTACCGCATTGATATTCCCGGCAAAGACGAGGTCGTGTTCGGCGTCGCCATGACAGGTAAGACGGAGAAACAAAAAAATCAGGACGACACATACCTGATGAGTGAAATTGATTTCAAACCGATGCGCTCGACCGCCCACCTGCCTTATGAAATTCTAGTCAGCGGCAACAAGGTGTATTCGCAATCGGCGCGTTTTCGCATCGCCATCAATTTTCCCGACCTGTCGATGATGGGCTCCAACAGCTTCATGAACATCATGGAAGCGCCGGACGCCATCAAAGGAGCGATGTCGGCGGTCGCCGGCGGCAAAAAATAGAGCCTATTTTTTGCGCTCGCGCAGCAGGGCCAGCGCCATCGGTCCAAGCGTGACAATAAGCCCGGTAAAGGCGAAGGCCCAGCCCCACGAGGCGACGGTCGTGCCGCCGACGCCGTCCGGCCCGGCGAGGTCGAGCATGACGCCGAACATCAGTGGTCCGGCGAACGAACCCATGAAACCGATGCACGAATGCACGGCCATGGTGGCGCCGCGGTAGCCTTCGGGCGCGGCGTTGACCACGCCAGCGGTGATCGATGCGCTGTCGCCGGTCACCGTGATTCCGTACACCATCGCCAGCGCGACGACGACCCAGAACGGCCATTCTGATGAGAACCCGAGAACACAGGCCATTACCGCCGACGTCAACATGACGATGGTAATGACCCTGTGGCGACCGAAGCGCCTGGAAAGTTCGTTGCCGAGAACGCTGGACGGCATGCCCAAAAGGTTGATACAGGCGGCGATGGCGGTGGCGCTCCACATGTTCAGGGTAAGAAAACCGTCCTGGGGGCCGGCCCTGGCGGCGAACACCAGATAGGCGACGATCCACGAGCGCAGCGCGAACAGCTCGAAATTATGCGCCGTGTAGGCCAGCACATAACCCATGGCGGCGCGGCAGCGCAACACCGGGCGGAAATCCAGCAGGTGGGTGTCGGGCGCCTCCGGCAGGGCCGGGTCGCGGCCGGGAAGGGCGGCGGCGGATATGGCAATCGCCACCAGCGGGGTCAGCGCCGCCAGGGCGAAGGCCCAGTGCCAGTCGAATGCCGTCGCAACCACGCCCGACAGGTAATAGGACCCCGCCGTGCCGATGCCGAAACTGGAGGTGTAAAAGGCGACGGCGCGGCTTTGGTCGTCGTTGCCGGTCATCGCCTTGAGGTGATCGCTGAGCAGTTTCAGGCCCGGCATGTAGGACCCGGCCAGGCCGATCCCGGCGAATGTGCGGAAGATCATGGCGCTCCAGAAGCCGTGGCTAAAAAACGCGAATCCGGCGCAGGATACCGCCGCCAAAATCAGGGACAGGTAATAAATCCGGCGTGGCGAAACCCGGTCGGTAAGGCTGACCAGTACCGGAACAGCGATCAGGTAACCGGCAAAATAGATACCGTTGATCCAGCCGGCGTCGGTGTTGGTCAGTTGCCATTCGATGAGGAAGGTCGGCAGCAGGGCGGGAAACGCCGCCACCCCCAACATGGAAAATATTTCGGCGACGCACAGGGCGACGATCAACTGGGTCGCAGGCTGGCGCGGCGGCTTGAAATCCTTGGACGTCATCGTCGTATCTTAGGCACGGCGGTGCGCGCCCTCAAACAAATAGGGCCGCGCCGCCCTCAGGCGTGTTTGATCCAGTCGTGGGCGGTGTCGCGATGGGCTGCGTCGAAAAAGCGAACTTCGCCCGCGCTTAGCGCATCAAAGACCTTGGCCGAAATTTCCTCCCAGCGCTGGTTGCCGACCATGGCGACGCGCTCGAAATCGTTCCAGTGCTTGAGGCCGAAGGCGAAATCATCGAAAGCCGCCTTTATCTCCCAGCCCTCCAGGTCTTGCATATCGACGAACAACCGCAACCGCCCAAACTCGTCGATGGCCTTTTCCATCCGGGGCATCAGTTCCTTGTAATCGTCGTCGGTCAGGGTGCCTGAGGCCCTGACATATAATCGCCGGCCCTTGCTTTCCGGCAGAACCTTGAACATGCGTTTATCCTCCCTCGGAAGCCTGGGGCACGCATACCTCGCCACGTTAAGTGGAACTGTAGCCCAGGCCCGGCGGTCGCGCCTTGATCTGGATCAGGAATCGGAACCCTGCCATAGTGAATTCGGTTGAAGGGACGCTAAAAACCGTTTGAACGCCCGCCGCCGCGGCGTTGAGGCGGCGAAGCTATTAGGGATTTTGCGATGATGAATTTTAGCCTCCACCCGCAGCTGGCCGAGAGCACGCTGGGCCTCGGCCCCTTGGCGCTATCCGAAGCCCGCATCAATAACGACCGCCGGTTCCCATGGATCATCCTGATTCCCCGCCGCGAAGGGCTCATAGGCCTCCATGATCTGGCGACCGGCGACCTTGAGGCCATGATGCTGGAAATCAGGGATATGTCGCGTGTGCTTAACGAGGTGTATTCGCCGGACAGAATCAACGTCGGCGCGCTGGGCAATATTGTGCCGCAGTTGCATGTGCATGTGGTCGCCCGCCTCAAAGCGGACCCGGCCTGGCCTGGCCCCGTATGGGGCGCCGGCAGTCCGCTGCCGTATGACGCGGCAAGCCCGGACCTCGAAAAAATCCGAGAGGCTTTTAAAAATTATACATCTATCTAATGTCCGCTTGGGTTGCAGCGAACGGTTGAGGCGGCAACCCATAGCGGACGTTCTGACGATGTTATGATATTGGTGATGGTCGTCTAAATTCGTTTTTCTACCGGGGGATCAACCTTCTTCTCTCGCTGCCTTGAATAATTCTTGGTGGCGCCTTTACAGGCACTAGGTTACATCATGATAAGCTAATTTCTTACATGATGTTCAAGCCTTTAACCCGGCATCCCAAATGATCAAGTTCCGCTCGATTCACGACCTCACCAGCGCCATTGACCAAAAGGCCTTCTTCGAGGCCCGCGTGTTGTTCTGGGGGGCTTTTCCTCACGAGCCCGAAGGTATCGACCGAATCGAGCGGCTACTGCGCAACCGCGCAAGGATTGATTTTGACCCAATTCTGCTGGTTGCCGAAAACCGTACGGGTGCGGTAATTGGAATTTGCTTCGTCTTTTATTTTTCGGAATTGCAATTCGGTTATCTACAATACATCGCGAGCGACCCGAAGCG